>JBCCQM010000153.1:0-20040 GCA_039024335.1 Myxococcota bacterium
CGACAAACCCCGTCGACTTGGTGCCCGACGCCCTGCGCGAGCGCATCGAGGACACGAGCGCGTGGGTCTACAAAGACATCAACAACGGGGTCTACCGGGCGGGCTTTGCCGGAACGCAAGCGGCGTACACCGAGGCGGTCGAAGACGTGTTCGCGGCTTTGGACCGCGCCGACCGAAAGCTCGCCGAACACCGCTACCTCTGCGGCTCGCACCTGACCGAAGCGGACATCCGCCTCTTTCCCACGCTGATTCGCTTCGATGCGGTCTACTTTGGGCACTTCAAGTGCAACCGACGACGCATCGCGGACTATCCGAACCTCGGGCCTTACCTGCGCGACCTCTACCAAACGCCCGGGTTTGCGCAGACGTGCAACGTGCTGTTCTACAAGCTCGGCTACATGGGCCGCAGCGAGCGACTCAACCCGTCGCGGATCATTCCCGGTGGTCCCGCGCTCGACCTCGACGCTCCCCACGATCGCGAGCGCCTCGGCGTGCGGTCCCTCGGGATGCCCCGGAGCTGAGGCGCGCGACCACGGAGTCGGGAGTGGTGACGCCCTGGCTCCAAACGACTCACCTCGAGATCCGAGCAAAAGCCCCGTCCCGGCGTCTCAAGGTTCGATGAGCGCGCCGCTCGAGGTCGCGGTGCGCCTCGAGACCGAGGCGGTTGCCTCATCGACGGGATGAGCAGCCCTGCCAATAAGCGCGATCATTGATGCCAACATCAATACTCATGATAGCTCGCATTGATCACGTACACTTTCGACAATAGCGCACTACCGCCCTATCGCTCGAACTGCCGCAGGAGCAGGCACCCACTCGTCCCAAAGCCCACTCGGTCGCCAAGACCATATAGGGCTATGAATTCTCGGAAAAACGACGATGCTGCGACACTCCCCCGGGGGTGCACCAGCGGGTTGAAGACGCGACAGCAATGTCACTTCTACCCTCCAACGTAGCCCATCGGGCCTTGCCATGGCCCGTGCTACGGTCCGCCCGTGACTTTCCGGATGCTCCCAGTAGCTGCTCTTGGCTGCATCGCGCTGTCCAGCGCATGCGATGACGCGGACCAGCCCGCGGATACAGACGACTCCACGGCAACGGAGTCTGACGTAGGCCCGAACATCTTGGAGGTTGCCGCGAGTACAGCCATCGTCGGCGAGGGCGATGCCGTGGACCTCACCGTTGTCGTTACGCATGCAGAGATGCTCGACCAACTCGTCGGGGGTCTGGTTCGGCTGCAAGACAATGTGCTCGGGCCCCTCGGGCAGGTCTCCAGCGGCGTCTATTCGTTCCGCGCCTCGTTCCCCACGCTTTTAGAGACAGCCGGCGAGTCGGGAGGCCCCATTGTACTCGAGGTCGAGCTCTTCGATAACGCAGGCATCGCCGCAAGCACCACGGTCGAGGTCGAGGTATGCAGCGTCGGCTCCGCGGTCTGTTCTCCGGGCACGTGCACGGACATCCTCATGTCCAACGAAAACTGCGGCCGCTGCGAGAACACATGCGACGCCAACGAGGAGTGCACGGACGGATTTTGCGAATACATGTACGAGCCGCCAAGTTCGGAAAGCGGGTACTACGCCGATGTTGACGACTACGACGACGCCTTCGCGAACCCGCATGCGTCGTCCGCCCTTCCGATTCCACTCAAAGCGTCAGTGGTGCCCGATATCGACGCGTTCAACCTCTAGGCCGCCCCATCCGAGCAACCTGGCGGCATCCAACAACGCGATGCAATAAAAATCTCAGCTGTCGGCATCTGCCACTTTGATGCTGCAAAGTGCTCGGCGGAGCAACGCAGTGGGCAGACAGCGCGGGAGCGCACGAAGACAGATTTGCCGCCCTTGAACAAACGAAGGCACCCCTCGTCAACAGGGACCGCATGCAACACAGAGCGTTCATAGCAAGATATTCCATCAGCCTGGTTACTCTCTTCGCACTAGTAGGCTGCAACTCTCCCTCCAGCGGGGAGAACTCGACGGAGGCGTCGACTTCGGCGGCACACTCAGATGGAGCGGAGGACTCCGGCGATGCGTCGACAGGACAGACAGATCAGAGTACTACTCTAGGACCGACATCGACGACACCGAGCGGCACCGTCGACGGCACAGCGACATCGAACGGCTCGACTTCTGAAGACACGTCAGACTCGACTGGCACAACCGCTGCCGAGGACGACTCGACCGGAGGAGCCAGAACGGATCCGTGTCTTGTTCCCCCGGGGCAATTCGTGTCGCTATCTGCAGATGGGCTAAGACTCGGCCGCGTCACCTTCGCAGGGGAGGAGGCAGTCGTAGAACCGCTATGGAGCTTCGAAAGAGAACAGGTCGGCATCGAAGTTGACGCAGAAGGAAACCTTGTGACTCTCTCACGGCTAGGGGCCGAATGGTACGTCGAGCAACACTGCTTCGAGGACGGAACTCGCGTGGACGACACTCTTGTTCTTCTCGAGTCCGAAGGACCGATTTCCTCTTTTACTCTCGACCCGGACGGAGTCCCGGTCCTGATTGCTCCTGCTCTCACCCCTAAGTCCGACGGAGAGCTAGACAAATACACGCTCGACCGGAAAACCGGCACGATGACCCCCTACCCCCTCGGCAGTATTTACTGCGACATCGACGACGTCGAGTTTGTGTTCCCGCTGATCGAGTTCAACCCCAACGTCGAAGAATGGCCGAACGAACGAGAATTTGCGATCGCCAACGATCAAGAGCAGATCCTTGGAGCTAGCCCGATCGGAACCTGCGTAAACTATTCCGGCGGATACGCGACAATTGACGGTGTCCTCCAACCCTGGACTTCAATGGACTACGACCCGTCGGACTACGACGACTTCTTCGGTCAAGCCGTCGGACTCTGGGGTCTGTCTCCGATGAGCCAGTTCTATTATCGAGACTCTCTCTCTACGGGGGACGCTGAGCTTCGCGCTACGGCGACGGAAGCCCTCCGAGCATTCGCGATCGGCCCAGCACCAAACTGACCAAGGTCTACAGCTGGGCCACAACGTACAGTCCCTACGCGAAGACTGGAGTTGGGGGGCCGCGCACGACGGAACGAAGGGCCACGCGATCGAGTCGGCGTCGAGCGCCGCCTGGCCCCTGAGCTGAGGCGCGCGGCTACGCCAGGCCGTGCTTGCGGAGCTTGTCGTGAAGGGTCGCGCGACCGATGCCCAGCGCCTTCGCGGCCTCGGTGCGGTTCCCGTTGGCGCTGGCGAGCGCGTCTTCGAGGAGCTGCTTTTCGAAGGCGTCGAGTCGCTCCTTGAGCGTGCCCGGTGACGGAGCGGGTCGCGGCGCGGCGACGGGACCACCCCCGAGCATGGCGACGTCGATCTCGCCGTGATCGGAAAGCGCCACGAGACTTTCGATCTCGTTCGACAGCTCGCGCACATTGCCGGGCCACGGCCTGGACTGCAGCGCCGCGAGGAGCTGAGGCGTTGGGCGTACCGGGTCCAGGCCCATCCGCTCGGCACAGGTCCGGAGGAACAGCGCCGCCAGCGGAGGGATGTCGTCGGGACGCTCCCGCAGGGGAGGAATCCCCAGAGTGACGACCTTGAGCCGATAGTAGAGGTCTTCGCGGAATCGGCCGGCGGCAACCTCGGCCTCGAGGTGGCGGTGCGTCGCCGCCAAGACCCGAACGTCGACCGAGACGGGACGGTCATCTCCTACGGGCCGAACCTCGCGCTCCTGCAGGACGCGCAGCAGCTTGGCCTGTGCTTTGGGTGCGAGCTCGCCGACCTCGTCCAAAAAGATGGTGCCGCCTTCGGCTTCCCGGAACAAGCCGGCCCGAGCTCGATGCGCCCCCGTGTAGGCCCCCTTGGCGTGGCCGAACAGCTCCGCGTCGGCCAGCTCGGGGCTGAGAGCGGCACAGTTGAACCGCACGAACGGACCGCGGGCGCGCTTCGAGGCCTCGACGATTGCCTCCGCCAGCTTCTCTTTGCCCGTGCCGGACTCGCCGCGAATCAGCACGGTGACGTCGCGGGGGGCGACGCGGCGAACCAGCACCGCGAGGCGGCGCATCGGTGCGGACGCAAACACCATGGTCCGTCCTAAGGCGACCTCGCCCTGCAGTCGCTCATTCTCCGCCCGCAGCCGGACCGACTCCAGCGCGCGGTCGACCACCGCCATGAGCTCGTCCATCTCGAACGGCTTGCGAAAGTAGTCGTACGCGCCGCGCTTGACCGCATCCACGGCCATGCGTTCGCTGCCGTGCGCCGTAATGAGCACGACCTTCGGCGGGTCGGGACGGGCGGTGATCGCGTCGATGAGCTCCAGACCACTCATGCCCGGCATGCGTAGATCCGTGATGACCAAGCCGGGCATGTCGGCCGGGTCACCATCGAGAATCGCGAGTGCTTCTTCGCCGCCGGAGGCCTGGATCACTTCGACGTCGTGGTCCTCGAGAATGCCCGCAATCGTGTAGCGGACGCCCTCGTCGTCGTCGACGATCAGAACGCGAGGCTTCATGCGTCCTCCGTTTCGTTCGGGATGAACAGCCGCGCGATGCAGCCACCTTCAGGGTGGTTGGCAAGCGTCAGGGTGCCGCCGTGCTGCTCCGCGATCGCGCGGGCGACGGTCAGTCCGAGTCCATTGCCGTCGGCCTTGGTGGTCACGCCCGGCTCGAACAAGGTCGCCTCGACGTCGAGCGACAGGCCCGGCCCGGCGTCGCGAACTTCGATGAGCACGCCGTCGCTTTGTGCGACGCCCCGCAGCCAGACTTCGCTCTCCGGGGGCGAGACCTCCAGCGCGTTCTGCAGCAGGTTGATCAACACCTGGCCGATCTTGCGCGCGTCACCTTGAGCGATGAGGTCGGTCTCGACGTCGACGTGCAGCGTCAGCGCGAGCGCTGCCGACATCGCCTCGTGCAGGGACACGACATCGGCGCACACGGCCTGCACGTCGACCGCGGTGCGCGTCAGCGGCGTGAGTGGACGGGAGAAGTTGAGGAACTCGTCGAGGATCGACTGCATGCGCACGACCTCGCGCTGCAGCACGCCAAGCCTCTCGGATGCCTTCGTGTCCTCGGGGCTGCAGCCCCGGGCGAGCAGCTGCGTGAGGCCCTTGACCGAGGCGAGCGGGTTCTTCAGCTCGTGGGCGATCTCCCCGGACATCATCGTCAGATCGTCGGCTCGCTGGCGGTGGACGGCAAGCGCAGCCTCTTGCGCCGATTGAAGCTGCTCGAGATTTCGCCGCGCCTCCCGACGGAGGCGATACCCGAAGCTTCCGAAGACCGAGGTCAGCAGAATCATTGCGCCCCCGGAGAACAGCAGGCGCGTCAAGCTGGGATCGCCGCTTCCTTGGAACGGCAGCGGCACGAACGAGGGCGCCACGCCAGAGACGTGGATCGCGGTGAACACCAAGATTGCGGGGATCTGAACCCCTCCAACGATGCGCTGCAGTCCCCACCGGTCGGCGAGCAACCCGGACAAGAACGCACCGGGAAGCAAGATCGGCAGGAGCGGACTGACCAAGCCTCCGGTCGCGGTCAGCAGCATCACCTGCGAGAACGCCATGCCAGCCATGTTGCGATGCACGAGCGCCGGCTCGACCCCGTAGCGCATGAACCGGCGCCGCGTCTTGATGTCGCCGATCGCCATCAACGCGATCAGCAACCCCAACACGACGCGGCGCCAGATTGCAGGGTCGGCGAACGCGAGCCACAGCGTGACCGAGGTGATCCCCACCAACAGGGCGATGCGCGCCACGACGGCGGCTTTGAACGCGCCCTCGAGACCGCGGCGCTCGAACTCGTCGAAACCGGATGACACCTCTGCTGGTACGACCTTACCAGGGAGCGGACGGCCGAAGAGCACAACGTCGGTCACCAGCACGTCACCGCGAGCCCAGGTCTGGTCGGTCATGCACAGGTAAGCGCGCTGGAGCATGCCCTTCATCGCAGGCCTCGGGCCGTATCGAGCTGGACCGCCGCGGCTGCGGCCTGCGCCTTGGCCTGCTCACGCCGCAGCTCGGCGGAAAACGCATTGTCGAGCGCGTCGAGCACGTCGAGCGAGCTCGACTGCCCTTCGGCGAACGTCCGCTCCGCCGAGGCGGCCGCGTCCCGGGCAACCGCGACCTCCTCGACCGCGAGCCGATACTTCGCCCGCGCAAGCTCGAGCTCGCGCCGCGCATCCAGAACTTCTTGGCGAACCGTCAGCTCCTGACGATGACGCTCGGCCCGAGCCATGCGCAGCCCCGCCTCGGCTCGCTTCTTCGACGCCCGCCGTGAGCCGCCGACGTAGGCGTTCCACGACAGCGTCAGCCCGGCCTGCCACGCGTAATTCAGACCCGTGACGTAGTCCGCGGTGCTCGCGTTGCCGCCGAAGGTTCCCATCAAGGTCGGCAGGTACGCCATGCGAGCCGAACGCACGCGCAGTCGAGCCGCCTTCTCGTCCGAGCGTTTGGCTGCAATCTCGGGTCGATCGCGCAGGCCCTGGGCGACGGCGTCTCCTGCCGGAGGAATCGAGACGGCGGGGGCGACGTCCGGCAACGTGATCGCCACCGGGCCGTCGACGCCGATGAGCACCCCCATGGCCAGCTGCGCCTTCGCAAGCTCTGCCTTCGCGCTGAGCAGGTCATTCTTGCGCTGAAGAACCTGAAGCTTGGCCTGGTTGAGACTCAGCCGCGTCGCCCGGCCCGCCTCGACCAGGCGCTCGGTTCGCTCGGCGTGCGCGGCCGCGTTGCCGACCGCCTGCTCGGAGACGTTCACGAACGACGCCGCTGCACCCGCCAACCATGCGGCGTTCCTCAGCGCCCCTCGCAGCTGAATCTCGAGCGACTCACGGTTGGCCTTGGACGAATCGACGGAGACCCGCGCCGCCTTGATATCCGCATACGCGTTGGCGGCGAAGAGAGGAACCTGAACCTGCGCGCTCGCGGTAAGGGACTGCAGCGGCTGGATCGTGGTGGCCCCACCGGTATCCCCAAGGTTTGCCGGCTGCCCCGTCGCCTGCTCGAGCGCCTGCCCGATTCCGGCGAACGCTTCCCCCATGTCGAGCAGCGCCTCCTCGTTGTTCAGCGTGTAGGTGGTCGAGAGCGTGACCATCGGCTTCACCGCGGCAAGCGAAGCCTGTGCCGCAGCATCGGCGTCGTCGATTGCGGCCGCCATCGTCTGGAGGTCGGGGTTGTTCGCTTCCATGGCTGCGAACGCCTCATCCAAGCTCATCGTCTGGACGACCGCCCCCTCAGCCTGCTGCGCGACGATTGACGCGGCGGTGGCCGAAGGAAGAGCGGGAGCAGCCAGAGCCAGAGACAGCAGGAGCGCGTGCATGCCCACGGTCCTGAGCAAGCGCGATGCCAGGTACAGATGCGCAATGACGACGGGCGCCGCGGCTACGGCCGCCGCCGGATCGCCGGACGCCCGAACACCGACGCGTTCGGAGATCCGGCGTCGCGCATCCGAACATGACGGCCAACGCCCCCGGACCCCACGCCGATTGGGCTGGCACGCGGCTTGCTCAATACCTGAGCCGTGGCACGTTCCAGTCGAAACACGCTGAAGGGCGCAGCGGCGCCCTGGGTTCTCTCAGCCCTCGGGGCGCTGGCCGTGGGGTGTACGGCCCAGGCCCAGAGTCCCGAACCCCCCACCCGAGACGAGGTTCGCGCTGAACTGCCGGCGATCCGGGTCCAGGTGGCCGATGCGGAGCAGCGGTCGCTCACCATCGACGCGAGCGCAAGCGGCACGCTGCATGCTTTCAAGAGCGCCACCGTGGCCGCCGAAGTTGCAGGCCGCGTCACCCAGCGCGCGGTGGAGCGCGGTGCTTCGGTTCAGGCCAAAGGCGGCCTCTTCAAGATCGACACCCGCAACAGCCAGCTCTCGCTGCGCCAGGCCAAAGCGAGTGAAGCGGCGTCGGCCATCGACCTCGACCTCGCGCAGCGAGAGCTCGAGCGCGGCAAGAGCCTGCTCAGCGGCCAAGACATTTCGCGCAGCAGCTTCGACCAGCTCGCCGCCTCGCGGGACTCGGCGCGCAAGCGCATGGAACAGGCCGAGATCACGCGTCGACAAGCGGCCAAGTCGATCTCCGACGCCCGCGTGCGGGCACCCTTCGACGCCACCGTCGTCCGACTGCACGCCGAGGTGGGCGACTACGTCGCGCCGGGCACCCCGCTGGCCACCGTCGCCGACCTCTCCCGCCTTCGCCTGCGCGTAGGCCTGACCGCCGTCGAAGCCGACGCGCTCGAAGCGGCAGACCGCGACACCGTGCGCGTGACGTTCGCAGCCCTCGGCGGAACCGAAGTCGACGCCACGCTGCACGACATCGACCCGCTCATCGACCCCGTGTCGGGCACGTACACGGCCGAGTTCTGGCTCGAGCAGCCCGAGGGTGCGCCGCTTCGCGAAGGCATGGTCGGGCAACTCGACCTCGCCACCGCCACCGACGAACCCGAGCTGGTCATCCCTCGCACCAGCGTCGTTCGGCACGGTGCAGGATTTGCGGTCTGGGTGGTCGAGCGCGGTGGAGAACACCGCGGTACCGCCACGCGGAAGGCCGTGACGCTGGGTCGCCATGACGCCACCCACACCATCGTCCTGACCGGCCTGTCCGACGGCGACACCGTGGTCACCGACGGTCACTTCGCGCTGGCCGAGGGCGCAGCCGTGGAACTCGACGAGGTCGGAGCCTGAGTCATGCGCGCGCTCGTCGACTTCTTCATCAAGCGACACTTCCTCGTCCACGTGATGGTGGCCGTGGTCGTGGTGGTCGGCCTCACCAAGGCCATGTCCTCCCAGCGGGAGGGCTTTCCCGCGATCACGCTCAACCAGCTGATCGTCACCGCGACCCTGCCCGGAGCCTCGGCGGCGGACGTGGAGACCAAGGTCACCATTCCGCTCGAGGACGCGATCGAAGACGTCGACGGCGTCGACGAGTTCCACTCGGTGGTTACCGACAACGTCTCGGTGACCACCGTCGAGATTTACGACGACTGGTCTCCGCAGCAGGTGCGTGAGGTGCAGTCGGACCTGCGGCAGGCCATCGACGGCGTGCGCGACTTCCCCGACGACATGGAGGACACGCCCACGGTCACGCGGGTCGAGCCAGCCAAGATGCCCGTCTTGGAGATCGCGCTCGAAGGCCCGTCGGACGCCGTCGAAGTGGCAGCCGAACGCCTCGAGCGACGCATCGAGCGAGTCGACGGCATCGCGAGCGTATCGCTGGTGGGCGTCGAGGACCCCGAGATGCAGATCCTGCTCGATCCGGCGGCCGCCCGAACCCACGGCGTCGATCTCAACGACATCATCGCTGCCGTCGACCGACGCAACGTCTCCGGCACGGGCGGCATCCTCGAGTCCGACGCGGACCGCAAGCAGGTCGTCATGAACGCCCGCTTTGCGACGCCGGCCGAAGTGGCCGCCACGCCGCTGCAGGTCAACCCCGACGGCGGCGTGCTCACCGTGGGGGACGTCGCGCGCGTGCATCTCACGACCGAAGACAGCGGCCTGCGCGTGCATACGAACGGCAAGCCGGGCGTGTCGGTCGTCATCCGCAAGAAGACCGACGCGGACATCATCGCGGCCGTCGATGCGATCAAAGCCGCCGCCGAGGAGGTCGAGCTTCCCGACGGGGTCGAGGCCACCTTCGTCGGCGACCAGTCGTTCATCGTGCGCAACCGCCTGGGCGTGATGGCGAGCAACGGCGTCGTCGGCATCGTGCTCGTCGTGCTCGTGCTCGGCATTTTTCTCACTCGCAAAGCCGCGCTTTGGGTCGGCGTGGGCGTGCCGGTGGTGCTGCTGGGCGTGATCGTGTTGATGCCGATGGTCGGCATCACGCTGAACCTCATCGCGCTGGGCGGGCTGGTGATGGTGCTGGGCCTTCTGGTCGATGACGCCGTCGTCGTGGCCGAGCGTATCGTCGCCAAGCAGAACGAGGGTACGAGCGACACGCCCGAAGTCGACGGCGTCATGTCGGTGGCCAAGCCGGTGATCGCCTCCGCGATCACGACGTCGCTCGCGTTCACCCCCATGCTCGCCATTGGCGGCATGCCGGGGAAAGTTGCCTGGGCACTGCCCGTGGTCGTGATGCTGGCGCTCGCGCTGTCGTTGATCGAATCGTTCCTCATCCTCCCCGCGCACATGCATGAGGCGCCCGAAGCCCGGGCGCGGAAGAAGCAGGCCACGCCCAAGCGCAAGTTCGTGATCGTGCTGGAAAAGCTCTACGAGCGAGCCCTGCGGGTTGCGCTCAAGGGGCGGTACCTCGTCCTCGGCGGCTTCATTGCCCTGTTCGCCTTCGTCATGGCCGTGCTCGGCCCCCGCATGGGCTTCGACCTGTTCCCGCAGGACGACGCCGAGGCGCTCTACATCAAGGTCAACATGCCGTTGGGCACGCCCATCGAGCAAACCGAAGCGGTGGCCACGAGCCTGGAGCGGCAGCTGCCGCAAATCATGGGCGACGATCTCATGGCCGTCACCGCGCGGGTCGGTCATCAGTCTGGCGCGGCCGTCGACCAAACGACGGGCTCCGCCGAAAACGAAGCGGTCATCAGCGCGCTGCTCGAGCCTCAGGGTCGCCAGTACAACGCTGGCGAATGGGCGGTGCTGCTCACCGACAGCCTGCACGTGCCCGAGAACGCCCAACTGGTGTTCGAGACCAAGCGGGTGGGTCCTCCGGTGGGAGGTGCCGTCACGCTGCACATCGCCAGCAACGACGATGAGCTGCGACGCTCGACCGCCGAGCAGGCGCGAGCCTGGCTCGCCGACATCGAGGGCATCGTCGACGTAGAGATCGACGAGCGGCCCGGCATCCGCCAGATCGAACTCTCGCCCGACCCCGAAAAGCTCGCGATGCGAGGCCTGGACGCCTCGGTCGTGTCGCTCACCCTCAAAGCCGCGTTCCACGGGCTGACGGTCAGCGAGCACCGCACCCTCGAAGACACCACCCGCTTCCGGGTGATGTTCGACCCCACGGCGCGCGTCGACCTGGACGCGCTCCTGGACACGCCGATCCGCGCCCGGAACGGCACGCTCGTCAGCTTGCGGGACGTCGTCTCCCCGGTGGAGGTCGCTGCGGTCTCCCGGATCTATCACCGCGACGGGGTCCGCGCGGCCACCGTGACCGCCAACATCGCACCGGGCGCGTCGCTCGACGCCTCGAAGATGGCCAAGCGCGTCGACGCCGAGCTGCTCCCCGCGCTCGCCAATCCGGCCGTAGACGCCTACCAGGGCGGCGAAGCGACCGAAACCGCAAAAACCCAAAAAGACATGGGACAGGCGGGCGCGCTCGCGGTGTTTGGAATGGTGGTGGTCGTCGCCGTCATGCTCAACAGCTTCGTCGACGCATTCTTCGTGGTCAGCGTCATCCCGTTCGGGGTGGCCGGCGTCGTCACGACCTTCTACCTGCACGGCAAGTCGCTTTCGATGTTCGCCGTGCTCGGGATCATCGGGCTGGCGGGCGTCGTCGTGAACGCGTCGATCGTCATGCTCGACGCGGCCAAGCAGAAGCAAGCCGAAGCCCAGCCCGACCCGGCCTCGCAGCGCAGCGCCATCATCTCGGCGGTCGTCGAGCGGATGCGTCCGATCCTCGTCACCACGCTCACGACCGTGGGCGGCGTCATGCCGACGGCGTACGGGCTTGGGGGCTACGACGCCGTGCTCAGCCCCATGTCGCTGGCGCTTGGATGGGGCCTCATCTTCGCCACCAGCATCACCCTCTTCCTCGTGCCCTCGTTGTTCGCGATCGCCGAGGACATCCGTGCGCTGCTCAAGCGCGGTCGGGGAGCCACCGTGCCCGCCGACGTCACCCAACCCACAGGACGTTGATCATGAAGACCAAGAACACCCTCGCCGTACCCCTGCTCTTCGCCGTCTCGGCGAGCTGCGAGTCCTCGGCTTCCGCCGACCAGTCCATGGCCGCTGGCGCCGCCGCTGCCAACCTCGTCGCCGCACCCGCGTCCAGCGAAGACGCCGACGATGGCCACGTCGTCACGGCGAAGATTCGGGGACTGCGGAATGCCGACGGTGGCGTGATGGCGTTCCTCCACGGCTCGGAGGACACGTTTCCGAAAAAGTTCAATCAAGCGGCGCATCGCGCCCGAAAGCGCCAGCTCAGCGGTGGCAGCACTTCGCTACAATTCCGCGGAGTCCAGCCTGGTACGTACGCTGTGGTGGTGTTCCACGATGAGAATGGGAACGGGAAAATGGACAAGAACTTCGTTGGATTCCCCAAGGAGGGCATCGGTGCCTCCAATGTGAAAAAGGGCCGGCCAAGCTGGTCTACGGCCAAGTTCACGGTTGGCCAGGACATGAGCGTGACCGTCTCCATGCAGTATTTCGGCGGTGACGAATGAGCGCAGAGCAAGTGTCTTCGCACGAGCTGATGCTGCGCTACGTCGATGGAGATCGGCGCGCGTTCGATGTCCTCGTGCATCGCGTCGAGCCCAAAGTTCGGCGATTCCTGCGGGGGCGCGTCCACAACCCGGATCTTGTCGACGACCTCTTCCAGCAGACGCTCATGCGCGTCCATGCCTCGAGGCATCGCTACAGCGACGACCGTGCGAACCACCCGACCTCGGTCGACCAGTGGTTCATGACCACCGCCTATCGCACGACCCTCGACCACCTGCGTGGCGAGTACCGCCGGCGCGCCCGGGTCGAGGCGCTCACCCGCTTCCATGACACCGCGGCCTTCGGTGCGCCGCTCGCTCCGCTCAACCCCGAGCAGCGGCTGAGCAACGACGAACAACTCGGGCACCTCCGGCAGCACGTGCGCGACGCCGTCGAGGCCCTCCCTCGCGACTCGGCAGAGATCGTTCGGCGTCACAAGCTCGAGGGGCAGGCCATGCACGCAATCGCGGAGGACCTGGGTATCGCCGCGGGCACGCTTCGCGTCCGTGCTCACCGGGCCTATCGAAAGCTAGCGGTGCTTCTCGCGATGCCAACGCCCCACCCCAGCGCCACGTGACATGCTCACCGAACCTCGACTCTCGATTCTCAACCCCTCGGGCATCGCCAGCCGCGCGAAGCGTGCCGCGGTCGAGGCCATGTTCGGAGGGTTTTACCCGGCAGCGATCCACGTCTTCGATGCCAAGACCAAGCTCGACCGCGCCCCCTTCTCGGGGTGGAAGCGTCGCGTGTGGAAAGGGCACGACACCTGGTCTCGCGCAGAGCTCGAGCTGCTCGGAGCGTTCGTCTCGGCGCGCAACGGCTGCAAGTTCTGAGCACTGTCGCACGGCGCGGTCGCGTCGAAGTACCTGGACCCCGAGGCGATCACCGCCTCGCTGAGCGAGACCTGGCGCTCAGCATCGCTACCGCCCCGCACGCTTGCCACAATGACGTTCCTCGAAGCCCTCGCGCGCCGGCCCAACGAGGTGGGCGAGGACGCCGTCAATCGAGCGATCGGCGGCGGAGCGACCGCAGCCGATCTCGAGCACGCCTCGATGATGGTGGCGCTCTTCTCGGTGATGAATCGAATGGTCGATGCGTTCGGTGCCGACGTGACGCAGGAGCAGGCAGACGCAATCGGTCGCGCGCTCGACACGGCGGGTGGAGCGATGGCGCTCGGAAAACGAAGCGCGTCCTGGACACGTCTTCGGGGGGCGACTCCTGCGCGGCTGCTCGCCCAGCGCGACGCGATCCAAACTGGCGATGGTGATGCACCGGCCGAACTCCGCACCGCGATCGAGCGTCACGTCGCTCGAAGCTCCGGCAACCCCACGGCAGAATCCCTCCCGCTGCCGCCCGAACTCGAAGCGATCGCCGTCACTTTGGCCGAAGATGCACACGGCATGACCGATGCGCACATTCAAGATGGTCTGCACGCGGGCTGGTCGGAAGAAGCGCTCTATGAGTTCATCTTCTGCGCAGCGTTCGGCAGCGGCCTGACCCGCCTGGAACGCGCGCTGACACTCCTCGCCGACCGTTGAGGCCGCGCCCGAGAGCCCGGCGGCTCGAAACGTCGACCTCTCCGTGTCGCACCGATGGCTTCGGGACTCGGCGGAAGGGTGCGTTGACCTCGACGCGCCAGGCGATGTAACCGACTCACGTCCATTTTCGAACCACTCGGCCGATGCTCCTTGCGACCTTCGTCTCCGCGACCCTCCTTGCGGCCGACGGTGACTCTGTCGTGCAGCAAGTTGACGCGGCTGTGGCTGTCGAGCGACGCCGCCGTCAGATGGCCGGAATCCTTCAAACGACAACAGGCGGAGTGCGGATGATTGGAGGAGGGGCGCTGCTGGGTACGGCGCCTAACCTTGATGGTGGACGGGCCCGGGCCGGGAGCGTTCACCTCTTCGCGGGCGGAGTGTCGATTGGACTCGGAGTCTTCAGCCTGACGCACCGAGGGCCGATGGAGCAGCTGCAACGCAGCCGGAGCTTTCAGATCCTGCGGGTTGCACCCAACTCGGAGGTCAGCATTGCCGCAGTCCAACGAGCGTGGACCGACGCTGCACGTCGCGCGCGGAGGCTGCGGCTCATCGCAGGTACAACCTCACTGCTGGCCGGGAGCGCACTATCCGTGGCGGCCAGCGTCCGAATCTGGGGACTTGACGACGGGTGGAACCTTCACACCTCGACTGTCCTCTTTACAGGGATGCTGTACATCGGACGCGGCGTCATCAACGTCATCGAAAAAAGCCCGGCCGAGCGTTCGATCATGGAGAATCAACGGTCCAGGAGCTGGGCAATCACGCCAACGTTCGGCGGACTGTCTCTTTCCGGGCGGTTCTAGCCGGTGGACCCCTCGCTGACCGTTTGAAGCCACTCGAGGGCCTGGAAACGTCGACCTCGCGCCCGGCCGCGGCGTGGACGGTGGCTTGGATGCGGCCGGGCGGAGGCGACGACGGCTCTTCGGGAGGAGGGCCGGAGGCGATCCGGCTGCGACGACGTTCGCCTCGCGGACTCTTTCGAAGGCGAAGAGCCCGACGTTACGAACGGCCGTGGCAAGGATCACGGCACGTGGGTCACGGCGCCGAGCCGATGACCGCCGTCACTCAGCGTCACAGCGGGGCCAGGGACGCTCGGCACGTTCCCGGTCTCTAGGCTGACGACATGCCTTCAAAACGGCCGGACCGGGAACTCACAGGCCTCGCGCGCTGCGTCGAACCAGTCCTCGGAATGGCACTGGAGTGTGGCGGGAAGTTCGACGGTCTTCACGACCGCGTCGTCGACCTTGCATTCGCACGACGATGGTTCGCCTTCACCACAGTCCACGTCGTAGGTGTGTCCGTCGATGCATGCCGAGGCACCGACGGAGCAACCTCCGGTGCTTCCAAAGCCTCCGAGCGAGAAGCTCGAACAGGCAGAGAGAGCCTCCGGGCACCGCTGCACGGCATCGATGTACACGTCGCGGCAGACCTCCGGCACGCCCCCGAAGCTGTCAGCATCCTCGGCGGATTCTAGCGCAGCGCAGTCGAGGGACCCGATGCAGGCGAAGACTTCTTCGAACGCACCGAGGCAATCGGCGCCCGCCTGCTCTGCCTCTGCTCGCAGCAGTGCGCAGTATTCGGCGGCGTAGTCTTCGACCGATGAGGCGCCGCCCGTCGAGCCTCCTCCTCCTCCTGCCTCTTCGGCGTAACAGGCGTAGTAGGCCTCGAAGTACGCTTCGCAGCTCTGGTCGAACTTCGACGGGTCCCCGCCGTCGGGCACGGTCGGGTCGTCTTGCCCGGACACACGAGCTTCGCAGGCGGGCAGGGCGAGTAGAGAGAAGAGAAGCGAGCGGCCCTTCATGTCCATGGGTGCCCGGCAGCACCCGCGATTCGTGACGGAAGGCTCAGGAGAACTGCATGACGCCGTCGTCGACCTTCGACAACTTGAGCTGAAACAGGTCGACGAAGTAGTTCTGCTTGAGCTTCCAGGGCGCCTTGGAGCCCGCCTTGGGCAGCAGCGCGGACGCCCGACTGATGTAGCCCGCCTTGAGGCCGATGAAGTCCTCGGGCTCGACGCCGTCCTGCTTGCGAGCCACGCACATGCGGTGCCCGTTCTCGTCCATGTGGTTGATGAGACGGCAGACGTAGAGGCTGGTGAGGTCCGCCTTGAGCGTCCAGGAGGCGTTGGTATAGCCGAAGCACATCGCCAAGTTCGGGACGTCGGAGAACATCATGGCCTTGTAGCTCATGCTTTCTGCGGGCACGAACGGCTCGTCATCGACGCGGATCTCGATGCCGCCCATCACTTTGACCTGCAGGCCCGTCGCCGTGACGACGATGTCCGCCGGCAGCGTCCTGCCGTCGCGCAAGCGAATGCCCTCGGGAACAAAGCGCTCGATGTGTCCGGTCTCGACCGAGGCCGAGCCCGAACGCAGCGACTCGAACAGGTCGGCGTCGGGCACCAGGCAAAGCCGCTGATCCCAAGGGTCGTAGGGCGGGTTGAAATGCGTGTCCACGTCGACGCCGTCGCCAACCTCCTTGCGCACGCCGGACATGATCAGCTTGCGCATCGGGCCGGGCGCCTTCTGGCACAGGTTGTAGAACGCCTGCCCGAACACCACGTTCTTCCATCGCGTCACGCCATACGCGAGCTTTTCCGGAAGCCCGGCGCGCAGAACGTTGGCGATGCGGTCCTCGGCCGGGCGAGACACCACGTACGTGGGCGTGCGCTGCAGCATCGTCACGTGTGCCGCCTTGGCTGCCATGGCGGGCACCAACGTCACCGCCGTGGCCCCGCTGCCGATCACGACCACGCGCTTGTTCGCGTAGTCGATGTCCTCGGTCCACTTCTGCGGGTGAACGATGCGACCGTTGAAGTCGTCGAGCCCCTCGAACTTCGGCGTGTAGCCGGCGTCGTAGTCGTAGTAGCCGCTGCACACGAACAAGAAGTTGCAGGTGTACGTCTCGACCGAGTCCTGCTCGGTGTCCGAAACCTCGATCGTCCACTTCGCCTCGACCGAAGACCACGATGCACCCGTGACCCGGCGATTGAACCGGATGTGGCGATCGATGCCGTAGTGCTCGGCGGTGTCGCGGACGTACTCGAGGATTGCGGGTCCGTCGGCGATTGCTTTGGCCGCCGTCCAGGGGCGGAACGAATACCCCAGCGTGTGCATGTCGGAGTCCGAGCGAATGCCCGGATACCGGAACAGGTCCCACGTTCCCCCCAGCCGCGGCCGGCCCTCGAGGATCGCGTACCGCTTGCTCGGGCACATCGTCTGGACGTGATAGCCCGCGCCGATACCCGACAGACCTGCGCCCACGATGAGAACGTCGAAGTGCTCCACCGCGAGCGACCTTACCGCAGCTGGAACGGGGAACGGCGCACGTCGCGACTGCGCAGCTATCCGAGCGTCCCAGCGACCTTGGTGGCCTCCTGAATGGTGCGCGCCAGCACCGACCGGATCCGGCCGTCCTCCATCGTCAGCAGGCCCGCGATCGTGGAGCCCGCCGGGGTGGTCACTTGATCCTTGAGCGCGGCGGGGTGCGAGCCGGTCTCCAGCACCATCGCCGCCGCGCCTTCGAATACCTTCGCGGCGATCTCCAGCGCCACGTCGCGAGGCAGGCCCATCATCACGCCGCCGTCGGCCATCGCCTCGAGCATCACGTACGCGAACGCCGGACCGCTGCCGTTGAGGCTGGTGATCGCGTCCATGTGCTTGTCCTCGACCACGACCACGCGACCGACCGAGGCGAAAATCTGCCGGGCGGCCGCCGCGTCCTCGTCGCTGGCACCAGGGCCGAGCGCCAGCGCCGTCATGCCGCGACCGACGAGGCAGGGCGTGTTCGGCATGGCGCGGATCACCACCGTCCTGGGCAGCCACGCGGCGAGCGTCTCCAGACGAACCCCCGCCGCGATGCTGATCAGCACCTTGCCGTCCAGCGCCGCCCGCATGTCGTCGTCGTCGAGGATCTGCTGAAGCTTCTGCGGCTTGAAGGCGGCCACGACCACGTCGGCCCCGCGCGCCGCCTCGAGGTTATCGGTGGTGGTGGTGATGCCGTGCGCCTGCCGGAGTCGCTCGCCCTTTTCGGCGCGCCGCACCGAGCCCACGATCTGGGCCGGCTTCAGCGCGCCCGAGCGCAAGGAGCCCGCGAGGATGGCCTCGCCCATCGTTCCGCACCCGAGGATGGCCAGCGACTGCATGAGGCCATCCGTATCACGGCGCGACGAGTTTCGCCGGACTCACCGACGACGTCGCGGTCGCTTGGCGACGCGGACGCCACCGGTGACCTCTGGACTCGAAGGCGCGTCGGGAATCTCGCCCAAGAACCCCGCTGGCGGTCCCCCGCGGTCGCGCTTCGCCGGGGCCGGCGGATCGGCGGGCGACTCGACCGGTCGCGTCGCGGGAGCATCGGGCGGTCGCCGCTCGAAACGCGACGAGCTCGATGCGGCCTGTCCCCACCGCGGCCCCGAGCGGGCGGGATCCGACTCGGATGCGGGCTTGGGCTTGGACGCCGGTTTGGTCGTGAAGCGCTCGGAGACTGGGTCCTCCACGGGCTCCGGTACGGCCGGTGCCTTGGCGCGCGTCGGCGGCAGCTCGTCGGGCTCGAACAGCTCCTCCCAGGACTCGCGGCCTCGGGTCTCGCGGTCCATCGAGCGCGCGCTTCGGGAGTCCACGGGTGGCCAGGAGCCGGTGCGCTCGAGCGGCGTGGGACCCGTTTCGAGCAGCGACGTCCGCTCGGCGTACGGATCGATCCGGCCCGGGGCGGCGACGTCGGTCCGCGGCTCCTCCACGCGAAGCGGCTCCGTCGGAGAGACCGGCGTCACGACGGGCACCGCCTCCACGACCGGCTCCGACGCCTCGGGCTCCGCCTCCTCCGGTTCCGCCTTCCGCGGCGCGACAACCTCGATCGGCGGTGGCGCCGGCAGCGGCTCCTCCTCGGCCTCGTCTTCGGCCTCTGCCTCGACCCACGGCGGCATCCAGCCCTCGGTCAGCTTGGCGTCGAGCAGCTGGCGAAGCTGCGCCACCTTCTTGAAGTACTCGCTGCGCTTGTACTTCTCGTTGAGGATGCAGAACTCCGCGTCGGTCATGCCGACGCAGCCGAAGCACTGTACGCACCCCTCACAGTCCAGGCACAGGGTCAGGTACGAGCTGCGTTCGCAGTACGCCGACAGGTTGCTCTGGCTGCAGTCCGCGCACGCGATGAGCTCTCGGCTCTGCGTGCAGCCCTCGCAGTCGGAGCACGCGTCGCAGTAGGTGCAGTCGGTGCAGCGCTCGCACGACGTGCAGAAGCGACAGGTCCGGCAGTCGACGCAGTCGGTACACCGGAAGTTCTCCGGGTCTTCTTCGTCGTCCGGCTCGACCCGCGACGCCTCATGCGCCGCGACCAGGTTCGCGAACGCGGCCAGGATGTCCTCGAGTTCGGACGACACGAGCCCCGGAATCTTGGCATGAACGGCGCTCCTGCCAAAATCTCGCTCGACGGCGACGGCGCGCGAGCGTCGCGAATTCGTGGATTTTCGCCCCAGGTGCGGATGTGCGGTGGATCCCAGCCCCGACGACACGCTGCGCGCAGGTGGTGTATGGTCCAGCGCCTTCATGCGGACCGCCCTCTCAGCGCTCGCCCTGCTCGTACTCGCAGCCACCGGTTGTCAGTCGCAGATTGGCGACGCGTGCCGCCGCAGCACCGACTGCAGCCTCCAAGGCGAGCGGACGTGCGACCTGTCCAACCGCATCGCGGGCCAAGGCGAGTGCACCATCGAGGGCTGCGGCCGCAACTCGTGCCCCGACGAGGCCGCCTGCGTGAAGACGTACGGCACCGACTTCCTCAGCGTCTCGTGCGACCCTGAGCGCGAGGACATCGCGGTGATGGCTGCCGACGGCACCGTCCTCCCGCCGCGCGACGACTGCCAGCCGCACGAGGTCTGCCTCGGCGAGGGCCTGTGCGCCGACGAGGTCTCGGCACGCACGTCGTGCCGCCGCAAGTGCAGCAGCGACCGCGACTGCCGCGGCGGCTACGAATGCCAGCTCACCGGATCGCGTGGCGTCTATCACACGCCCGACCCCAACGAGCCCGACAACCTCGGCCAGATCCGCATCTGCCAGCCGGTCCGCGAATAGGCGCAGTCCGGCGCGGCGGTTCGCGAGGGATTTTCGATCCTCGCTTTGAATCTCCGCAGAAGGTTGCATAGCCGAGGCCGGCTCCGAGCGGGCGTCAGAGATTGCGTGCGACCGCGGGAAGCCACCGGTCG
>JBCCQM010000154.1:0-20023 GCA_039024335.1 Myxococcota bacterium
CGGGCTCAGAGCTTGTCCTTGAGGGACTGCATCGAGCTCTTCAGCTCACCGAACAGACCTTTGAGCTGCTCCGCCGCGGTCTCCGTGACCTGCTCGAGGGTCTCCTCGGCGGTCTTGAGCTTCTCTTTGACCTGCGGCTCCATTTTCTCCCAGGTCTCTTTGGCCTCGGCAGAGACTTCCGTGGCGGCCGAGCCGAGCTTGATGCCGATGTCACCGGCCATGTTCTTCAGCTCGCCGAGGCCTTCCTCGAGCTGACCGAGCAGGTCGTCCTTGGCCTTGCTCTCGCCCTGGCCCTCAGCGGTGTCTTCGGCCGCGGCCTCCGCTTGGCTTTCGGTGCTCTGCGATTGGGTCTCGTCGGTCTCGCTCATGGCTGCCGCAAGAATAGCCTCCAGGCAGTGCGCCGGCGAGGTCCGCTGCGACCGCCGACACAGGGGGCGCTCGCCTCGCATTCGGCTCGAGGTGAGCCACACTTCGGGGGTGCGCGTGTTCCTGCTGGTCGTGGCCTCCGTTTCGCTCGCGTGTGCGAGCACCGCTCGTCCCGCGTCGACCGACTCGACTCCGCAGCGGAGTACCCCGGTCCGTTCGGGGTCCGGCTTGGCGACGCCCACCATCGACGCGCGCTCGGTACAGGCGCTGGTCGAGGAGCACAACCGAGCGCGCGCCGCCGTCGGCGTGCCCGCGCTGCAGTGGTCGGCGGACATCGCCGCGGTCGCGCAGGAGTGGGCGGACCGACTCGCCAAGCGTGGGTGCGACCTCGAGCACAGCAGCGGCGACCTGGGCGAAAACCTGTACTGGAGTTCCGACCCACGACCCGCAGCGGAGGCGGTGACATCGTGGGTCGATGAGCGGGCCGACTACGACGCCCGTCGCCATCGCTGCAAACGCGGAGCGGTGTGCGGTCACTACACGCAGGTGGTGTGGAAGACGTCGCGCGCCGTCGGCTGCGGCGTCGCGTCCTGCGGCTCGGCGCGCGTTTGGGTGTGCAACTACGACCCGCCCGGCAACTACGTCGGCCAGGCGCCGTTCTGAGCCGACGCGTGGGTCAACCCTTGCCGACCAGCCACGCGACCATCTCGATGTGCGCGGTCTGGGGGAGCGTGTCGAAGGCTCGGCACTGCAGCAGGTTGTAGCTGCCGCTGCTGCCCGTCAGCACCGAGAGATCCTCGTGCAGGGAGTTGGGACTGCAGCTCATGATGTGCAGCCGCGGCGCCTTCAGGCGGTTGAGCTGCGCGCAGACGTCAGCACCGAGTCCCCCGCGCGGCGGGTTGGCAACGACCAGGTCCGGGTTGCGATGCGGGTGGTGCGGGTCGGCCAAGATCGCGGCGAGGAACTCCTCGACCAGCTCGGGCTTGATGCCGAGTGCACGCGCGCTCTCGGGGTAGGACTCGCTGGGCACGACCACCTCGAAGCGCTCGCGCAAGAGCTTGGTGGTGATGCCAGCGCCGGCGTAGAGGTCCAGCGCGACGCGGCCGTGCGGGAAGCCGCCGGCGGGCACGCGAACGAGGTCGTGATAGGCGAGGGCAGCGGCGGGTGGGTTCGGCTGCAAAAAACCCTGCGGCCCCACGTGCACCGATTCGCCGCAAAGCTCGATGCCCAGCGTCTGCCGCCCACGCAGCGGCCGAATGGTGACGCCGCGCATGTCGTTGCCCCGGCCCGAGTGGACGCCCCACGCGACGCCGACGGGGATCTCGAGCTCGTCGACGATCGGGTGAACCATCGTTGCGAGCGGGTCGGCCGTGATGATGGCCATCAACACGTTGCCGCGACCATCGGTCTTGAACCACGCGTAGCGGAGGTCGCCGGACTCATCGAGCTCGTCGAAGGCGGCGGCGCCCAGGGCGTTGGCGGCCTTGACCAGCTCGTCGGCTGCCGCGCTGATGTCCGGGTGGTCGACGAGGCAGCCCGCCATGTCGGCGACGTTGTGGGTGCCTCGCATGAAGCTGCCCAGCACCAGTGCGCCCGGCTCGCCTGCAAACACGCGCTTGCTCGACCACCGGTAGTTCAGGCCCTCCTCGTCGACCGAGACGACGCGGTCGACACAAAGGCCGTACTGCGCCTCGAGCTCGCTGACCTTGAGATTGCGCTGCGCCTGCACCGACATCTCCATGACGGCGCACCCGTTGCAGCGGCCGTGGTGCTGACACGGCGCGGGGCGTCGACCGGGATGGGTGTTACGACGCTTGGTGACGGAGCCGTGCGCTCGTGGCCGCTGGCGGCTGACGTAGTCCAGCTCGACCTCGCCGGTCTCCCCGGGGAGCAGTCCGGCGACGTGGACCTCGAAGCCTTGAAAGTTTGCGATGCCGTCGCCGTGCCGGGACAGCGAGTCCGCGCAGACCGTGATCGTGTCGCCAGGCTTCATGCGTGTCCGATCACCATACCGGTCTGCTTCAGATGATTGAAGTACTCGGGATACGTTTTGCCGACGCATTCGGGGTCGGCGATGCTGACGTGACCGGCCATCGCGAACGCCATGGCGACGCGGTGGTCATCGTAGGTGTCGATGATGGCGCCTCGCTGTACGCCCTGCTCGGGTGGAACCACGGTGAGGCCGTCTTGACGCTCTTCGACGGTAGCGCCGAGCTTACGCAGCTCGGTGGCGGCCACCGCGAGCCGATCGCTCTCGTGGTGACGCAGGATCTCCACGCCCTCGATGCGTACGGGCGCGTCGGCATGAAGCGCCGCGACGGCAAGCGTCAGCGTCATGTCCGGCATGTCGGTGAGGTCGAACGTTCCGCCCCGCAAGCGTCCCACGCCCTCGACCGTCGTGCGCGTGGCAGTTTGGGACACCCGCGCGCCCATGGACCCGAGTACGTGCGCAAAGCCTGCGTCGCCCTGCATGCTGTCCGAGCCCAACGCCACGGTGGCGCGACCGCCGTGCATCGCGGCGAGGGTGAGCGGGTAGCTGGCGGCCGAGGCGTCCGGCTCCACTTCGTAGTCGAGTCCGCGAAGCGGCGCGGGTTCCACGACGACCGTGTCGCCGTCCCAGTGTGCAGCGCCGCCGAACGACGCGAGGCAGCGCAGGGTCATGTCGACGTAGGGCCGCGCGGGTGTGCCCTGCTCGAGCACGATGCGCGTCGGGGCTTCGGCAAGCGTTGCGGCGACGACCAGGCCGGAGACGAACTGTGAGCTCGCCGGGCGGGAGAGGCGGACCTCGCCACCGGGCAGACGCGTGTCGGCAGGCCCGACGCGCACGGGAAGGAACCCGGGATCTCCGACGTGTTCCAAGGAGACACCCTGCGCGGTCAGGCCGTCGAGCAGCATCTTCATCGGGCGCTCGCGCATTCGCGGCGTTCCGTCCATGGTCGCGCGGATCGGACTTGCAGCGACGGCCGCCAACAAGAAGCGTGCGACGGTGCCGGCGGTGCCCACGTAAAGCTCGACCGGGTCGGCGGCGCGGAACGGTCCACCGGATCCCTCGACGTGCAGCGCTCCATCGCGTTCGGTGACCGATACCCCAAGCGCGTCCAGGCAGGCGCGCATGTGCTTGGTGTCGTCGGCGTCGAGCCAGCCGCGCAGCGTCGACGTGCCATCGGCAAGGGCGGCGAACAGCAGCGCGCGGTTCGTGATGCTCTTCGAGCCCGGAACCGGCAGGGTCCAGTCGAGATCGCGGGGGGGACGCAGCTCGATCGACGAAGCCATGCAGCAGGCATGCCCGCGCGCGCGGAACGAAGCAACGGGCCCACGGTCAAAAAAACTGCGGACCGGGACGCAACAAAATGTAGGTGAATGTCACTCAGTGGATGACATCGGGGGCGGCGACCGACGCCGTGACCCCAGGGACCGGATTACCGCCATGAGCACGAAGTTTCGCCGTTTTCTCAGCCTGACCCTCCTTGGCCTCACCCTTGGCGCATGTGACGCCTCCGAGCCTGCGGACACGGGCGGCGATGCGGATCCGGGTCCGGGCGGCAAGGCGGATGACGCGGCCGGATCCTGCGAGTCCGAGAGCTGCGACCCGGTGCTGGACCAGTGCCTGCTCGACGGTGGCGACGCACACGACTGCTACCGCGACCACGCGGGCTGCCTGGCGGCCGTCGACGAGCTTCCCCTGGTCGACTGCGACGACGTCTCCGGGGACGTCGCGGCCGTGTGTGCGTCGTGCGAGGACGTGCCCTCGTGCGAGGAAGAGTCGCTCGGCGACGCGTCGGACTACTACAACTGCCTGTCGGAGATGGCCGAGTGCCACTGGGATCGACTCGGCCTGCTGCCGGGCAACTGCGGCAGCGACACCGAGCTGCTCGACCCATGCGCCTCGCCCAGCTGCACGGCGGCCTACGAGGACTGTCGCGACGACGACCGCGCCTGCCTGGCCGAGTACGCCTCGTGCCTGGCCGTGGTCGAGAGCCTGCCCGTCGCCACCTGCGACGGGTTCATCGGCGGCGCGCTCGAGGCGTGCGAGTCGTGCGAAGACCTGCCCGAGTGCGAGGTCGTGGAGGATGGCTCCGACGTCAACGCGTGCCAAGGCGCCATTGCGGAGTGCCAGGCCAACGTGCTGGGCGTCTTCCCCGGGGCCTGCGAGCCGACCGAACAGCCCGAAGGCGCGTCGTGCCTGTCGAGCAACGGCAACACCTTCCATGAGGGGAGCTGCACCAACAGCTTCCAGTGCGACCCGACCCGCCCCGACGCCAACGAAGACGGCTGGGTCCCGCGCGACGACGGCACGGTCTGCAGCTGCGAAGACCGCTGGGACAGCCAGGGCGGCTGCCCGTAGCTCGATTTCTCCTGAATCCCGCTGCGCCGGCTCCCGATGGTGGGGGCCGGCGTTTTTTCGGACCCGCAGCTACGGCAGGATCGTGTCGACGATGTTCACGGGGCGGTCGGCGGGGCCCATCTTGTAGTCCAGGCCAAAGGCCTGCTGCACGATGGTGTTGTAGACGTCGAGACCTTCGGCGTTGGCGTCGACGATCTCACCGGAGCGCAGGCGCCCGCCCGCGGTGGTAAAGGCGTGGAAGATGCCGCTGAGTTCGCGCTCGATGTCGTTGTGACGGCCATCGCCCGACTCGGTGGAGATCGAGATCAGCGCGTTGTGCAGGATCGTCTGTCCGTTGGCGTCGGCGTACGTGGGGTCGTCGAGCTTCTTCATGAAGTAGACGAGCTCGCGCATCTTCAGGTGCACGTGCATGCGCATCTGCAGGTTTTCCGCGTTCTCGTTGAACTCGTGCCACCACTCGTGGCTGCAGCCCGACGCGCCGCCTTGGCCGCGGATGCCCATGTCGTCGAACTGGTGCAGCAGCTCGCCCTGGTAGACGTAGTCGCCCGAGAGCCGAATGCGCTCGCCTGCGGCCAGGTACGTGAGCCCGCCGAAGCGCACGACGTCGCACTGGATCGCGAGCGCGTAGAGGTCGGCCATCAGTCGCCATTCGGAGGTGAGCGCCTCGACGGTGATGTCGATGCCGCTGCCGTCGGGGTCGGCGGCGCCCTCGTGCGGCAGCGTGGAGGGCTGCGGCTCGGTGGGCACCTCGCACTCGGGCGTGTCGCCGAAGATGCGCTGCTCGTGCTCGCGAATGTTGTCGAGGTGATCGGCGATTCGCGCCCGGGATGAGGTGCCCAGGTTGCTCGCGTCGCTCATGAGGTGCTGGTACTGCGGCAGCACCGAGTCGAGCACGCTGCGCTTCTGGCGAAGGCGCTTTTCGGCATCGGGGTCTTCGGTGTCGGGCAGGCCCTTGCCGAAGATGCGGTCGAAGAGGTCCTCGGGGCGCTCGAACGGAAGGTCGGCGGGCGAGCCGTCTTCGTTCCACGAGTGCAGGTAGCGGCCTGGACGGCTTCGGCGGAACCAGGTGCCGCCGAGCAGCGTCGGGATCACGCCGACGGGCTGGCCGTCGGGATACAGCTGGCGCCGCAGGACCTGGTCGATCGTGGGACCGCCGGCCTGGACTTCGCCCGCCGAGGGGATCGCGTTGAACGAGCAGGTCGCCCCGTCGAAGTGGGCGTTGGCGCCTGGGACGTCACCACGCACGTGGTCGACCCCGCGCACGATCAGCAGGTCGTCGAGCACCTCGCCGAGCGGCTCGAGCGGGCCAGCGAGGCCCTCGGTCTGCAGTGGGGTGGGGCAGCCCAGCCCGAAGAACAGGTTGAACGCGCGGTGCGGGGGCTCGTCGCCTCCACCCCACACGGAGCGACTCTGCATGGCGCCCAAGAAGGGCAGGCCGATGGCTACGGTTCCGGCGCCACGCAGGAACGCGCGCCGAGGCATCACCTTTCGATATCGCATCGTCTACTCCTCCACCCTCACCGAGCGGAAGCCCGGGCTGAGCGCGATCGCGACGACGAGGTCTCGCCACGTGCCGGGACTCTCGGCAAAGCGCGTTTGCAGTTGTTCCATCGAGCAGGTGTCGCTGCCCGTGAGTGCGCGACCGATGGCGAACTGTGCCGCCTTGCTCGCCAAGCATTCCCGCGTGGCGTCGGCGCCCGCGAGCAGCTCCATCATTTCGGCGCCGTTTTGGTACTCGATGCGGTCGGTCGAGCCCGGCAGGATGACGAACCCGTCTTCGCGCAGCGGGTTGCCGAGGTGGTCTTGCGCGGCGAACGAGCCGTCACCCTGGTAGCGGCCCAGGCCCCACGCGAGCGGCTCGAACTGCAGGTGGCAGCCGGCGCAGGTGAGGTTGGTCGTGCGCGTCTCGGAGAGGTCGCGCTGCGAGCTTCCCGGCTCGAGCTGGGGCGGCGTGGTGTCGACGCCCGGTGGCGGTGAGGTGGGGTGCTGGCACAGAACGTTCTCGAACAAGAACAGGCCGCGAGCCACCATCGAGCTCTCGTTGCCGCCGATGGTGAGCAGGCTGCCCTGCGTGAGCAGGCCGCCGCGCTCGGGACGGTCGGAGACGTCGTAGTGCTGCAGGCCTTCGCCTTGGGGCGTGAGGCCGTAGTACGTGGCCAGGTCCGGGGTCAGCCACGCTTCTTGGGCGATGAACAGGTCCATCAGCGCCCGGTCGTCTTCCCAGACGAGGGCTTCGAAGAATCGCTGGGTCTCGTCGACCATCGCGTCGGCGATGCTCGTGGTCCAGCCCGGGTACAGCTCGGTGTCGCGCGGCAGGCCGTCCATCCGCGCCAGGTTGAGCCAGTCCCCGACGAAGGAGGCCGACGCATCGCGAGCCTGAGGGGTCGCCAGCATGCGGTCGACTTGGGCTTCGATCTCCGCGTCGGTTTGCAGCGTGTCTTGAGCGGCGGCGTCGAGCAGGACCTCGTCGGGAGGACCCGCCCAGATCAGGTAGCTCATGCGCGTTGCGAGCTCGTAGCTGCTCAGCGAGCGCGCCCCAACGCCGGAGCGCTCGTCCTCGAGGCGGTAGAGGAACGCGGGGCTCTGCATCATCGCCTGGATGACCAGGCCCGCGCCTTCGACGAAGCCTTCGCCCTCGTCTTGGGCAGCCCCGAACACCGAGACCAAGGCATCGCGTTCGTCTTCGGTGACCGGCCGCCGAAAGGCGCGCAGGCCGAGCGACTCGACGAACTCGGTTTCACACGCGGGCGTGAACTCCTGGCAGGATGTGTATTGCCCCACGAAGCCGGCAAGGTCGGGCATGCGCTCGAGCGTGACGGCCGAAAGCGCGTCGTAGGCCTCGATGTGGGCCAGGGTCGTGATGAGCCCGCTGGTGGTGTTGGTGAAGCCATCCGCGCGGAGCTCGGCCGGAAGCTGCTCGACGGCCTCGTCGCGGATGTCGACGCCGAAGACGGCTTCGACGGTGTTGCCGTACTCGAAGACGGTCAGTCGCCGCGCGAGGTTCGGCCCCGGGTCGAAGACCATCCCGTCGCACTCCGCGGTGGGTGCATCCGGGTCCGTGCCATCGGTTTCATCGCCCGCGGTCTCGTCGCCCGCCGAGTCGGCACCCGAGCCGCCCGGTCCTCCATCGGCCCCATCGGTGTCGAGCGACACGCGGGCGCCCGCGTAGCAGCCGGAGACCGCAATGCTGGCCAGCGCACCGGCCATGACAGTTCGAACTACGCTCATCGATTCCCCCCTCGCCAGTATGAGGTAGGCGTTTGGGGCCGGGGGAGGAGAGTGTGTGATGGGGGAAACGGTGAAAACGTCTACCGCTGCCCAAGACGACGAAGTCGCGCACGGTTGCTGCGCGCGATGTCTTGCGACTTACGCGGTGCGCAGTCGATTCACGTGGAGCAGGTCGGCGCGCCGCTGGAGCGCCTCGGACGGCGTGGCATGGCAGCGGGCGGCAATCGTCTGGCCACACACGCCGCCCAGGCCCATGCCGTGGCCCGTCATGCCGCCGAGGACGTGGGTGTTGTCCGCGCCCGACGCGTCGGACAGCGGCGCCCAGAACGGAAGCTCGTCCGGGCTGAACCCCATGATGCCCGACCAGCGCGCCTGCACCTGCAGCGGGCCCATCGGCGCGAGGTGGTCGCTGAGGTAGCGGTCGAGGCTTGCTTGCACCGCGGGCGTGGGGACGGAGTCGTCCGTCACTTCGGCGTCGCGGTGCAGGTGGCGTCGTCCTCCGAGCATGACGCGTCCGTCCTCGCGCTGGCGGAAGTAGTCGTACCCCCAGCAGGCGTAGCAGACGGGGCCGATCGTGCGGCCGGACCCGGTCGGTGCCGTGGCCAGCATCTGTGCTCGCTGCGGCTCGATGGCGATGTCGGGGACGAGGGCGCGCGTCCAGGCGTTCACCGCCACCACCGCCACGCCGTAGTCGATGGTCGTGTCGCCGACGTGGGCGCGGCGTGTTTGGGGGTCGAGCGCGGTGACGTGGCCCTGCCGAAGCTGGGCGCCCGCGTTCGCAGCTTCACGGCCGATGGTGGCGAGCAGCTTGCCCGGGTGGACTTCGCCATCTTCGGGAATGGCAACGCCCGGCGCGAACGCGTCGAAGCCTTCGAGGCGCACGCCGGTCTCGCACGGGACGCCGTCGGCCTGCAGCAAGCGGGCGGCTTCGGTCAGCGTCTCCTGCTCGGTTGGGTCGTCGGCCATCGGCAGGATCAGGCTGCCGCATCGACGATGCTCACCCCCTTGTGCGAAGCGAGATTCGACGAGGGCATGGTTGGCGCGCGCCATCTCCACCACCACGCGCATGCGGTCCTCGCCGAAGCGCCGGCGCCGATCGGGGTATTCGATGGCGTGTTCGACGAGGAGGAAGCCGCCCGAGCGCGCCGAGGCTCCCCAGCCCAGGCCGTGCGCATCGAGGGCAAGGACGCTGACCCCGGCTTCGGCAAGCTCGAGCGCGGCGGTCGCTCCCGTGATGCCGAGTCCAATGACGAGCGCGTCGACGCGGTGCGACCTAGGCTCGAGCGGTTCGAGCCGCGTACCGGGGGCTTCGTCGAGCCACAGCGAGGGAGCGCCGGGATGCATCCGGGCCAGCATACCCGCGCGCCGCTCAGGCTTCGGGCATGGTGGTGGTGCGGAAGCGATATCCGACGCCCCGCAGCGTCTCGATGTAGTCCGACGCGGGGCCCAGCTTTTTCCGCAGGCGCTGTACGTGGGTGTCGACGGTCCGCGTCGGCAGGCCCGGGGTGTGTCCCCAGACGTCGTGCAGGAGCGCGTCGCGGGTTTGCACCCGACCCTTGCGGCTGAGGAACGTATTCAGCAGGCGAAACTCGAGCGCGGTCAGCAGCACCTCTGCGTCGTCCACCCAAACGCGATGCCCTGCGGCGTCGATCTTGAGGCGACCGAAGGCGAGCTCGGCCGTGGAGACGCGCGGCTTGTCGAGTCGGCGCAGAATCGCTTTGACGCGAAGCAGCAGCTCACGCATCGAGAAGGGCTTGGCGACGTAGTCGTCGGCACCGACCTCGAAACCCACCACGCGATCGATCTCGTCATCTTTCGCGGTGACCATCACGATCGGCACGTCTTTGGTCTCTTCCGCCGCTCGCAGCACGCGGCACACATCCGTGCCCGACATGTCGGGGAGCATCAGGTCGAGCAGGACCAGGTCGGGGATCGGATCACCCGCGGCCGCGCTCAGTGCCGACTGTCCGTCGTGCGCAACGAGTGTGCGCCACCCTTCCCGCTCCAGGGCGAACTGGACCGTGTTGGCGAGATCCGGCTCGTCATCGACGATGAGGATGGTGGCTGTCACGGTGCGCTGGTTACCACTGGGTCCGTGACAACATCGTGACGCCTCCGCAAAGGATGCGGAGCATCGCCAAGCACGGAACGTTCGCTCGCGATTGTGACGGAGCCGAGCGGACTTCGTGACATTCCGGAGACGAACGCCAGCGTTGGTCCTCGCGCCAAACCTGAACGCACGGCGCTTGAGTCAACTCAGGTGGGGCCTTTGCGCTTTGTGGCCTTGTCACGCAGCCGAGACAAACTCGACACGCCCGAGCCACGACCGGCCTCCATATTGCGCCGGCCCATGTTCGACGGGTTTCGCCCAGAGCTCCAAGGCTGGTTCTTCGAGCGGAGGATCATGCCGAGCGCGATCACGCTGGGCATTCTGCTCGCTGGTGGCGCGGTCTACATCGCCCAACTCGAGCGAAAAGAGGAGACCGTCGAGGTTGGCCTGGCTGACCCCGAGCTCAGCGACTTTGCGGTCGAGGAGGAAGAGGAGCCCGAACCTGAAGAGGAAGAGGCTCCCGAGGCTGAAGCGCCGCCTCCGCCCCCACCGAACGCGAAGGTGAAGCGGGTCAAGAAGCCCACGCCGCGGCCCAAGCCGAGCACGCCGCTCGAGATGCCCACCGAGGCCGCGGCGGAGACGGACCAGGAGAAGGTCTACGAAATCCCCGAAGACGGACGCACGAACCGCACGGGGTTTGGCGGGGGCACGGGCAAGTCCAGGAGCACGTCGAAGACCGGCGACTCGAAAAAGCCGAAGGCGCGTGCCGCCGAGAAGCCGAAGCCGAAAAAGAAGCGCAAGAAGAAGACGCCGATCGACCCGACGAAGCCGATCGACCGTCCCGAGAACGCGACCGTGCCCAAGCCCCTGGCGAGCAACGCTCAGCCAAAGTACCCGAAGAAACTTCGGGACGAGGGCATCACGGGCCGCGTCGTTCTCAAGCTGCACGTGCACCGGGATGGCTCGGTTCGCGGCGCCAAAGTGCTCTCCAAGAAGACCAGCGCGACCACTGAGGACGAGCAGAAGGCGGCAGCCGGCTCGTTCCTCAAGGCCGTGATCAAGGTCGTCAAAGGCTGGAAGTTCAAGCCAGCCACGCTCGAAGGCAAGCCGATCTCGGTTTGGCACAAGGTCAACATTCCCTTCGAGCTCACCGACTGAACCTCGCGAAAGAAAAGGAGCGAAACGATGGAACTTTCCCTCGCAGAAATCTGGGCAGAGATGGGCATCTTGTCCAAGGCCGTGGCGATTTCGCTGGTCGCCATGGGCATTGCCAGCGCGTTCGTTGCCATCGAGCGCTTCTTGGTGCTCCTCAAGGCGCATCGCATCAGCGTTTCATTCGCGAACAAAGCGCGACCGCTGATGGAGGCCAAGGAGATCGATACGCTCTACGACCTGACGCGTGGCAAGGACTTCGCAAGCGGTCCGCTGCCGCGCCTGCTCAAGTTCGGCCTGGAGTCGTATCGCGCCAACGTCGATGACAAGGCGGTTGGCCCCGTCGAGATGGCGCGTCGCGAGCTCAACCGGAAGCTCGAGATGATGGGGACCGAAGCCCGCCGCGGCATGGGCATCCTCGCCTCGACAGGTTCGACGGCTCCGTTCATCGGTCTGTTCGGTACGGTCATCGGGATCATCACGGCGTTCCAGGGCATCGCGGCTGCCGGTGGCGGCGGCATTGGTGCTGTCTCGGCCGGTATTGCCGAAGCGCTCATCGTCACCGCCGTCGGCCTCGTCGTCGCGATCATGGCCGTGCTGGTGTTCAACTTCCTGAACACCAAGTTCGACGCTTTCGACCAGACCATGCAGCACGCCGCGAGCGAGCTGGTCGACTACCTGGAGATCGCACATGGGAGCTCAGCTCAGTAGCGGCGGCAAGAAGAAGGGCGCGCAGCCCAACATCAACGTCACGCCGCTCGTCGACGTGGTGCTGGTGCTTCTGATCATCTTCATGGTCGTGCTCCCGGACGTGCAGCCGGGCAAACCAGTCGAGATGGTGAAGGTCGACACGGCCGACAAGAGTGAGGACGACTCCGAACCGCTCACCGTGACGATCGACCTCAACGAGGTCTACACATGGGACGAGTCCGATGTGGCGCGCGAAGTGGCGCTGAACGGCCTGCGCGGTGAGTACCAGCGCGACCCCGACCAACGCGTTTTGCTGCGGGCGGATGCGGGGCTTCGGTACGCGATCGTCCGCGACTTCTTCCGCGATGTGCAGGAGATCGGATTCCCCACCGTGTCGCTGGCCGTAGGGGTCAGCGCCGAGTGGAGCGAGGAGAACGGCTGAACCATGGGCATGTCGGTCGGAAACGAAAACGGCAAGACGAAGGTCAAGCCCGACATGAACGTCACGCCGCTCGTCGACGTGGTGCTCGTGCTCCTCATCATCTTCATGGTGCTTGCGCCGGTCGTCACCGAGGGCTTCGAGGTTCGCCTCCCGCCGAAGGACGAGACCGACCAGCAGCTCGACGCTGCGAACGACCCCAGTAAGCCGCTGGTGCTGTCGGTCAACGTCGATGGTTCGTACGAAGTGAACTCGGTCCGTATCGAAGAGGCCGAGCTGAGCAGCCGCCTCAAGCGCATGTTCAATGCGCGCCCGGACAACGTGCTCTACGTCGACGGACAAGATGACGTCGCATACGGCCGCGTCCTTCAAGGTGTGGACTTTGCCCGCGTGGGTGGTGCCGCACCGGTGGTGATGATCACCAAGAAACTCGAGTAAACCGATGTCTCGCACCCGAGATTGGTCCGGCTCGGCGCTGCTTTGCGGCGCCGTCCTTCTTGCGCCCATCGATGCTCTCGCGGCAGAGGTGGAGGACGACGCGCCCGCGCTGCGTCGCGACTATGAGGGACCTGAGACGTCGCCAAAGCCCGATGCGGCCGAGGTTGAGGTCGTTGCGCCAGCACCCAGCGAGGCCCCGCCCGCCGAACTCTCCGAAGAGGCACCGCCACCGGACGTTGCGCCGCCCGAGCCCGAGCCCGAGCCGCCTGCGGTGGCGGAGGTCGAAGAAGACGCCGAAGAGGGCGACTTCGAGTTCGACTTCGTCGACCTGACCGAGGACGAAGAGGCGCTTGCCGAGGAGCTCAAGGTCGAGACCAAGAAGGTGCGCGGCAAAGCGGGCACGGTGACCGGCCGCGTGCTCGACTCCACCACCGGCGAGCCGCTCATCGGCGCGTACGTGGAGGCGATCGGCACCGAGTACAAGACGAAGACCGACGCCAACGGCGAGTACACGCTCGAGCTGCCCGTCGGCACTTGGGAGATGCGTATTCGCTCCGACGCGAACCAGCCGCGTCGCGTCTCGAACGTCGTCATCGAAGAGGGCGACACCCAAACGATCAACAGCGAGCTCAAGCCGCTCGAGGGCGCGGGGCAGACCGTGCTCGTGCAGGCGGAGATGAACCGCGAGAGCGAGGGCGCCCGGCTGCTGCAGCGCAAAGAGTCGGCTGCGGCCCGCGACCTGATGAGTCGCGACGAGATTTCCAAGTCGGGCGGTGGCTCGACGAGTGCCGTTGCGCGCCGCATCGTCGGGGTGACCGTGGTCGGGGGTCGCTATCTGTTTGTGCGCGGTCTCGGCCACCGCTACGTCAACACGCTGTTCGACGGTGCGCGCGTTCCAAGCCCCGAGCCGGAGCTGCGGACCGTTCCGCTCGACATCTTTCCGTCCTCTGCACTGTCGGCGATCAACGTCCAGAAGACGTTCACGCCCGACGTGCCCGGCGACTTTGCCGGCGGATCGATTCAGCTCGAGAGCCGCGAAGTGCCCGACGACCTCATCGTGTCGGCGGGCGCGAACGTCGGCTTCAACTCGGCGACCACGTTTCGCCAGATGCTGACGAACGGATCGTTTCCGGCCGAGGACGCGTTCGGCTTCGGAAACATCCCGCGGGGGCTCCCGGGCAACCTGCCTACGAACACGCCCGCCAGCCGAGGTGTGCTCGACGACGACTTCCAGCCCGTGTACACGCCCGAGGAGATCGAAGCGTTCGGCGATGCCATGTACACGGACACGCGGATGCGGACGGGTACGGCGCCGCCGAACTTCGGCGTGAACGCCACGGCTGGCTATGGCTTCGAGCCGCACGGGGAAGACAGCAAGCTCGGCTTCCTCGTCTCCGCGAAGTACAAAAACCAGCACCAGACGCACCGTTTCGAAGACCCGATTCGGCAGTTCTCGCTCAGCGACGGCGAGAATCTGGCCGAGACCCCGCAGGTCAACTACAACGGCCGCCGCACGCGGTTCACCGTCGGTTGGTCGACCGTGGGGCTGGTCAAGTACGACCCCAACAAGAACCACCGCATCGAAGCGCTTGGGTTTTACTCGCGTGAGGCGGAGGACGAGACGCGCCAGCTCGACGGTATCGCGCGGAACGTGTCGGGTCCTGACCCCGTCATCTCCACCCGCATTCGATACATCATGCGGTCGATCGCGATGACCCGGTTGGGGGGTAAGCACGAGTTCCCCAAGGCCAAGGGGCTGACCGTCGACTGGTTTGGGTCCTATGCACAGGCCCGACGCGACGACCCCGCCATTCGGGAGAACTTCTTCACCGATGCCGACGGCGACGGTGAGTACATCTTCGACCGCGGCAACGAGGGCGGCAAGCAGACCTTCTTGGACCTGACCGACCACACCGAGAGCGGCGCCGCAAACGTGACGATGCCGTTCAAGCAGTGGAACCAGCTCAAGGGCAAGGTGAAGGCTGGAGCCTGGGTCGAAGGCAAGCAGCGCCAGTTCGACGTGCGCCGGTTCCTGTTTCAGGGCGGCGTGACGGAGCTGATTCCCCCGGGCACGGGCAACATCATCAACAACTCCACCATCGGTGGGGCGCCCGATGAGAACGCCTTCTTCCTGCAAGAGGCGACCCGCGCGACCGATAACTACCGCGCGTCGCAAGAGATATACGCGGGGTACGCGATGACCGAGCTGCCGCTGGTGCGGTGGTTCAAGATTGCCGGCGGCGCGCGTCTCGAGCAGAGCACGATTCGCGTGCAGCCGTTCGATCCATATGCGGAGCCCGACGACGAGCCCGACGAGCTGCTCGAAGAGGTCGAGGTCTCGAACCTGGACGTGCTCCCGTCCGTATCTCTGATCTTCTCGCCCACGGACAAGCAGAACATCCGAATCGTCGGGTCCCGCACGCTGGCTCGCCCGGAGTTCAGGGAACTCGCACCGTTTGCGTTCACGGACTTCGTCGGTGGTACCGAGGTCGTCGGTAACCCAGCCCTTGCGCAGACCAAGATCTGGAACGCCGACCTTCGCTGGGAGTGGTTCCCCAGCAGTAGCGAAGTCATCGCCGCCTCGCTCTTCTACAAGTTTCTCGACGAGCCGATCGAGCAGGTTCAGCTGCCGCGAATCCCGTTCTTGGCGAGCTATCGGAACGCAGACGCTGCCCAGAACTTCGGCCTCGAACTCGAGGCGCGAAAGAACCTGGAGTTCATCTGGAAGTCGCTCGACGACTTCTCGATCGGGGCCAACTTCACGCTCTTGCGCTCGCGGGTGCAGTTGCGGCCGCGGTGTGAGCCGTCGCCTGACAACGAGTGCGACGTGCTCAGCGCGAGCGACGTTTCAACCTCCCGCGAGCGGCCCCTGCAGGACCAGTCGCCATTCGTCGTGAACGCGTATCTCGACTACGAAAACGACAACAGCGGTACTGGAGCGCGCGTTCTGTACAACATCGAGGGGGAGAAGATCACCTACGTCGGCGGCCTCGGTCTGCCTGACGTGTATCTGGAACCTCGTCACAAGGTCGACGTGACGTTCTCGCAGCGTCTGTACAAGGGCCTGGTGTTGGACTTGTCGGCGCAGAACCTTGCGAACGCCTCGTGGGAATGGACACAGGCAGACCGCGTCCTCGAGAGCTGGAAGGAGGGCCTGACGTTCACGATCGGCCTGTCCTACAGCTTCGATCGGGGCGATCGCGATGAGGAAGAGTAGGTCCTCTAGGTCAGGACGAGCCTGTTGCGTATTCGTAACTTGATGTGACGATCAGTTCGCTTTTCCGTACTCGCGACGTCACCCGTTCCGGCCATAACCCGGCCCGCGTGCTGCGGACGCACGTCCCCCAAGAGGAGCGATTCCCGATGAAAAAGTTTTCTGGATTCCTTGTTGCTGCGGCTCTCCTGACGGCCTGCGGCGATGACACCAACAACGAAGATACCGGCGCCGAGTCGACCGACACGGAAAGCACGACGGACCCCACTGGCGACACCGAGACGACGGATCCCACCGCCTCGACCGAGAGCGAGAGCGAAGGCGAGACCGAGACGACGGACCCCGACACCACCGCCACGGACACCGACCCCACCGGTGACACCGACGACGTCCCGACCGGCTGCGCCGACCCCAACGATGGTCCCACGATGGAAATCTCGGGGAACATCGAAGGTGACATGATGCTCACCTGCGACACGATTTGGGTCCTCACCGACATCATCTTCGTCAACGGCGGAACGCTCACCATCGAGCCCGGCACCACCATCAAGGGCACCGAAGGCTCGGCGCTGGTCATCGACCAGGACGCCAGCATCGACGCGCAGGGCACCGCCGATGCGCCGATCGTCATGACCTCGATTCAGGCTGAAGGCTCGCGCGGCCGCGGCGACTGGGGCGGCTTCGTCATGCTCGGCGACGCCCCCGTGAACCTCGAGGGCGGCTCCGGCCAGGCCGAAGGTTTCGCGAACCCGCCGTCCTACGGTGGCGACGACACTGCGCACAACTGTGGCGCGCTCAGCTACCTCCGCGTCGAGTGGGCTGGCTTCGCGATCGCCGAGGGCTCCGAGCTCAACGGCATCACGTTCTACTCCTGCGGAACCGACACCTCGGTCGACCACGTCCAGGTCCACATGGGCGCGGACGACGGTATCGAGATGTTCGGCGGCGCCTTCGACGGTGACCACCTCATCGTGACCGGTGCGGAAGACGACTCGATCGACTGCGACCAGGGCTACCAGGGCGAGCTTCAGTACGTCTTCATCCACCAGGACCCCGCCATCGGCGACAACGCGTTCGAGTGGAGCAACCAGGGCACCGACTTCTCGGCCACCCCGACCACCTCGCCCGCCGTCTCGAACGGCACCATCGTCGGCTCGGGCGCCAACGGCGACAAGTCGAAGGGCATGACCCTCAAAGAGGGCACCGAGGCGAAGCTCGTCAACTCGGTCTTCGGCAACTTCACCAACGAGCTCGTGTTCCTTCAGAACAGTGAGACCCAGGCCATCGCTGAAGGCGGCGGCATCGTCATCGAAGGCAACATCTACTTCGGCTCGGGTGCTCCGGGCGTCGACGACGAGAAGGGCTCCGACGTGACCTGGACCGCCGACGACCTCCAGACCTTCATCGACGACGGTGGCAACAGCGAAGCCGACCCGATGCTTGGCTCGGCCGAGTGGGGCAACCCCGACGTTGCACCCATGGCTGGCTCGCCCGTCGAGTCCGGCGCGGTTGCCCCAGGCGGCAGCTTCGAAGCAACCGACTACGTCGGTGCTGTCGAGCCCGGCGGCGACAACTGGACCCTCGGCTGGACCAACTACGCCATCTAATCCGATGCTGGCTGCGGCCAGCCCATCGCGCAAGAAGGGCTCGCTTCGGCGGGCCCTTTTTCGTGGTTCGCCGTAACTTGTCGGCTCCTCGCGGCGTCCCGAAGTCGATGATCGAGCTGTACACCTGGGCCACGCCCAACGGCTGGAAGGCGTCCTGCACCCTCGAAGAGCTCGGCCTCGAGTACGAGGTCAAGCCGGTCGACATCGGCAAGGGCGTGCAGAAGGAGCCGGCCTTCTTGGCGCTCAACCCCAACGGCCGCATTCCAGCGATCGTCGATCGCGACGCCGATGACTTCGCGGTGTTCGAGTCGGGCGCGATCATGATCTACCTGGCCGAGAAGACTGGCCGGCTTCTCCCCACCGACGCCAAGGGACGCTCTGTCGTGCTGCAGTGGCTCATGTTCCAGATGGGGGGCGTGGGGCCGATGCAGGGGCAGGCGAACGTGTTCTTCCGCTACTTCCCCGAAAAGATTCCAGCCGCCATCTCCCGCTATCAGAAGGAGACCGCGCGGCTGTACGGCGTGCTCGATGGACACCTCGCGAACGAGGAGTATCTCGCCGGTGACTTCTCGATTGCCGACATCGCCAACTGGTCGTGGGTCCGCATCCACGACTGGGCGGGCGTGTCGATCGAGCCGTTCACCCACGTGCAGCGTTGGCTCGCGGCGATCGAGTCGCGGCCCGGCTGCGCCAAAGGACTCAAGGTCCCGTTCAAGCTGGAGCTCGATCCCCAGACGGAAAAGAGCACCGTCGAGGCCGGGCAAAAGATCATCGAGACTTGATCGGTGGCGTGCTACAGCACGCCCATGCAACGTGCCTGGATCGCTCTTGCCGCGCTGCTGGTGACCGCGTGCGACGATGGTGCCGAGGCCGAGGTGGCACCCGCTGCACCGGCGGCCTCCAAGCCCACGGGTGATGCGAAGGCGGCCAAGAAGAAGGCCGGGCCACCGCTGGCCAAGGACGACCCGCGCTTCAACAAGCCGTATGTGCCCAAGCCCAAGAAGCCGCTCGACTTCTCCGGGGTCGACGTGGGCGACGCGCCGATGGCCGACGCTGCGGAGTCGATGGATGCGCTGGGGCAGGCCTTGGTCGAGGCGCTCAACGCCGAGGACGGTGAGGCGCTCGCCAAGCTCGCGTTGACCGAGACCGAGTACAAAGAGCGCTTCTTTCCCATCACGATCAACCATCCGAACGCGTTGAAGTTCGGCGCCGACCTCTCGTGGAGCGAGCTTCACGGGGAGTCGAAGGGCGACATGAAGACCGCGCTCGAACGCTACGGGGGGCAGTCGCTCACGTACGTCCGGATCGACGTGAAAGAAGTCGCCGAGCGGCCCAAGGCCACGCTGCACCGCCGCCCCACGCTCGTGGTGAAGAACGGCGAGGGCAACGAGATGACGCTCGTCATGCTCGGCTCGATCCTCGAGCACGCGCCCACGGGCGGCTTCAAAGTGCTCGCCTATCGAGACACTCGCTGAGCCGCCCGTCACGGGACGCTAAAACAGAGTCTCCTCGGGAACTCGAACGAGGGTGGGGAGAGAGTTCGACCCGGCATGCCAAATGGAAGCACGGCCAGCAAACCAGGCACTTGACCGACAAGCGCGTTCCCGATGGAGACTCGGGCATGTAGTGCGTTGAGGGTGGGTGAAGGTTCCCGGTTGGGCCGAAAAACTCGAGCAGGCCCGAAAACGCCTTCTGCGGCCGTTTCAGCGGGGCTTGCTACACAAGACCGCGAGGAGCGCATCCGGGTGGCCGTTCCAGGGTGGGTGCGGCGCGCCGCCTGCGTCGATGACCTGCTCGAGCAGCGTGCCCTGGTTGCGGCCGTCGTGGACCGGGAGCTCGGCGTAGATCGGGTCGGCCAGCGCCGTGTCGAGCGAGACCCACTCCACGCCGCGCGCCTCCATCGCCACGAGGAGCGGTTCGATCATCTCGGCGCCGAAAGCCCCCGAGTGCAGCAGCAGCACGTGCGGGACGCGGCGCCCGTACAGATCGATGGCCGCAGCGTCGGCCCAGTCGAGCATCTCGAGGGCGTGAGACAGGAAGGTCTTTCGCAGCGCCTCGATCGCGGCTTCGTTGTTCTGCTCGACGCAGCGGGCGTACGGAGGATTGAACGCCCAGTCGTAGAAGTCGATGGTGACCGGCGCGATGCGATAGCCGCGTTCGGTGAGGTGGTCGCGGATGGCGAGCGTGTCCTGCCGGGTCATCCCCTCGAGCAAGAACGGATAGCGAAACGTCGGCACGCGCGTACCCCCCAGCGCCAGCTCGTCGAGGAGCGGCTCGTTCTTCGCGATGTCGTCGTAGTAGTCCGCCACCGACGTCGACCGCAGGCTCGGGTGCGTGAACGTGTGGTTGCCCAGCGGATGCCCGGCGGCCGTCCAGGCTTCGAGTGCGGCGCGAAGCTCGGGCGAACCCTCGAGCTTTTGCGCGTTGACGAAGCCGTACACCTGCGGGACGTCATGGGCCGCGAAGGCAGCCAGCAAGCGCTTGTGTACGTCGA
>JBCCQM010000155.1:0-20016 GCA_039024335.1 Myxococcota bacterium
CAGCCAGGGCTCGGGCATGTAGCCCTTGGGCGCGGTCTCGTCGGGGTTGGCGTCGTCGGCGGCCCGGTGCTGCACGACGGCGAGGACGCCACCGGGCTTGAGCGCGGTGTGGGCCGCGGGCATCCAGGCATCCCACAGCTCGAACCGGTGCACGTTGTGCATCATCCGGATGACCAAAACCATGTCCATGCTGTCGGGCGCGCCCATGCTGGGGTCGTCCACCGTCTGGTTGACCAGGCCGACGTCGTCGTACAGGTTCGCGGCGCCGTCGAGGAAGAGCTGCGTGCGTTCGGCCGCGTTCTGGATCCGTGCGTCGTTGGAGTTGGCGTCGTAGCCCCCCAGGTACAGCTTGCCCTGCTTGGCGAGCAGCGGCGCGAGCAGCTCGGTGTACCAACCAGCGCCCTGCCCGACCTCGAAGACGTGCATGCTCGGGGTCAGGCCGAAGAACGCGAGGGTTTCGGCGGGGCGTCGCGACCCGTCGCGGCCGGCGTTGCCGGGCTCGCGGTGCGCACTCTTCAAGATGGCGTCCATGCCGGTCGCCAGGTCGGACCACGCCGTGGCCCGCAGCGCCGCGATGTCGTCGCGCATCTGCGGCGTCCAGCGAGCCAGCTTGCGCTCTTTGTCGGCCCGGGCGGCGGCCATTCGATCGTCGGCGGGGTCTTCCGTCGCCGCTTCGGCAGCGGGCTCGGCCGTCGCAGGGGCGGCCGGCTCGGCGTCGGCGGGCGCCGCCGTCGGCTTGGAATCACAGGCGGCGGTCAGACCCAGGGCACACAGCGCAAGAACGAGCGGTCGCATGGCGACGGTATACCCGGGACGCCGCCGCAGCGTTACGCCGCCCCCTCACGCCATGTTCGCCAGCGACGCCTTGCCGCGGCCGACGTCCCCCAGGTCGGGTCGGTCGGCCCGGTCTCCGACGCAGGCCCGCACGACGCTGAGATACCCCGGCGACCGCGCCTTGGGGTGCGCGTCGTAAAAGCCGCGCTCGACCAGCAGTCGATGAAGCGCGGGCAACTTGTGGCCCGGGACGCTTGCAAAGAAGTGATGCTCGCAGTGGTAGTTCACGTAGTTCGGCGCGATGAAGGTGCGCGCGAGCCAGCCGGCATGCGTGGTCCGGGCGTGGTCGCGGGCGTCGGCGCTGAGCAGGTTGGGCACGTTGCCGTGCTCGCCCATGACGCGCACCCGCAGGCAGACCGGCACCACGAAGATCAGCGCCAGCCACCACAGCGCGTAGGTCCACCCGATGCCGGCGGCCCACAGCGCGCCCAGCATGACGGCGTGCGCGACCAAGGACGGCGCGCGGGCGTGGCGGATGCTCATCGCCAGCAAGAACAGGCTGTCGCGCAGCCCGGTCCGACCCGAGAGGTCACGGGTCAGCTTGCGCCGCATGCTCGCTCGGCTGACCGGGTACGCACGAACGAACGGCAGGTCCGGGTCCTCGCGGGTGCCCGAGTCCTTGTGGTGTGCGAGGTGGCCGCGCCGGTAGGTGTCGAAGTCGAGCAGCGTGGGGCCTGAGAATACCCACCGCCCCATCGCCCGGTTGAGCCAGCGGGTTGCGAACAGGGCGTTGTGGGCCGCGTCATGGTTGAGGATGCCCAGCCCCACGTAGCGCCCGCCGAGCACCAGCGTCGCCACGATCGCGGTGACCGGATGGGGAATGAAGCCCGCCAGCGCAAAGGCGCCGCCGACCAGCCCCAGGTTCGCCGCTACCTGCAGCCACGCCACGCGATCGGAGGCCACGACGAACGCCGCACGCTCGTCCCGCGAGAGGAAGTCTCGGACCCGTGCCGGGCTCGCCTGAACGCTCATCGTCGCAAAGCGTCGCATTGTGTTACTTCGATTGCAAGCCTGGTTCCCTCGGGCAGGCGTTGCCGCGCGGCGCGGGCTCCGCTATCAACGAGGTCTGCCCGACCCCTTCACCATCCGGCTGCGTGCCCGCGTCACGGCCAAGCGCGCCATCTTGTCGGTGCTGACCGCAACCGCGGTTCCGCTCACGACGGCGCAGCTGCAGGGCTGTGGCGCGCTCCTGGGCTGCGAGGCGCCGGCGATCCGGGTCGCGCTCGGGCGGCTCGTCGATCGAGGCGACGTCACGGCGCTCGGCGACGGCTGCTACGAGATCGGCGCCCGCGGTGCCCCCATCGCCACCGCGGTGCAGCGCTGGGTTGCGCTGCCGAAGCGGGTGAAGCCGTGGCGCGAAGGCTGGCTGCTCGTCCACACCGCGCATCTGGGGCGGCGGCATCGGGCAAGCCTCCGCCGCAGGGAGCGGGCGCTGTCGCTGTTCGGCTTCGCCGCGCTGCTCGACGGGCTCTGGGTCCGGCCCGACAACCTCACGCAGCCGGTCGACGAGATCCGCCGCGACCTCACCGGGCTCGGGCTGGAGGCCGATGCCGTGCTCGCCACCGCCTCGGCGCTCGACGCCGGGCAGACGCTCGATCCGCACGCGCTCTGGGATGCCCAGACGCTCGAGGCGGGCTATTCAGCCGCGCTCGCGGCGATGCAGACCTGCCTCGCGGGCTTCGACGACGCCGACGTGCGCGCCCGTGCCCGCGACACCGCGCGGATCGGCTCGGCCGTGATCGGCATGCTCATCGTCGATCCGCTGCTGCCCGCTGCCCTCGTCGACGCGCGGCTACGACGCGACGTGCATCGCACGATGGTCACCTTCGACCGCGTGGGCAAGAAGGCGCTGCGCGCGTTCTGGGCGGCGACCGGGTAGCCGAGATGTCGTACCGGGCGAGTCCTGAGGTGTCCTTCGGGGATGCCCTGGCCGCGTTGACGCCGCGCGCTGGAATCACGTCGGCATTTCATTGCCGCGCTGGTCGCGGCATGCTCCGCGCATGCGTCTCACGCTGCTCGTTGCGCTGGTTCTCGGCTGCGGCTGCGCCAAGCTCAACCCCGCCTTCGGGGACGAGGACGCCGCGGGCACCGACGGGGCGGGCTCGGACGGCGGCGTTGGTTCCGATGGACCGGCATCCGGCGGGGACGGCTCCGCGGGGGACGCGAGCGATGGCGCCGACGGGTCGTCGATGAGCACCAGCCCGGGCGACGAGGACGGCAGCGCAGGTGAGGGTGGCAGCGAGTCGGGCGGCGGTGACGACAGCGGCGGCGACCCGGAGTTGGTGTGCGAGGAACCGGGTTTCGGCCTTCAGATCCTCGGCGACGAACTCCCCTGCGATGGCGGTGGCGCACCGGACCTCAACACATGCGCCGTGCTTGAGTCCGTGGGAGGTGTCCTTACCGTAGGGCTGGCCTCCGGCTGCGGCACAGGCGGTTGCATGCCGAACTTCGACGACGCCGCGAGCATTGCCGTCGAGGGCGTGAACTTCGAGGAACTCTACGATGCACCCACCTGCGTGACGATGCAGGCGTGGGGCCACGAGACCGACGCCGGCACCTGCCGCTGGGACGCGCTGTTCCTGTGGTCCAACGACGGTTTGGACGTGGCGTTGGGCACGGCCATCCGGGACCTCGGCGAAGTCACCGAGACCCGAACGCCGGACGGTGAGCCGTTCATCTGGGACACGAAATTCGACGAGTTCACCACGTGCGGGCAGAATACGGGCTGCATGCAGCAAGGCTGGCGCGCGGTCACCGTTGGGGACACCATGGACTGGGCCTACGCGGACGGGGACCCCCTGGAGACGGCGATCCTCGGCCAGGAGATGCTTGTCTTCAACTGGGGCCTCAACGTCGACCTGAGCTGCCAGCGGCACGGTCGGTGGGCCATGCTGCCGCCCGAGCACCTGACCATTCTCGAGTAGGCACTCAATCGGCGAACCCGAGCACCCACCGGCCGTCGTCGGTGCGGTGCCGGACCTGCACGCCGACGGGGTCACCCAGCCGCGCAACGCGGCGGCCCGCGCTGTGGATCGAGGCCCCGGCGGCATCCTCCTCGAGGCGCTCGTCGAGACGGTCCGCATAGATCTTCACGTCCAGCGGCGGGCTGTCCAGGCGCACGTAGATCCGCCCCTTCCGCATGCCCATCACGGTGCCCCCGTGCGTACGACGGGCCTTCGCCGCGGTCGCGAGGTCGGCCGCAAAGAGGTCGTCGATCACGAGCTTGTCCGCGGCGCGGGAGACCATGCTCTGCAGCTGCTTGGCCTTGTTCGCGGCCTCGATCACGTGCTGACGCAGCAGCTCGTCCTGCTTCGGCGGCTGCCCGCGCTGCGCCAGCGCCTCGAACATCTCCTTGTGCAAGAAAACGCCGACGACCTCGCGCATCGGGGCTGAGAAGCGGCCGTACACGTCCGCCCCGACCCCGTGGTGGCGTCCCGGCGCCTTCGCGAACGAGGAGCGCACGTTGACCATGATCGTCTGGCGCATCAGCGCCAAGACCAGCCGAGCGTGCTCGGGCTGATCGGGCAGGCTGCGGACATAGTCCGCCAGCGGCTGGGTCCGTCGATCCCATCGCCACGTGTCGTCGAGGTCGTAGGCGTGGACCACCGCGTCGATGGTCTCCTGCAGCGACGCGAGCGCGTCCTCATCGGGCGAAGGATGCACTTTGTAGATCGGCTGCCCGTGATCGCCCGGCATCGACCGCAGGACTTCGGCGCCCTGGGCGTTGCACAGGAGCGAGAGCTGCGCGTTGTCGGCCTCCACGCCGTTGCGCACCACCTCCACCGCCGTCAGGCCGGCGTCTTGTCCCTGGCCCAGCTTCACCCGCACCTCTTTGCGGTGGTACGGCACGACGCCGCGGGCGGCCGCGTCTGCGGCCCGGAGGGCCCCGACCGCCCGCATTGCGTGCAGGCTCTGCTCGATCGCCGGGTCGGTCACGGGGTGCTCGCCCCGCCCGCGGCCCTTCCCCCGGACCACCGCGTCGACGTGGGCAAAGGTCAGCTGGTGACGGCTGCGGATCCGCGACCGCACGATGTCGGTCTTCGTACACACGCCCTGGGCGTCGAGCGTCATGTCGAACACCATGGCCCGCCGGTCGACGCCCTCCCCGAGCGAGACCAGGTCTTCGGACAGCGCGCGCGGCAGCATCGGAACGGCGCTGCCGGGCAGGTAGTAGCTCGCCCCTCGACGCAGCGACTCCTCGAACAGCGCGCTGTGAGCGGGCGCGAAAAACGACGCGTCGGCGATCGCGTACTGCACCCCGTAGCCACTGCCACGACGCTCGACGAACAGCGCCTGGTCGAGATCCCGCGTGCCGGGCCCATCGACCGTGACGAACGGGACGTCGGTGCGGTCGTCGAGGTCCGACGCGTCGATCTGCGGGTTTTCGATCCACGCGGCGACCTCGGCATGGACCGCGTCGGGATAGCCGGACTCGATCCCCTCGTCGGCCAGGAGCGCGTGCAGATGGGCGGAAGGATCGGGCGCCGTCACCCGATCGAGTCTCTCACTCCATCGGCGGCGGATCCACGCACGCCGCCGGCACGAGTTCCCCGTCGATCAGCGCGGGCGGATCGCACGACTGCCCCTTGGCACAGTCCCCTGCCCCCTGGCACGGCGAGCACACCCCGACCGTGGCGAGCCCTTCGAACTCGACGGCGCGGCAGAAGCCCATGCACGCCCCCTGGTCGGACGCGGGGTCGCAGTGTTCCCCGTCGGCGAGCGTCATCGGCGGTACGCACGTGCGCGAGCCCGACAAACCGATGAGGTCGTAGGTCGGGCTGCAGGTCTCGCCCTTGGCGCAGTCGAGGTTGGATTCGCAGTCGCTGCAGCCCCGTACTTCGAAGATGCCGGGCAGGTCGAAGATCAGCGCACAGCTCGCGCCGCCGCCACACGCCGCCGCGGACATGCACGCCGCGCCAGCGCCGTCGTCCGCTTCGCAGGTCGACGGCGTCGCCGGGCGCGTGAACGGATTGGGTGGATGACAGCCACCAGCATCGCAGTCGGCGTCCAACCCACACGGACCACAGACGCCGCCCAAGATCCCTGCGGGGAAGCAGATCCCCGACGCACAGTCCTCCGGCGCGACGCAGGGGCCTCCGTCTTCGGCCGGCGGCGCGATGGCGCCGGTGCTGGCACCAGGCCCGGTCTCGTCCCCGCCGCTGGAGCTGGAGCTGACGTCTGCCGCCCCGGTCGAGCTGCTCGCGCCCGTGCTGGTCTCGCCCTGCGAGCCCGTCGTCGCACCGCTCGTGGCGGGGTCCATCTCGGTGCCCGCCGCATCACCGCTGCCGCCCCCCCCGTCGCATGCCAACAGCCACAGTCCGATGCATGCCCCCGCCCAACGTCGCACGCCTCATCGTCTCGCCCCTGCTTGGCACAAACAAGCGCCGAGCTGGTGAGCGTGATTGCCCTGGCCGCACGAGCCGGCGATGCTCCCCCCGATGCCCGCTGCGTCAGGACGCACCAAGACCACGCGCGCCAAGAAGGTCCCCGGCGCCCCGCCGAGCTACGACCTGCCGATCGCCGAAGCGGTCCGCGAGCGCGCGGACACGATCCACAAGCGCCTTCGCAAGGCCCAGCCGCAGCCGCAGGTCGAGCTCGACCACGAGAACGCCTGGCAGCTGCTGATCGCGACCATCCTCGCGGCGCGCTCAAACGACAAGACGATCAACACCATCACGCCGGTGCTCTTCGAGCGGTGGCCCACGCCGGCGGCCCTTGCTGCGGCCGAGCAAGAAGAGGTCGAGGTCGTCGTGAAGAAAAGCGGCTTCTACCGCAACAAGGCCAAGGCCATCCGTAAGACGGCCCAGGCGGTCGTCGACGACTTCGGCGGTGAGGTCCCCGGCACCATGGCGGAGCTCGTCACCCTGCCAGGCGTTGCGCGCAAGACCGCCAACGTCGTCCTCAACTCGGTCTTCAAGGTGAGCAGCGGCGTCATCGTCGACCTGCACGTCACGCTACTCGTCGAACGACTGGGCTTTACCACCAGCAAGGACGCAAAGGTCATCGAGGGCCTGCTGTGCGAGCTGTTCCCCAAGCGGGCCTGGGTCGACATCGGTCACCGCCTCGTGCTGCACGGCCGGCACGTGTGCCAGGCGCGCAAGCCCAAGTGTACCCACTGCCCGATCAACGAAGCATGCCCGAGCGCGATGGCGGAGCCCGCCGGACGCTGGGGCGAGCGCGCCGCGTGGGCGCAAGTGCTCACCGAATCCCGCGGCACCATCGACACCACGGCGGCTTGACATGAATCAACGAACCTCGATGAATCTCTATCTGGCGCTGGAGTTCGGGCTTGCCGAGGCCACCGAGGCGCAGCGTCGAGCCTCGGACGCGTGGCCCTTCACGCTCGACGAGGTCGGCTCGCTCGAGGCCGGCGGCGTAACGCATACGATCTTCCGGTTCGAGGACGGCGACGATGCGTACTTCGCCTTCACCGGCCCGACGATGAACTTCGTCCCCACCGGCGGCCTCGACCTCGACGGCCTGCAGCAGCTGTGGGCCGGCAGTGCGTGGCTGTACGACCACGACGTCGTGGAGCTCTCCGAGGCCCGGCCTGGCGAGGCCGACGTGCCCTCGAGCAAGGACCGCTTTGCAGCCCTGGCCGCGCTGCTCGCCGAGGTCGCTCCCGAGGCGACCCTGCGCGTGGGGCTGTTCCTGCGCAAGACGCAGCGCTACCTCGGCTTGGCCGACCTCGACGACGAGCGGTCGCTGGTCTTCGGCACCGACTTCGAGCCCGTCGAGGTGCGCGAGCCCGGTCTCACGCCGCACCGCCGGCTGGCGTACGCGCTCGGCGGCCTCGCCGTCGTCTCGGGTGGGGCGTAGCTTTTTTTAGGGAGCGCGGACCCGGTACAGCGGACCGTCGGGCTCGAGCGTGAAGTGGCCGGCGAAGCGCGGCCGCTGCACGTACGCGTAGACCGGGCGTCCCGCCGCGAGCGCCTGACGGATCATATCGGGGTTGGCCAGGCCCCAGAACTCGGCGCCCTGACACCCCTCCCCACTTTCGTGCATGTACAGCAGCACGCTGTACGGGTGCCACTCGCTGGGCATGCTCGTCATTGCGAGCACGGCGTGCGGCTCCAGGCGGGCACACGCGGCCTCCCCGAACGCCCGCGCGCTGCGGTCGTTCGAGCGATCGACCAGCGCGTAGGTCTGGCCCGCCGTCCAGCTCGAGGCCCCGATCACCGCCGCGACGGCGACGAGCCCGAGCGCGCGGCGGGTGCGGTGCAGCGCCTCGACCCCGGCCGCACACAGCAGGATCACGCTGACCATCGCGGGCAGCAAGAACACGTCCAGGTCGGGCACGTCGTAGCGGAAGAAGAACGCGACGTTGCCGACCGCGCCGAGCACCAAGGCCACCAGCAGCCCGCGCCTGCGGACCCACGTCCATCCGAGGCCGCAGACCGCCAGCGCCAGGGGCAGCGCGCCGAGGTTGTCGACGAAGATGCCGGCGATCCGAGTCGCACGCACGTCGGCGGGCATCGGCTTGAAGTACTTGCGGAAGACCCCGCCGGTCACGTCGGCGGTGAAGCGACGCCACATCCGCTCGCTCGTGTTTGGGTACGGACCCAGCGGCGTGACCGTGTCGAACGGGCCAAAGGGGATGAGCAGGAAGACCAGGCTGCCCAGCAGCACCGCGACCGTGCAGCCCAGGCCAAGCCGCAGCCAGAAGGCGCGCGCTCGAGGGGGTGCATCCGGTCCGGCGCCCCGGGCGAAGCCGACTATGAGCAGCGTGACGAACCCGAGGCCCCACGTCGCCAGCGACATGTGCACGCCCAGGCCCACGCCCGCCACCCCCGCGGCGGCCCACGCCCACCGCACGTCGTCCCGGGCCTGCGCGCGCAGGCACAGCAGCACGACGGCGAGCATCCAGGCCAAGCCCGGCGTGTAGACCTCCGCCTTGACCGCGTTGTCCCACAGCGTCGGGGCGACCGCGAGGACGACCGCGGCCGCGACCGAGGCGGGCTGCCCGAAGCCCAGCGCGCGACCGACCCGATGCATCAAGACGACGCAGGCGACCCCGAAGACGAGGCTCATCACGTTCATGCCCCACGCGGCCTCGCCCGGCAGCCACGTGAAGACGTGGCCAATCAGGGTGTACAGCGGGTAGCCCGGAGGGTGCGGCACGACGCGCAGGGTCGCGGCGCTCGCGGAAAACTCTGCGCTGTCGTACCAAGAGACCGTGGGGCACAGGGTCGCGCCGTACAGCACCGCCGCGAGGAGGCCGAGCGCAACGCTCGGACCCCACTCCCGCACGCGATCTGGCTGCTCTGCCACGACGAAGGCGCTGTACCACGGCTGCCTGCTCGCGGGAACGACCGGCGGTCCTCGTGCGTTGCAGGGGGGCGCGTGATCGTCATCGCCTACACCACCCGCTACCGCGACGGCGGGCCTCGCTTCGCGCAGGTCGCCCAGACGCTCGCGCAAAGGCTCCAGGCCGAGGGCAATACCGTCGTATGCCGCGCGGTCGAGGACAAGGCGGCCTTCGTCGAGCTGGTGACCGGCCACGGCACGCTGCAGGCGCTGCACTTCGTCGGCCACGCCGGGCTTTATGGACCCATGTTCGGCACGACGGCCTGGCCCGAGCAGTTCAGCCCGCACGAGTGGCGCGCGCTGAGCATCCCGTTCGGCCCGGGCGCCGAGGCGCACTTTCATGCGTGCCGTTCTGCCCGCTGGTTCGCGCCCTTCTTCGCCCGCACGTTCGGCGTGCCCAGCAGCGGCTTCCACTGGTACACCGCCTTCTCCTCCCGGCCCGACCGCTATGCGTGGGTGCCACCGTGGTTTCCCCCGCAGGCCCCCCTCTTCGTGGCCGGCTGCCCCGGTCGCAAGTCGCACGGGCTGCTCGCCTCAGCCCGCAAGTACGCCGGCCGCATGCCTTTCGAGGCCCCGATTCGATTCGAGCCGGGTGACGCCGACGCCAGCTACGACGCGGTCGCGAGCGACTACGACGAGGTCTTCGACGACATCGCCGTCCGCCACGACGAACTCGCGTGGATCGAGGCACACCTGCCCACGGGGCCCTTCGATGCGCTCGACATCGGCTGCGGCAACGGGGCGCTGCTGCAGAAGCTCTCCGGTCGGCTGCGCAGCGGCGTGGGCGTGGATGCCTCCGCGGGCATGATCACCAAGGCGGTTGCGCGTAACGGCGAGGACGATCGTCTGCGCTTCGCCGCAATCGACGGGCCCACGCTGCCCCTGCCCGACCACAGCATCGACGTGGCCATCTCCCTGCTGTCGTTCCGCTACCTGGACTGGGACCCGCTGATGCTGGAGCTGCGGCGGGTGCTGCGGCCGACCGGCAAGCTCCTGGTGGTCGACATGGTCGACAAGCCCGTCACGCTGCGCACCGCGGGGCGCCTGCTGGTGGACAAGCTCCGCGTACGCCGGATCGAGGCCGCCCATCCCGGCTATCGACGGGCGCGCAAGCGGATGGTCGGGACCTCGGCATGGCGCACCATGCTTCGCTACAACCCCATGCGAGCGTTCCACGAGTACGACTGGTACCTGGGCAGCCGGTTTCCGCGGGGGCGGCTGCAGACGTTGAACGTGGGTCGCCGCGCCCGCGTGATCGCGTTCGACACCGGCCCCTTCGAGCACGCCTCGCTGCGGGAGATGGCCTACCCGTGAGCGACGCGCCGGCTCCGCTTGGGGTGCTCGACTGGGGTATTGGTGGCCTCGACGTCGTCCGCAAGCTGCGACGGGCCGGAGAGCATCGCCCGGTGCTGTATGCCTCGGACGCCGGCGCGCCTCCGTACGGGACCCTTGGTGACGAGGCCCTCGCCGCCCGGGTGTCGGCCGTCATCACGGCGCTCGTCGGGCACGGCTGCCGCGACGTGCTCGTGGGCTGCAACGCCGCGAGCACCGTACTCGACCACCCCGCCCTGCGCGTCCCGGCCGAGGTCGCGGTCCACGGCGTCATCGCGCCTGCGGTCGCCGAGGTGCTCGCGCGGCGGGACACCGACGTCCTCGTGATCGGCGGCGCCCGAACGATCGCCTCCGCGGCCTACGCCTCGGCGCTCGAGCCTCGGGGCGTGCGGGTCCGAAGCCGCGTCGCACAACCCCTATCCGCACTGATCGAGGCCGGCGTGCTGCAAGGCCCCCGGCTCCGCGCCTGCCTGGATGCGATCCTCGAGCCCGTCCGGGACGCGACGGTGCTGGTGAGCGCCTGCACCCACTACCTCGCGGTCGAGTCCGCCCTGCGCGAGGCCCTGCCGCGGCTGCAGCACGTGGTCGACCCGGCGGACGCGCTCGTCCGCTCCCGCACGCCCTCGCCGTCATGCGGGAACGGCGGCCGCGATCGCTTCTGGACGACCGGAGACCCGGCCGCCAGTCAGCGCGCCGCCGCGGCGGCCTTCGGCATGCAGACGCCCTTCGAAGCCGCCGGCACCCGCCTGCCTCAGCCCGCGGACGCCTGACGGCAGTGCTCGGCCACGGCGCGGTAGGCCGCCGCGCAGTACTTCTTGTGCGCCCGCTTGGTGTAGCGCCCGTCGACGGCCTCTCGCAGCGCCTCGCACTCGGCGTAGCCGAAGTGGGTCGAGAGCACCGCGTCGCCCTGTTCGGCACAGAACGGGGCCCGGTCGCTCGAGGCCATGCACGCCATCGTCAGGCGGGGCGTCTCGTTCAAACACCAGCTCTCCAGGCCCGTACACGCCATGCCCCACGCCACCGTCGTCTCGACGCACGCGTCGACCGCCATCGGGGCGTCGTTCCAGGGCATGGCGTCGAGGTCGACCGTGGCCTGCTTGTACTCGCGGAACTGGGCCCGCTGCTGCAGCGTGCGGGCGCCGAACACGACGCTGAGCACCAGCATCACCACGCCGACCAGGATGAGCAGGCCGCGCGCGCGCGGGCCCTCGGACGCCGGGGTCTCCATGACGCGCGGACCATAGCAGCCACCGCGACACCGGGCCCGTGATGGCCCCGAACGAGGGTTGTATCGTGGGCGCCGCATGGATGCGCACGATCGCTGCGCGGGTCCCCGCCCGCACCCACGCTGGGTCTACCGGGCCCTCTCGGGGCTGATCGTGCTGTACATCAGCGGGCTGCTGCTCGCCGCCGGGCCGAGTTCGGCGCTGATCGACGACGTCTACGAGGTCGCGTACCCCGCCTTGGAGCTGGGCAACATCAACAACGACTGGGGGTTCTTTTCGCCGGACCCTGGACCCGGTGACGTGCCGCGCTACGAAGTCGTCGACGGTGAGGGGAACGCCCACGCGTTCGACTGGATGGAGGCGCTGGATCGCTGGGACCCCGCATACTTCCGCTACACAACGCTGCTGGTTGCGGTGATCGACTCGCCGCGCACCTACGGTCCCGGCGCCACCGCGATGCTCTGCCGCCGACACGCGGACCTGCAGCCCCGCAAGATCGTCTTCACGGTGGCGCACCAGGCCGACCAGACTCCGGAGGACATCCTCAGCGGCAAGACGATCATGAGCGACGCCGAGGTGGAGCGGCTGTTTTTCCTGCCCTGCGAGGACGTCGACCCTTGAGCGCACTGCGCGACTTCGCGGCAGCCTGGCACCGCTTCTGGTTCGAGACCGCCGACACCCGGCCGCTCGAGCTGCTGCGGATCGGCGTGGGGCTGACGCTGCTGCTGTCCTATTTGAGCGTCGCGCAGAACGTGGGCGCGTTCTACACCGAAGAGGGCTGGATGCCGCTGGCGCAGACCCCCTCGATCGAAGAGGAGTGGAGCACGCTGTCGGTGCTGTTCCTCGCGCGCACGCCCGAGGCCGCATGGGCGCTGTACGTCGCGACGCTCGCGGCGGCCGTCGCCTATGTTCTGGGCTGGCGCAGCAACGTGGCGAAGGTCGTCTTGTTCGTCGGGCACTACAGCTTCACGCGGCGCGCCCCGGCCGTGGCCTACGGCGTCGACGATCTGTGCAGCAACCTGCTCTTCCTGCAGCTGTTCGTCCCGATGGGCCTCGCGTTCTCCCTCGACGCACGGCGTCGCGCATCGCAGGCGTGTGCGCCCTGGCGCACGACCTCTCGTTCGATGGCCCTGCGCCTCAGCCAGGTTCAGATGGCGGTGATCATGGGCTTCGCGGGGCTGGAGAAGCTCCAGGGCGAGGACTGGTGGGACGGGATGGGCATCTGGTTCGCGATGACGGACTGGGAGTTCAACTTCTTCCCGCTCGCCCCGTTCGCCGCCGCGCCCTACCTGCTCAACGTGCTGAGCTACGGGTCCGTGCTGTTCGAGCTGGCGTATCCGGCCCTGATCTGGGGCCGACGCACCCGGACCCCGCTGCTGCTCGTCGCGTTCGCCCTTCACCTGGGCGTCGCAGTGGTGATGGGCCTGTGGCTGTTCTCGCTCGCAATGGTCATCGCCCACCTCGCGTTTGCCCCCGCCGCCTGGCTCGACCGCCTCGGGCCGGCGGACTGCGCGGCCCCGCCTCAGAACTCGAAGGCTGGATCGACGCCGGCGAGCTCGCGCAGGAGCACGGACATCGAGGGCCAGCGCGACGGCGGGTCCACCGACATGCCCCGCGCCAGTGCTCGGTAGCCGCGGTGATCGATCGCCGCGGGCCGGGGCGGCCGTGGAGGCGCGCCCTGCCCCATCGCACGCAGGATCTTGCCGACGTCGCCGCCCTCGAAGGGCCGATTGCCGAACAGCGCCTCGTAGAACGTGACGCAGTAAGAGAACTGATCGGTCTGGGCGTTCGCGACCCCGCCAAGGTGCTGCTCGGGCGCCATGTACTCGATCGTGCCGAGCACCGAGCCGGGTTCCGTCAGCCGGGACAGCGGCGTACGGTTCACGCTCGACCAGCCCTCGACGACCGGCGCGGCCTCCGACGCCGTCGCGGCGCCGCCCTTGGCCAGGCCGAAGTCGAGCACGCAGACGCGGCCGTCGGCCTCGATCATCACGTTCTCGGGCTTCATGTCGCGATGGACCATGCCGGCGTCGTGGGCCGCGGCAAGCCCCTCACCGACCTGCCGCATGACGTCGACGACGCGACTGGAGACCGGATGCGCCGCGAGCCACTCGCGCAGGGTCTTGCCGTGCAGCAGCTCCATCACGATGTACGCGCCGCCGGCCGCCTCGCCCCCGCCGAGCAAGGCGATGACGTTGGGGTGGTCGAGGTCGGCAAGCGCCCGTGCCTCCCGCTTGAAGCGAGCGATGTTGGACTTTCCCTCGCCGATGTCCTCAGGCGAGAGGAACTTCAGCGCAACCGCGCGACCATGCTTGGGGTCCCAAGCCTCGTACACCGACGAGTTGCCGCCGCGCGCGATGACGCGGCGAATCTCGTAGCGGCCGATCTTCTGCGGCTCAGACACCCCCGATAGTGTCGCCGCGCGGCGCCCGGCTGCCACGCTGGACCGCGCGGCGATTCAGCGGCGAGCCGCGAGCAGCTCGAGGCCCGCGGCGAAGGCCAGCGGCGGCACGACCACCCAGCACAGCGGAACGATCAGCATCCACCCCAGGCCGATCGCAAAGGTTCCCGGACCCGCGTGCAAGCCTGCCAGCGCGCCACTGCTGCTCGGTCCCCCGAACATCCACAGCACGGCGGCCATGCCGAGGGTGGCGACCACGACGCGCAGCGACCCCCGCGGACTCATGCTGCCACCGCCCACAGCGGCCCGACGTTGAGCGCATAAAACACCACCGCGTTGCCGATTCGGCCGGCGGCGCGATGCCAGCGCGCCGGTCCTTCACGCCCCGGCGCGGCGGCGATCTCCATCGAGCGGAGCAGCCCGTCGAGAAATTCGGCGTCGTCGAACGCCGCAGCACCGAGCACCGCCAGCCCGCTCGCCCCCGGACTCGCATCGAGTCCAGGCACCACGAGTCCCGAGTCGACGTCGGGCCGAGCGGGGGTGGAGCGCGGCCACTCGCGGGCCCACGCAACGCCGGCGGGCGTGACCGCGAGCGCGCCCTTGGCCGCCGCGTATTGGGCTTGGGCAAACGCGGGGTCCAGCAGCTGCAGGTTGTGCGCGACCATCCAGATCGAGCTGCCCTCGGGACCGTCCAGCGGCGTGCCATCCCAGGTGTAGCTCGAGACCAGCAGGCCGCTGCTCGGCTCCACGAGCGACGACTTGGCGACACGCAGCCAGTCCTGCACGCGCGGCTGATGGTCGGTGCCGAGCACCCGATCGGCCAGCACGAGCGCGGCGAGAGCGGTCGTGTTGCAGAACGTCCAGCATTCGTTCGGATACGACTCGGCGCTGTGCATCGGCCCTCGCGCGAGCGCCCCGTCGATGTGCTCCACCCGCTCCCGTAGCAGCGCCTCGTAGGGCTGCGACGGCGCGACGTGGAGTCGAGCGGCCAGCATCATCGCAATCTCTCCGTCCACGAACACCGAGCGGCCGGCGGGGTCGGAGAACGGACCCCGCTGGGCGTACGGCAGCAGAAAACCGTGTGCCCCCGCCTCGGCCTCGTGCGCCAGCGTTGCGTCGATCCGCGCGTCGATCCGCTCCAGCTGCTCCGCGGCCGTGCTCGGCTCCGCCAGCGCGAGGTTGGCTCGGCCCAGGACCTCGTACAGGTTCGCCATCAGGGCCCACTCGGGGTTGTTTGCGAACTCCTGTGGGGCGTGGGCCAGCGGTCCGGCGAGCGCCGCGTCGAGTCCACGGGCCAGCGTCTGCGACGAGGGGCGGGTCAGGTCCACCGTCGGCGCCAGCAGGCCCGTCCATCCCACCGTCACGAGTGACAGCACGACGAGCCGCGCGCGCCTGGACCAGGGTTGGGTCTCTTTCACGAACCGAGAAGAGCAGCGCGGCCGGTGCTGCGCTGCTCTTCTTCTGCCCGGCAGCCTGGAGGCGCCAGTGGACGGTCGCAAAGCGCCGCTCAGACGTCGTCGGAGCCGTCGGCGCCGTTCTTGGCGACCAAACCGGCGACCACGGCGGCAACCGTGGCCACGGCCGGTGCGACGCTTGTATCGGCCGACACGCTGCATCCGCCGCCACCGTCCGCCCCTGCGCCGCCCTCGGTGTCGCTGTCGGACGCGGCGTCGGTATCGGCGCTGCCGTCCGAAGTCCCCGCGCTGCCGCCCTCCGTGGTGCCGGTGCCGGAAGCCGAATCGGTCGTGGGCTCGGTGCCCCCGTCATCATCGGGGCCGGTCTCGTCGCCACCGTCCCCGGTGCTCTCATCCCCGCCCGTGCTCTCGTCCCCGCCATCGTCGGTGGGGAACGGCCCGGTCACCATCAGCGTGAGGCCCTGTTCCTGAATGTTGATGAACATCGCACTGCCATCGGGCGAGAAGCACACGCCGGCGAACTCGCTGTCGCTGACCGCGTTCCGGGCGAAGTCGCAGATCGCTCCATCCGCGTCGATGAAGCGGACGTACTGGTCGGCAGACCCGTCTTCGGCGATGAACAGCTCGCCCCACGGCGCGACCGTGATGTTGTCGGGGAAGTCGAGGGTGTCGAGGCCGTCCGAAGCCGCGATCAGCTCGAGGGTGCCGCCGTCGGGGCCGTCCACGAGCCGGAAGATCTGTCCCAGCCCCGACGGACCACCGTTGGTGCACGAAAAGTAGACCTCGCCATCGAAGTACCACAGGCCTTCGCCGCGCGTGAAGACGCTCGCCCCCGCGGCCCGGGCCTCCATGCGGATGCTGTCGTCGTCGGGGTTGGGCTCTGCGACGTCGACCCACTCCACGTCCCAGGTCTCGCCGACCGTGCCGTAGAGGTTGGTGAACTCCCCGTCGGTCCCCGAAATGCGAAGCGCCTGCAGCTGGCCCGTGAACGGATCCGAGACGTCGCCGGGGACGTGGCGGTAGAAGCATCCGTCGAAGCGGTCTTCGGTCAGGTACGTCACGAGGGTGCGAGGATCGACCGCGGCGGCTTCGTGGTTGAAGCGGCCAAACCCGATGATGGGCTCCGCGGCCACCACCGACGCCGCCGACGTCGGACATGCGAACACGTAGCCGTGCGACGCGGAGACGTCCTCCTCACAGGTCAGCCACCCCCAGGGGCTCGGGCCGCCGGCGCAGTTGCGGACCGTACCGGTGACCACGAGGTTGCTGGAGACGACGGCACCCGTTGCGGGGTCGATCACCACGCGAGAGACCCCGCCGTAGCCCGCGGGGTCGTAGGCCTCCGGCGGCGCTTCACCGGATCCGTATGCCCCGTTCGACGCGTCGTTGAGGCTGACCTCGTGGTTGCGCATGAGGACCCAGTTCCCATCGTCGCCCGCAAAGCACGCCATCCCGTCGGGGCGCCCCGGCGCGACGTAGCCGTCGTCCATGGCATCGCCCGCCGTCTGCAGCACCACGTACGAGAAGCCCTCGGGCAGGTCGAGGATCCCATCCGGGTCGGCGACCAGCGCTCCGTAGGCGTCCGCGCTGGCGCGACGCGAGAATAAACCCGAGAACAGGGCCGCGGCGCCTGCGGCACCGAGCGAACCCTTCACGAAATGACGACGGCCAAGGCGAGCCATGCCCGAATGATGTCGGGATCTCGTTCGGCTTCCAAGCGACGAGCGGTGCAAATCTCGGGCGACGCCGCTGCGGAGTCTACGCCGAAAACGCGGTGGCACAGAGCGGGCGGGGACGGCGTTCCATGGCTCCAGGGCCTGCTAGGCTGGCGCCAATGCAACGCTCCGCTCGCTTCGCCGCGGCATTTCTCCTCGCGGCTTTGACCGGCTGCGGCGAGGACGAGACGCCGCGAGACGTGGACGTCACGATCGGCACGGCGTCCATCTCCGCCCGGACGGATCCCCCCGATGGCTTGGCCACGCTGGACGCGACCATCGAGATGGACGCGACCGTCGACCTCAGTGGTGCGGAGGTTCTCGAGGCGCGCATTACCGCCCTGCCCTCGGGGCCGGAGCTGACCTTCGACATCAACGTGCGGGGCCCGATGGATGGAACAACGATCGACCTGCCGGCGAACGAGGTCGTCGTGGCGCGGGTGACGAACGCCGGCACCACCAATGCCGAGCTCGCAGAGTTTTGCGGCGCCGCCGTGTCCTTCGAGGTCACGGTCGAGGCAGAGGGGATCGAGCGCAGCGCCAGTCGAGACGTCACCGTCTCGTGCTCCTGACCCGATCGCACCGCGAAGTTCGTGGGCTCGAGTACGCCTCTCGCAGCGACGACCCCCCCGGCCTGCCTTCGGCGTAGCCTCCACCGCACAAAGAGCTGCACGCTCGTCGAGGCGCTGTCGTCTAATCGTGGGCATGGGTGGACCCACCGTTCTATCGATGGCCCAGCGCTTTGCCGACGAGGGCCGCAGCTCGGACGCGGAGGCGCTGATTCGGCTGGCGCTCGACCAGGCTCCCGACGACCCGGACGCCCATGTTTTGCTGGCGCGCCTCCGGACCCAGCGTGGTGAACCGAAGCTGGGGGTCGATGCTCTGGTCGAGGCCGCCCGCGCCCTCGCACCGGATGCGGCCGACGCACCCGGTGGCGTGTTCGCCATGCTCGGCGTCGCGCTCGAGCTCGATCCATCTCGACTGGAGCTGCACGTCGACCTCGCCGAGCTGCAGGCCGCCAGCGGCGACATCCACGGCGCTCGGGCGCGCCTTGTGCAGCTGTCGATGGTCTTTCTCGACGAAGGACAGCCGGAGGACGCTCGGGCGGTGCTCGCCGTCGCCAGCGGCTGGGACCCGCAGTCGTCGATCGCGGGCGTCATCCAGGCCGTAGCTCCCCTGGAAGAAAGCATCCCGATCCTGCTCGAAGAGGTCGAGGAACAGGCCCGCGTCATCCCGCCGTCCACGCATACGATTTGCACGCCGACCCTGCTGCGGGACGCCAGCGGGCAATTGCTGCCCAATCAAGAGCGGGTGCCGGCGCCGCCGCGCGACCCCGGGTCGCGACGGCCAACGCCCGAGGCGCCCATCCCTGCGCCACCGGTGCACGGTTCGATGCGCCGACCGAAGACAGGCCGGGCGCGGACGGTCCCCGCCTCGCGCAGCTCGATCCGCGCCTTGCGAGCCCGGGCCACGGTCCGCGCGAACGACCCTGCACCCGCGGGCATGAGCCTGGCGCGGCGTCTTCGCAAGCTGGGCGGCCTGCCCTCGAAGGACTGACGCTCGGCGTTCTGCAGCGCCGCTAGAGGGTCCGCGCTGCGAACGTGTCGCAGGCGTCCATCGATCCGGTCTCGAGCCCGACTTTGAACCACTTCATGCGCTGGGCCGACGTGCCGTGGGAGAAGGTCTCGGGGCGCACCGCGCCGCCGCCTTGCGACTGGAGCGAGTCGTCTCCGATCGCCTGCGCGGCCCGCAGTGCCTCTTCGATGTCCCCGGCTTCGAGAATGTTGCGCTTCTTGGTGTCGTGCGCCCAGATGCCCGCGTAGCAGTCCGCCTGCAGCTCGACGCGAACCGAGCCCCCATCGGCGCCCTTGTCCCGCCCCTTGCCGAGCAGGCCCTGCACGTTCTGCACGTGATGGCCGACTTCATGGGCGATCACGTACGCCTGCGCGAAGTCCCCGGGCGCGCCGAGCCGATCTTTGAGCAGCCGATAGAAGCTCAGGTCGATGTACACGTCTTGATCGGCCGGGCAGTAGAACGGACCCGTCGAGCTCGATGCACGACCACAGGCCGAAGGCACGGTGTCGGTGAACAGCTTGAGCGTGGCCTCGGGATACGTCTCGCCCCGCGCCTTGAACTTCTCGGTCCAGACGCGCTGCGCATCATCGAGCACCGTCGAGACAAGCCCGACCAGCGCCTCGTCCTCCGGGCTGGACGCCACCGGCGCGCCATCACCACCACCGCCGGAGAGCCCCAGCCCGCCGCCCCCGCAGAACTTCAACCCGCCGAGAATCAGCACCCCCACGACGACCCCACCGATGCCGAACCGGCGGAACAACATCGTGAGCAGATTGAGCCCCCCGCCCCCGAATCCTCCTCCGCCACCACCCCCGCCCCCGCGGAGGTCCTGCACGTTCCTGCTTCGATAGTCGCGGTCGTACTTCATCGGCCCGCCGGCAGTGTAGCTCCGAACGCCCCAACCATCCCCGGGCGTCCCGCCCCACCCCCCACGCGTCATCCCGCCCCACCGCGGGGCCGCGGAGGAATGCCGCTGAGAGGGCTACGCCCCCTCAGCGATGAGGCCGACTCTCCAGGCGAGTTCTCCCGGCATTGCGACCAGGTTGGGCGTCCGCGGGCGTAAAGCGAAGTCTTCGCCCAACGTTTTCGGGGGGACCGACGTCCTCGAGAGCATCGCCCCCCTCAGCAACGCCCCAGCGCCAAAACACCGGCGCTGGCGGGCCCTCCCCACACCGCCCAACGCGAGCACGAACCACGAGCGAAGCGAGAGG
>JBCCQM010000156.1:0-19984 GCA_039024335.1 Myxococcota bacterium
CCGAGCCGCCCCCCCTCAACCCCCACCCCCGGGGTACGAAGGAGGCCCCGCCTCCGCAGTGAGGGGAACCGAGAGGTCCCCCTTCAACACGAAACCCGGGTGTACGAAGGCGGCTCCGCCTCCGCAGTGAGGGGAACCGAGGGGTTCCCCTTCAAGACTACAACCGGGCGAGCGAAGGTGGCTCCGCCTCCGCAGAGCACCGCCGTCCTCACCACATGATGTCCGCCGCTTCGCAAAGCCGCCCTCCCGGGCGGCCTTGGAGGGGTGAACGAAGGAGGCTCCGCCTCCGCAGTGAGGGGAACCGAGAGGTTCCCCTTGGAGGAAAATTAAAAACGCGACGCCCGGAGGCGCCGCGCTGCTCGTTCGGGACGAGGAGGCCTACTTCTCGACGATGAACTCGACGCGACGGTTCTTCTCGTGGCACTCAGCCGTGTCGTCCGAGGTGCATGCGGGTTCGGTCTCGCCTGCACCGCGGGCGTCGATGTTCTGCGCGACGCCACGGTTGCGAAGCGCGAGCACGACCGCCTCGGCGCGGCGCTGCGACAGCTCCATGTTGTGGGCGTCGTCGCCGGTGGTGTCGGTGTGACCGATGACGTGGACGGTGCCGAACTCGGTGTGGTTCTCGAGCGCCTGCGCGATGTGGTCGAGGATCTCGGTGGAGTCGTCGAGGATCTCGTCGCTGTCGGTCGCGAAGTGGATCTTCCGGTCGATCGTCAGGTGATCGCCTTCGATGTGAACGTCGCTGGGATCTTCGGGAGCCGGTGCGGCTTCGGGTTCAGGCTCAGCCGTCGCAACGGGCGCGGGCGCGGGCTCAGGCTCCGCGGGTGCCGGCACGTCTTTCTTGCACGCGGCAAGGCTGAGAGTCGCGGCGCACAGGGCGAGGACGTTGAGAGTCTTCATGCACGAACACGTAACTGGTTCCGCCGCAGGTTCCGCGGAGCGAACGCACTTTTTTTCGAAAAAATGTGGGCGAAACCGAGAGCCAAAGGGGCAGCGTGGGGCGATCGGGACCAAGCGCCTCGGCGAGATGCCGACGGCCTGGGGCGCCGAGCCTCGGTTCTGGCGGAACCGGCTCAAAAGCCGAGGCCGAGCTTGAACGTGAAGCTATCGTGATAAATCGCCCGGTCGGACCGCTGGAACGTGGGCCGAATCCAGCCGGCCGCGGCGTGGAACGACATCCATCGGGTCACCGACCACTGTGCGCCAACGTCGAGGCCCAGCGTCCACAGCAAGAGCAGATCACTTCGATCGAACAGCTCCACGCGCGCCACCCCGGCACCCCCCTGAAACTCGACGAACGGCGTCAGCCAGTGGGGGTACTGCACACCCAGACCCGCCTTCTGCATCATGAACAGGTCCGCACGATCTTTGCCGCGGGCGGCGGCTCCCCCTTCGGCACCGACCTCCGTGATGAGGTTGAAGCGGACGAACCGGCGCACGGGCGTGACCTCGACCGAGCCGACGTGCCACGACTGCGGCCGAGCGAACGCGTCTTGAATCGCGAAGAGACGGTAGCCGAACACGAACGCCGACGAGCGTCGCGGAGGCTCGGTCCGTGCCGGCTGCTCCAGGCGGGTCCGCAGCTCTGCCCCGGTTGCCGTACGCGACGGCGGCCGAGCGCCTGCCCGTGGGATGTCTCCAGGAGACGCGGCGCGGCGAGAACCCGCGTCGGCGCTTCCATCCTCGCCGTACACCGCGTCGTCATCAGCCCAGTCGGCGGCGTCGCGTTCACTGGCCAACGCGAGCGGCTCCGCGGGTGCCGCCTCTGCCGCGGCGGCAAGCTGGGCGGCGCTCAGCGGTGCCTTCGACGCTGCAGGGGGCTGGGACGGCGCGGGTCCTTGCGCCTGCGGTTCCTCGGGGCCGTTGGCGTCCGGAGCGTCGCTGGGCGCCAAGTCGGGTCCAACCGCGGGCTCCTGCTCGGCCTTTGCCTTCGCCTCGGCCCGCGCGCGCGCCTTCGCTTTCGCCTCGGCCTCCGCGCGCGCCTTCGCCTCCGCCTCCGCCCTCGCCTGTGCCTCAGCGCGGGCCTTCGCGGCCCGTTCCGCCGGCAGGTCGGGCAGCGACGGAGGCCCTGCAAGCAGCATGACCAACACGCCGACGGTACTCATCGTCCACCTCCGCTGACCGTATCGACGCTGCGCGCCATTTCGTCGACGTCGTAGGTGTCGAGGTCGAACAGCGACACGAACGCCGCCCGGACGACCGTCGGGCGAGCATCCACGTAGAACGAGCGGACGAAGATGCCCGGACTCATCTGCACCTGGAAGTCGTAGGCGGTCGCGCCCGTCGGCGTCGTGAACACCGAGACCTCGCGATCGATCTCCGCGTTCTCGGCATCGATCAGATGCGTCAACTCGGCCAACGCCACGGCGTACGGGTCACGAAGGTCCAGCCCGATGAAATAGTCGGGGACCTCGTCCTCGAGCTCGGGCGCGTCGAAGTCACTGTCGAACGCGTCGTCGGTGTCACCATCGTTCTCATCGTCCTCATCGTCGACGAAGCCGTCGATCGATCCGAGCGCATCGACGTGACCAATCTGAAACGCGTGCGTCGGCGCCGTCCCCTCGAGTGGCACGCCAAAGACCTCGGGTGGAACCTCGAGCTCCAGCTGCGCAACCGACTCGCCCCGCACTTCCCACGGCGGGGTCAGGTAATCGATGGCGTACGTGCCGCCCTCGGCGACGAACCGCCGCTGCCCGTACGCGCCCTCGCTCGTGGCGGGAACGGCGTGACAGGCACACGCGGCCAGCAACAGGAGGACGGAGGCTCTCACGCTGGGGGTCTTCGTCCCCCCACCGCCGCGCTTTGAGTCGACGGGTCAACCCGGGACGCTCAGGCCATCGAGGGGCTCGCCGCTGGCCTCGGGATCGGCGAGGCGCGCCCCGGTCGCGTCACGGCGTGCGCGACCCCGCCCCAAGCCCGATCCGGGCCCACTCCGTCAGGAAGTCGGGGCTTTGTCGATCGAGGCTGACGATCGAGATCGTGTTCTCTCGGCTGTTCGCGACGTACACCTGCTCCCGAGCCGCGTCGATTGCGAGTTCGTTCGCACCCGCACCCACGGAGACGGAGGCGATCACGGTGAACGTGCTCAGCCCGACGACGGCCAGCCGGGCGTCGCTGAGGCAGCTGACGAGTGCGAGCCACTCTTCGTCGGGCGGCCGGTGTACGGCCAGCACGTTGGGATTGCTGCACAGCGCGACCGTCTCGCGCAGCTCGTCGAGCTCGGACTCCGCCTCGGGGTCGAGCGACTTGTCGACCCGGGCGAGGGATCCGGGCGTGGTTTGCACGAGCAGCAGGCTGTCTCCCGTTGCGGGGTCCTCGAACGCCAAGTCGCCCATGATCGGGCGCGCGACGACGTTTTCGGTGCCGATCCCCGCGAGCCGAACATCTCGCCCGCTCACGACCACCTCCAGTCCGGCGGCCACGGTGAACTTCTTCAGCCCCGGCCAGTAGCGATGCGTCGTGTAGAGCTGGGGACGAACGCAGTCGCGAGAGGATGCCGACGGCTGCGCGGGGTCGCAGGCGCGCGCGGCCACGGCGAACCCACCGCTCGCGTCGAACTCATCGAAGACGTCCTCGCGATAGAACTCCTCGGCCCGGCCCGTGATCTCGGGGCCCTGGTCCCCATCGAGGTCGATCAGGGTGAGGTTGCCGCCGAGCAGGTGCGGGACGTAGGCGAAGCGGAAGCCCTGGTCGTCGACGAACACGCGCGAAGGGTCCGAGCTGAAGCTCGTGTTGTCCTCTGCCGAGCGTCGAACGACGTGCTGCTCGTCGCAGACCCCGAACTCGTCTTGGCCACAGTCGACAGCCACACCATCACCCCCGGGGGTGATGTCGGCCCACACCAGCGCTGCGGGTGCGCGCTGCGGGATGAGGAGGCGATACGGCCCGGTCTCGCCGGTGGGCTGGTCGATGGCGATGTTGCCGATGCCGTCACCGAGCAGCACGGTTGCGTCGGCGTCGATGAACCTGGCCGGGTCGCATTCGATCGTGTCGTCCCCCACGGCCACCCGCCGGCAGGGCGTCGACGCCGACACGCCCGCTCTAGCATCCGCAACGGTTCCAGCCAGCGCGGCATGGACTGCCTCGAGGTCGACCGTGGCGAGCGTGCCCCCGGATTCGAGCCGATCCCAGTTGCCGCTGGTGACGAACAGAAACCGACCGTCGGGCGCGACGGCAAGCCCGCTGGGCTGACGCAGCGCGTCGCGGTCCGGGTCGGGCTTGGTGCCACCGTTGCAGCTGCTGATCGCCGCGAGCGCGGCCAGGACCCAAACCCGACGCATCGACGCAGTGTAGCGCGCTCAGCCCGTCGGCATTGCGGCCTGAGCCCAGGATGCTGGGTATGCGGCCCACGACGCTGCGAGGGCCAGCACGGCAGCCAGCGCCGCCAGCGTCGGCACCACGGCGTCCGACAGGGGTCGCGCCTCAGCGGGCCCTGCACTCAGGGCCGCGCCTGCCAGCTGCAGCATGACCCGCGTCAACAGAACCGGCGTGGCCAGACTGAGCGCGAGCACCAGCATGCCGTCGAGACCCGTCGACACCGCGGCCGGCGTCAGGGCGTGGGACGCGAGCCATTGGCCGGGGGCACCCGGGGGCAGCGCGGCCGCCAAATCACGAAGCACCACCAGCGCCGGATGATGCAGGCCCAGCGCCAGCGCAGCGCTCGAGGCAAGCGCCGCGACCAAGTAGGCGAAGGGCCGGCCCCGTACGCCCAGCAACGCCCCCGACGCCGCCCCGGCACCCAAAAGCGCGTACGCAGGCAGACTCGTGAGCACGCCGATCGTCCCCCCGAGCAGGGACTCCGCTGCAATGCGGCCCAGCAGCGTGTCCGTCGGCGCCACGAGGCTCGGGCCGGTCGCGGCCGCCAGGACGAGCGCCACGCCTGCGGAGACCAGCCACCATGCCCGGCCCAACAGCAGCCCCCACTGCGGCTGAACGCGCAGCAGCACGAACCAGCGGACGGCGAGCAGCGCGGTTGCGGTCAGCGCCGCATCAGGAGCCATCGGCGTCCATCGCGACGCCGCCGGTCCCCAAGGCGTCGAGCTGGCCCCATGAATCCCGGGTCAGCGACACGGCCTCGTCGAAGCCGGTTGCACCCGTCGCGACGACGGCCAGGACCACCGCGACGCCTCGAATCATACCCGCCAGCTGTTGGTCTTGAAGGCCCAGCAGCATGACCGCGAGCCCGCCGACGACGGCCCCAGCCGCAGCCGCGAGCACGAGCGGGAGCAAGAACGTCGCCGCCAGCAGCAGCATGTCGCGAACGATGTCGAACAACTCAGTCACGCGTATCCCCTCACCAATCCGCCGATCACGACGTCCCACCCGCCAACCGCGAGAAACAGCAGCAGCTTGATCGGCACGGTCGCCACAGCGTTGGGTGCCTGCCCCATCCCCATCAGCACGAGCGCCTGGGCAGCGACGAGGTCCACCAAGACGAACGGCACCAAGATCACCACCGCGATCGCCAGCGCCTCGGCCAGCTCCGTGGTCAAGAACGCCGGCACCACGACCAGCGGGTCTGCTTCGGGCCGGCTTTGAAGCTCGGCGTAGAAGCTCAGCTCGTCCGCCGAGGCGTGCCGCCCGAGGAACTCGAACAGCGGCTCAGTCAGTCCTGGCCACTGCTGCATCGAGAGCGACGGGACCGCTTCGAGGCCCCCAACCGCCTGCACCGCGTCCGCCGTCGCCACGCCGACCGGCGCCATGACGATGCCGGTCACGACCGTCGCGACGGCGAGCACCGCCGGCCAAGGCAGGAACGCTTCGGCGCCCAGACCTGTGCGCAGCGCTCCCACGACGACGAGCGCCTTCGTGAACGCGGTTGCCAGCGACAGGAGCAGGGGCAGCGCCGCGAGCCCGACCCAAAGCCACACCGTGGGCGAGACGTCAGCCACCCTGCGGCTCCGCAGGCGGAAGCTCAGCGAGTAGCGCGGGGGCGCCGCCGGGTCCCGTCCCAATCATCCAGCGTCGCCCTTCGACGGTCACGACGTGGACCGCGTGCTCCGGTGTCAAACGGACCCGGGTTCCCGGACCCCAGCCCTGTCCATCCACACGGCGACGCAGCCAGACCGCGACCCCGAGCAGGGCCACCAGGACGAGGGTCACCGGGACGAACGAGGCCATGCCTCCCATGTAAGCAAACGTAAGACAGTGTGTCCGTTCCCCCAAAAAAGCTGCGCCGAGGAACCAAGGCAAAAGCCCCGCGTGCTGGTGAGAGGACCAGCAGCGGGGCTTGACTCGATTCGGTCGACCGGGACCTAGTTCTCGAGGATGATCTCGATGTACGCGGTGGGTGCCGCGTCACCGGGACGGGGGCCGGCTTTGATGATGCGCGTGTAGCCGCCCGGGCGCGACGTCAGCTGCGGCGCGATCTCGTGGAAGAGGCGGTGCAGCTGGTCACGGCCGCGAACCATGCGGCCAGCAACGCGGATGGCGTGCACGAGACGCGCCTTCTCTTCGGGCGTACGCGCGTCCTCGTCCTTGGCGACGATGTCAGCCACGCGAATGGCCTTGGTGATGGTCTTCTCGGCCATGCCGCGGAGTTCCTTGGCCTTGGCTTCGGTCGTGCGGATGCGGCCGTGCTCCACGAGGGAGGTGACCATGTTGCGCCACATCGCTTTGCGATGGGACGAGTTGCGTCCGAGTTTCCGTCCAGCTTTCCGATGTCGCATCGTCTCGCGCTTTCTAGTGTCGTGAATCGAGGGAAGTCATGAGCCCCGACCATCGACGGACGGGGCTCGAAGGCAGGCGTGTCGAGACGCCTAGTCGTGGGCGGGGGGCGGCCCCTGCCAGTTCGGGATCTTCATCCCGAGCGAAAGACCCATCTGCGCGAGAATCTCTTTGATCTCTTTGAGAGACTTGCGACCGAAGTTCTTGGTCTTCAGCATCTCGGCTTCGGTCTTCTGGACCAGGTCGCCGATGTAGTGGATGTTGGCGTTCTGCAGGCAGTTCGCCGAGCGGACGCTGAGCTCGAGCTCGTCGACCGAGCGCCAGAGGTACTCGTTGAGCTTGTCCTCTTCGGAGGGCTCCTGCGTCGTCGCCTCTTCGATCTCCTCGCGATTGATGAAGATCGAGAGCTGCTCTTTGAGGATCTTGGCTGCGAACGCAACCGCGTCGTCGGGGCGAACCGAGCCGTCGGTCCAGACTTCGAGCACCAGGCGGTCGTAGTCGGTGCGTTGACCGACGCGGGCATTCGTGACTCGGTAGTTGACCTTGTGGATGGGCGAGAAGAGGCTGTCGATCGGGATGACACCGATCGGCTGGCCGTCTTTCTTGTTCTGGTCGGCGGTCGCGTAGCCGCGGCCCATCTCGACGGTCATCTCCATCTTGAGATGGCCACCGTTGGACAGCGTGGCGATCGGCTGCTCAGGGTCGAGCACATGCAGCCCGGTGGGGAACTGAATGTCGGCGGCCTTCACCTCACCCTCGCCCTGCTTGTCGATGACGATGGTGCGCGGGGTCGCGTCATCCATGCGAAGGCGCAGCGCCTTCACGTTGAGGATGATGTCGGTGACGTCCTGAACGACGCCCTCGATGGTGGTGAACTCGTGCAGCGCCCCCTCGATCCGAACCGAGGTGACGGCGGCGCCCTGCAGGGAACTCAGCAGCACGCGACGCAGGCTGTTGCCCAACGTGATGCCGTAGCCGCGCTCGAGCGGCTCGCAGGTGAACTTTCCGTAGGCGTCGCTGAGCGAGTCGTTGTCCGCATCCAGCTTTTTGGGCCGGATGAGGTCTCGCCAGTTCCTCGCGATGGTGTTCGTGTCTTGCATCGGCTGTGCTGCTGTCCTTTGCGGCGCCCCGACAGGGCGCGAGAGTCACTTATTTCGAGTAGAGCTCGACGATGAGCTGTTCGTCGATCTCGGCGGCGATGTCGCTGCGCGCGGGCATAGCGGTGACTTTGCCCTTGAAGTTGTCGCGGTCGAGCTCGAGCCATCCCGGGGAGGGCGTGCGGTCGACCTTCGCGAGTGCGTCGATGACCTTCTGCACCTTGCGGCTTTCGGTGCAGACCTCGATGACGTCACCTTCTTTGACGAGGTAGCTGGGGATGTCGACCTTCTTGCCGTTGACACGGTAGTGCCCGTGACGGGTGAGCTGACGACACTCGGCGCGGCTGACACCGAATCCGAGGCGAAGCACCACGTTGTCGAGGCGACGCTCGAGAAGGCTCAGCAGGTTCTCACCCGTGACGCCCTTCATGCGGGAGGCGCGGTAGTAGTAGCCACGGAACTGCTTCTCGAGCAGGCCGTACATCCGCTTGACCTTCTGCTTCTCGCGAAGCTGCTGGCCGTAGTCGGAGGGGCGACGCTTCCGGCCCTGGCCGTGCTGGCCGGGGGGGTACGGGCGGCGCTCGTAGCCGCACTTCTGGGAGAAGCAGCGGTCGCCTTTGAGGTAGAGCTGGGCGTCTTCGCGGCGGCAAAGACGGCAGGTCGGTCCGGTGTATCGAGCCATCGTAGAGTCTTTCTAAAGGCGGCCGGATTACACGCGGCGGCGCTTGGGCGGGCGGCACCCGTTGTGGGGGATGGGGGTCACGTCCTTGATGGAGGTGACGCGCAGACCCGACGACTGGACGCCGCGGAGGGCCGACTCACGACCCGCGCCGGGGCCCGAGATGCGAATGGACACCGTCTGAAGGCCGTGGTCCTGCGCGCGCTTGGACGCTTCGTCCGCGGCGAGCTGGGCGGCGAACGGCGTGGACTTACGGGAGCCCTTGAAGCCACGCACGCCGGCCGAGGCCCATGCGATGACGTTGCCATTGACGTCGGTGATGCTGACGAGCGTGTTGTTGAACGTCGAGCGGATGTGGACGACACCCGTCGAGATGTTCTTGCGAACGCGCTTTTTTCCTCGTGCTTGAGCCATGTTCGTTCAGCCCTTACTTCTTTTTGCCGGCCACGGTGGCGCGCTTCGGACCTTTGCGGGTCCGCGCGTTGGTGTGGGTACGTTGGCCACGGCACGGAAGTCCACGGCGGTGACGAAGGCCGCGGTAGCAGCCGAGGTCCATGAGACGCTTGATGCTGGTCTGGACTTCGCGGCGGAGGTCACCCTCGACCTTGAAGCCGCCCTCGATGGTCTGACGAATGGCGCTGACCTGCTCGTCGGTGAGGTCGTCGGTACGAACCGACGGACCCACGCCCGACTCTTGCAGGATGCGCGTGGCCGTGTTGCGGCCGACGCCGTAGATGTACGTCAGCGCGATTTCGATGCGCTTGTTCTTGGGCAGATCGACGCCAGAGATGCGTGCCATGACTAGCCTTGCCTCTGCTTGTGCTTGGGGTTTTCGCAGATGACCCGCACCACACCGCGGCGGCGGATCACCTTGCACTTCTCGCAAATCTTTTTGACGCTGGCTCGGACTTTCATCGTCTTCGCTTCCGTCGCTTTGAAGGCGGAGGTTGGCAGTTACTCGGTGCGGTCATGGCTCGCGTCGTTGGCTTCGGCGGGGTCGAGGGGCTCACCGGATCCAGCCTGAGCTGAAGTGGTGGATGGCGGTTCGACGGTGAGCCCGATGATGGTGCCACGACCGCTGTCGTGGCTGGCGGGGCGAACCCGCACTCGATCTCCAGGCTTGTACGTTGTGCCGAGGCGTTGGACTTGAGGGGAAAGACCGGCGACGAGAAAGCTGCCGTCCTCCGTTTCGAGGCGATAGAGACGCTGGGGCAGGTCGGCCACGATGGTGGCGTTCACGACCGCAACGTCGGGGTTCATGAAGTTGGTCTCGGTAGAGAACTCGGTGGGTGACGGGGAAGAATGCGGCCAGGTGTCTCCACCAGGCCTACGGAGCGCCGGAATATAGAGGCACCTTGTAGGGAAGTCCACCCCCGGCCGGAACAGCTTTTTTCGGCCGACGTGAGGCGTCGCGTGATCGCGATCGGCGCAGGCGCGTGGGCCGACAATCGCTCAAAGACGGCCTGCTAGGGCCCTCTAGGCCGCATTCCAGCGGTGCTGAACGGGTGCGCAACGATGTCCGGGACCGCGGGGCTGGGTCAGGAGCCTGAGCTGCGTGATCAACGCGGCGCCCCTTGGACGGGGCGATCCCCGCTCTGGTCGCTCGAACCCGAGCCGATCTCGGCGCGACCGTGGGGTCACCGCAGCGCAGCAGGCAGCGAAAAGCCCCGCTGCCCCGCTTCAAACGGCCAAGCCTCGAGGGCGGAGGCCAGCGGCATGGTCGCGTAGACGTGGGGAAACTTCGCGCCGCCTCGAGAGACCTCCCAACGCAGCGAGCCCTCTGGCAGCGCCGCAGGATCGATCTCCACCAACACCAAATCAATCTGTCCCGCGAAGTGTTTGTTTGCCGTCTCGACGACCTGCTCGAGCGAGGACAGATGCACGAAGCCGTCCGTATCATCCACCGGTGCCCACGCAAGGTGTCCCAAGGAGACACGAGCCTCCCACTGCGCCGCCGTATAGATCTTGAAAACCCGCACACTCATCCCCGCGTTCCTCTCAAGTCCCAACTCCCGCCCCGAACACGAACGGGCTGGGTCTCAGCCGCAACGGGCCCGTACGAGGCTGCGCACCGCCCCAGCGAGCAACGCGAGCCCGAGCCCGACAGGGCGACCGTTGGGGGGTGAAGCGAAGGGGACTTCGCCCCCGCAGCGAGGGACCCTTTCGAAGGGTCCCTCAAAAATCACAGCACCGCGCTGATGCGAGCGAACACCTCGTCCGGCGTTCCGACTCCATCCACCTCGACGACGATGCCCTTCGCCTCGTACCGCGGCACGACCGGTGCGGTCTCGGCCACGAACTTGTCGAGTCGCTCTTTGACCTTCTCGGGGGTGTCGTCCGAGCGCTGGTACAGCTCCTCGCCGGTGACGTCGCAGATCCCCTCTGCCTTCGGGGGGTTGTACTTCACGTGGTAGACGTGCCCGCCTTTGGACATGCGGCGACCCGTGATGCGCTCTTCGATGAGCTCGAACGGGACCTTCATGTAGATCACCTTGTCGAGAGTGACCTCGGCGTCGAGCGCCTCCGCCTGCACTGCCGTCCGCGGGAAGCCGTCGAGGATGAAGCCCTTCTCGGTCTCCGGCTTGGCGATCGCTTCTTTGAGCAGCCCGATCACCAGCTCGTCGGGCACGAGGCCGCCCGCGTCCATGAAGCTCTTGGCCTGCTTGCCCAGCTCCGTGCCGGCTTTGACCGCGGCGCGGAGCAGGTCTCCGGTGCTGATGTGTGCGTAGCCGAGGGTGTCCTTGAGCTTCTTGGCTTGCGTGCCCTTCCCCGAGCCCGGGGCGCCGATCAACATGATTCCGGTACGAGTTCCGTCTGCCATGCGGACCGGACGATAGCAGGATCCGTCGAAGGGGTCGCCGACCAAGGCACCCAAAAAAGCAACGGCCCCGCGTCACCTTGGTGACGGCGGGGCCGGCTGCGAACGAAGCTTGGCGCAGGCCTACTTGCGACCGCGGCTTCGACCGCCGCGGGGTCCAGCGAAGCCCTCGTAGGAGCGCGTCACCAGGTGGCTTTCGATCTGCTGCGCGGTGTCCAGCGCAACGCCGACCACGATGAGCAGCGACGTACCGCCGTAGTAGAACGGCACGTTGAACTTCGTCTGCAGGAACGTCGGCAGGACGCAGACCGCCGAGATGTACCAAGCACCGATGAACGTCAGCCGGTTGAGCACGTAGTCGATGTACTCGGCCGTCCGCTTGCCGGGACGAATGCCGGGTACCGACGCGTTCTGCTTCTTCAGGTTGTCTGCGACGTCGGTCGGGTTGAACTGAATCGCCGTGTAGAAGTACGTGAAGAACACGCACATCGCGACGTACACCGTGATGTACAGCCATCCGTCATAGCGAAGCGCCGTCGAGAGCTTCTGCAGCCACTCGTTCTGACTCCACGCCGCGATCTGGTTGGGGAACATCAAGATCGACGACGCGAAGATCGGCGGGATGACGCCGGCGCTGTTGATGCGCAGCGGCAGGTAGTTGGCGTTCCCGCCGAACATCCGCTGGCCCACGACGCGCTTGGCGTACTGCACCGTGATGCGACGCTGGCCTCGCTCCATCATCACGATGAACGCGATCACTGCGACCGCACCGAGGCCGAGGAGTGCGACGGTCATGGGACCGAAGTTCTCCGGATCGTCCTGCATCTTCTGGAACAGCTGATACATGGCTGACGGCAGGTTCGCGATGATCCCTCCGAAGATGATCAGCGAGATGCCGTTGCCGATGCCGCGCTCGGTGATCTGTTCACCGAGCCACATCAAGAACACGGTGCCACCGGTCAAGGTCAGCACCGTCATGAACTCGAAGCCGAAGCCATCCGGTTCGAGCACCAGCTGTGATCCCGCAGAGTTCTGTGACTCGAGCCAGTTCGCGATGAAGTAGCCCTGAACGAACGCGAGACCGACCGTGCCGTAGCGGCTGTACTGGTTGATCTTGCGACGCCCCGACTCCCCCTCTTTGCTCAACTGCTCGAGGCGCGGGATGACCACCGTCATCAGCTGCATGATGATGGAGGCCGAGATGTACGGCATGATCCCGAGTGCGAACACGGAGACCTGCTCCAGCGCACCACCGGTGAACATGTTGAAGTAGCCGAGGAAGCCACCGGACCCGCTGTTGACCAGCTCGGACATCACCGTCCGGTCCACGCCCGGCACCGCAATGAACACACCCAGCCGGTAGACGGCGAGCATGCCCAGGGTGAACAGCACGCGCTTGCGCAGCTCGGGCAGCTTGAAGATGTTGAGGAGAACGTTCATGGAGCGTCCGGTCCGACCAAGACGGGGGCCTCGGCGGGCGACGAGCCTATACTACGGACCGACGGCAATCATCTGACACGATGCGCGCCAACCCACGCCGACGCACGCGCAAGCGAACCCGGCCGATCTCCCCGTCTGGGCATTCGGACCAGCGGCTGCGCGCTCGCACACGGCGCATTGCACGCGCCGTCATCCAGCCCCGTTGCAACGGCGGAGCACACGGCGGTACTGTCCGCGCCCAGGACGCTCTTCGCCCATGCCGCTCAAAGAACGACTCGTCGACTTGGCCGCAATTGCCGCACTGGTGACTGGCTGCGGCAGTGACAACGATGCCGAAACCACCACGACGATGAGCGCCGACAGCTCCACACCTCCTTGGGAGGGGACGAGCACGGGCGGCGACTCCTCGGGCGGCACCACGGCCGAGGGCGCGGACGGCGGTCGTTCGGATACGGGGACCACGCGCGGCGACGAAGGCCGCACGACCTCGGGCGCCGACGGAACGACCACGGGCGCGACGACCGACACGACCACGAGCGGCGAAGACACCGTCGGCGACGATCTCCCCCCCCTGCCGGACCTCGGCGGCGGCAGCGAGACCGGCGAAGACGACGACGACGACGATTCGACGTCCGGCTACTGAGCGACAGGAGCGACGGCCCGCATGAGGCACGACGGTCCAGCTCGCCTTCGGGCTCGCCTTGCGCAGCCTGAGCGCCCGCTTCGTCTGCTCCAGGCACACGATGCCTTGTGCGCACGTGTCGTCGAGACCGCCACCTGCGACGACGACCCGCAGCGTGGGTTCGACGGCCTGTGGATCAGCAGCCTCGCGGACTCGGCAAGCCGAGCGCAACCCGACCGTGAACTCGTGGACGTCGGCACGAGGCTTGCGTCGCTGGCGTGGATCCTCGAGGGCTCGTCCCTCCCCGCGGTGTTCGACGGGGACACGGGCGGATGGCCCGAACAGGCGGCGCTGCTGGTGCGCAGACTGGCCCAGCTGGGCGTCGCCGCCGTGGTGTTCGAGGACAAGGCAGGCCGCAAGCGCAACTCGCTTGCCGCGGACCGACTCCAGCAAGAAGCGGCTGGAGTCGAGGAGTTCTGCGACAAGCTCCGGGCCGCCGCACATGCTCGCGGGTCCACGGGACCGCTCATCGTCGCGCGCATCGAGTCTCTCATCCGCGGCGACGGACCCGACGACGCGGTCGCGCGCGCCCATGCGTACGTCGAAGCGGGTGCCGACGCGATCTTGGTCCACGGCCCCGGCCCCACCGCTGGCCCGGTGCTCGACGTCGTCCGCCAGTGTCGGCGCGCGGGGCTCGACGTGCCCGTGTTCGTGGTCCCCACGGCCTTTCCCGACGTCACGGAGGCCACCCTCGCCGAGGCTGGCGTCGACGTCGTCATCTACGCGAACCATCTATTGCGAAGCGCCCTCGCGGCAATGCGCTCAACCGCCCGGACGCTGTTGCAGCAACGTTGCGCCGCTTCAGTCGACGCCGACTGCGTGTCGGTGGCCGACGTGCTCGCAACGATCGAGCGCGAGCCCTCCCGATGACGGCTCGGCCCATCGACGTGCTCGTCGAGGCCTTGATGGCCGGCGGCATCGAGGCGCTGTGCGGCGTGCCGGACTCGACGCTGCCGGGCTTGGGTGAGGCGTGGGCGCAGCGCGGGCGGACGCATCTCGTGACGCCGAACGAGGGCACCGCCGCAGCCGTGGCCGCCGGACATCGACTCGGAGGATCGGCGGCAGCGGTGTACCTGCAGAACACGGGACTGGGCGTGGCGCTCGACGTCCACGGCTCGCTGGGCGGCGGCGATGTGCTGGGCCTGCCGGCATTGTGGGTGGTGGGCTGGCGCGGTCACCCCGAGCTGCCAGACCAAGCGCATCACCGCTGGCATGGCGAGTACACCGAGCGCCTGCTCCACGCCGCGGGATTCGAGCTTCACCGACTGCCGGAGTGTCCCGCCAGGATGCGCGCGAGCGTCGAGCAGGCGTGCGCCCGCGTGCATGACCACGCGCGAAGCTGTGCGCTGCTCGTGCGCCCCGGAACGTTCGCCCGACCTGCGGCCACCCCCGCACGCGCCGGGTACGGTCGCCGGCAAGCGCTGCTCGACCTGCTCGATGCGGCACCTCGCAATGCTCGCGTCGTCGTTGGGGTGGGGTTTGCAGGACGCGAGCTGGCCTCGGTTCGCGCCGCACGCGGGGAGGACACCGACGACGTGTACGCCGCCGGCGGCATGGGACACGCCTCCGCGCTCGCGCTCGGGTTGGCGCGTGCACTCCCCGACCGCCCCGTCGTCTGCATCGATGGGGATGGGGCGCTCGCCATGCACTTGGGCAGCAGCGTGACCGTTGCGCACGAGGCCCCGTCATCATTCACGCACGTCGTGCTCGACAACGGTGGGCATGAGTCCGTGGGCGGAGACCCCACCACGCTCGCCCCCCTCGACGTTTCGGCACTCGCCCGGGCGCTCGGCTACCGAACGGTGGCCGGCGCGACCCATGCAGAAGCGATCGGCGCCGCGCTTGCGCGCCCGGGACCTCGGCTGCTTCACGTGCGCACCACCGCCGGGCTCGGCGACGTTCCCCCGCGCCCGCGCCCGACCCCGCCCCCGCACCCCACGAAGCCGGGGCTCGAGGTCGGACCCAGGCTCTTCACGCCTGGCCCGGGCCGACTCTCGCTCGACGTGGGCCGGGCCGCCGCCGTCGAGCGAGGCTCCCGGTCGGAGGACATGGACGACACCGTCGCATCCGTGCGCGCGTCGCTGCAGGCCATGTTGGCCGACGCGACCTACGGCTGCATCCCAATCGCGGGAAGCGCCACGACGGCGCTGGACGCCATCTTGGGGTCGTTGGTGCCTCGGGACGCGCGACTGCTCTGCGTGCAGGCGGGACGCTACGGTGCCCGGATCGGCGATGCCGCGCAGCAGTGGGGCCACACCGTGACTCGACTGCGAGGCGAGCCCACGCGTCCGCTGGACCCAGCATCCCTCGACCAAGCGCTGCACGAGCGTGTGTATGACTGGGTGAGCCTCGTCCACGGTGAGACGTCGACTGGCGTCCTCCACCCCATCGCCGAACTCACCGCGGTGGCGCGCAATCACGGCGTGGCAGTCCTACTCGACGCGGTCAGCACGATCGGGACCATGGCGCTGAACCTTGCTGCGCTGGGCGTCGACGTCGCCTTCGGCTCTGCGGCCAAGGCACTCGAAGGCCCTTCGGGATTGGGCTTCGTGCTTGCGTCGCGAGCTCGGCTCGAGCACGCCCGCGGCGGCCCCAGCCTCACGCTCGACCTCGGCGCCGCCTGGTCTCGGCTGCAGCGCGACGGACAGTTCCGCTTCACACCGCCCACAGGCACCCTGCGCGGGCTCCGGGTCGCCCTACGTGCGCTCGAGGCCGAAGGAGGGCCCGACGCTCGCGGTCGACGCTACCGACGCCTCACGCAGCGCATCCTCGACGTGCTTGCGCCCTTCGGCCACGAGGCGACCATCCAGGCTCCGGCCCGCCTACCCTTGCTGCTCGCCATGCGATCCCCAGAGCCCGCAGCGCGGTTCATCGCCGCCATGCGCCAGCGAGGGGTCGAACTCTACGCCGCGGCGACTGACGACCGGTTCGCCTATCGAGTCGGCCTGGTGGGCGTGACGGACGACGACGTCGATGCCCTTCAGCGCGCCGCCGCCGCTCACTACGCCGGCGAAGACGAAACCGGCGCCCCGCGGTAGACCCACGCGAAGTGACGCCGCGTCGTCAGCTGCGTCGGGTCTTGTCCCGCGCGTAGACGGTCTCGGACCTCGAGCACGATCGACATGGCCTCTTGGAGCATGGAGGGGATCAGCTTGGCCTTCACCGGGTTGTCGACCGACAGGCCTGGACCCAGCTGAAGCTCCGTCAGCCAGATGCGCTGAAGGTCCGCATCGAGAATGGTGTCCATACCCAGGATCTGGAACGCCCCCGGACGGGGTTGCAGCAGCGGTGCCGCCGTCGCGAACACGAGGTGCAACAGCCCGATCAAGCCCGGACGCAGCTGGTTGTCCACCCAGCGAGGGTCCTCGGTGAGCCCGCGCTCGTAGACGTCCTGCCCCAGACGACCCAGGGTCCACTTGAGCGCGTCACCGCGGGTCTGCCAGAGCTCGCTGGACGCGTTCTTTTGGCGGTACGTGTTCGTCACGTGTCGCAGCGGATTCGACCAGTCGCCGCGTTGGTACGGCAGGCTCGTCAACCGGACGGTGCCGTCGTGATAGAGGACCAGGAGGGGGTCCGTACACGCGACGAGGATGTACGAGCGGACCTCCGACTTTGTACCTTCGAGCAGCAGCGGATTCTCGACGTATCGCTGCACGAGCTCTCGCCCGTGCTTGCTCGGGGTCCGGTCGCGGAGAAAGGACGCGACGTCGGTGACCACCTCGACTCCGATGCCGCGCCCGCGCCCGACGGGCTTCCGAATCCAAACCGCCTCTGGTTCCTCCTCAGCCCGACGAAGCAGGCGAGCGTCGTCCCCTTCGACGTCGTCGATCAGATAGGTCTCCGGCTGCAGTGCAGCCGTTTGTGGGTTCGAGCGCAGAAGGGTCGCAAGCCGTGCCTTCTGCGTGAGGTGCTGCGTGCCTTCGACACAGTCGACGAGCTGATCCGGTCGAACCGCGACCTCCGCGAGGTGCCGCGGCGACCCGAGAAGCACCAGATCTGCGTCGGCAGCGGCCTCCACCGACGGCCATCCGTAGTGGGCGAGCAGCCGGGTCAGCTTCGTCTCCCCCGCATTGGCGTAGTAACGCTCCGCGGCACGGTCCCAGATTCCCGGCATCGGCGTGCGACGCTACCAGGCCAGGGCAGCGTGGTCTCCGCAGCTCGAGCCGTCCGCGCGGTCGATTCAGCTCCACGGGCCCCGTGACGCACTCCAGAGGCCTTCACGCCCAGACGCCGGCGCGGGTGCTATGTCCTGCGGCATGCGACGTCTGGCGCTCGCCCTCGGCATCGTCCTCACGCTGCCCGCGTGCGACCTCTGTGACGACGATGCTGATTGTGGCGGGATTGCACCGATCACGGGCGATGCCTCCGACCTGAGCGTCCTCGACGCCGTGCCCGAGGGTGCCACGGTTCGCGCGCCTCGGCCCTGCGACGACGCCGACCTCGAGGCGTACGCGCTCGACTTGATCCACGCCGGCGGCACGGTGGCCGACAACGGTGCATGGATGGTCGACCGCCTTCGCCCTGCCCTCGATGACCGTCGGCTGTACACGGGCTGGGGGTCGAGCGCCTGCTACCCGCGGAACATCGCGCTCATCGTCGACGACTGGGCCGAGGCCAATGAGATCGCCGAGCTCGCGTTCGAGCTCGCCGCCGAAGACGACGTGACCGTCAGCGTGCACATCGCGATCGAAGAGCAGGCGATCCCGTGCGCCCAACGCTGTGACGTCTAGCTGGCGCACCCCCAGCACGTCGGCTCGCGCCGAATGTTCCGCTCCAAGCGAGGCGCCAACGCGCTGCGACTCCCGGGTCGACCACAAGCGTTGGCGACACCCAAAGCGACAAAGGATGCGCACGGCGTCCTGATGGCGTCCCCCCACAAGTTGCGAGGGCCAGCGCCCCATCGGACGCACGAAAAAAGCCGCGCTCGAGTCGAGCGCGGCTTCTTCTGAACGACCGAACGGCTCAGCCCTCGGCTGGTGCGTCAGCCTTGGCCGGACGCGTCGGCTGAAGGTCGAGCGAGCCGCCTGCGGCTTCGACCTTCTCGGCCGCCGACTTGCTCGCGCGGTGAAGCTTGATCTTCAGCGCGGTCTTGAGCTCGCCGGTCCCCAGAAGCTTCACGAGGCGTGCCTTCTTCGGGATCAGGCCCTTGGCCAGGAGCGCCTCAACCGTGACCTCTTCGTTGGCTGCGAAGTTGCCTTCGATCTGGCCGACGTTGATGCCGTGGAACTCGACGCGGTGGATGTTGATGAATCCACGCTTCGGCACGCGACGGTGGATCGGAAGCTGACCACCCTCGAACGAGGCTTTCATGGAGTTGTGACGAGCCAGCTGGCCCTTCATGCCGCGCGTCGAGGTCTTACCGCGACGCGAGCCAATGCCGCGACCGACACGCTGCTTGCGCTGTCGGGCGCCGGGGGCGGGCTGGAGATCGTGAAGTTCGGTACCCATTGTCTGAGGTCCTTTCGAATGTCGGCGTGGCTCAAGCCTCGCGGACAGGCTCGACCTCGATGAGGTGCTGAACCTTGCGGATCATGCCGCGGATTGCGTGGGTGTCCTCGAGCTCGACGCTGTGGTTGAGCCGACGCAGACCGAGACCACGGACGGTCTCCTTCTGCTTGTGCGTGCGGTCGATGGTGCTGCGAACGAGCGTGACCTTGAGTTTGTGAGCCATGACGAACTCCCGACCGCCCTAGGCGGACATGATTTGCTCAACGCTCAGGCCGCGGCGACGCGCCACCATCTCGGGGCTGCGAAGCTGCTTGAGCGCATCCATCGTTGCGTGGATGACGTTGAGGTGGTTGTTGGTGCCGAGGCACTTGCTCAGCACGTCGTGAATGCCAGCGCACTCGACGACCGCGCGAACGGGGCCGCCCGCGATGACGCCCGTACCGGGAGCGGCGGGGCGGAGCAGAACCCGACCAGCACCGTGGTGACCGATCGCCTCGTGCGGGATGGTCGTGCCCGAGAGCGGAATCTCGAACAGGTTGTGCCGAGCGTACTCGTTGGCCTTGCGGATGGCCTCGGGAACCTCGCGAGCCTTGCCGTGGCCCATGCCGACCCAGCCATGCTCGTTGCCCACCACCACGACGGCGGTGAAGGAGAAGTTCCGGCCGCCTTTGACGACCTTCGCGACGCGGTTGATGTAAACGACCCGGTCGACGAGATCGCCGAGGCTTTCGATATCGACTGCCATGACAGTGCTTCCTTAGAACTCCAGGCCCGCTTCGCGAGCTGCGTCAGCAAGAGCGCTGACGCGACCGTGGTAGGCGTAACCGTTGCGGTCGAACACGACCTTCTTGATGCCTTTGTCGAGGCAGGCCGACGCGATGGCCGAACCGACCGACTTTGCGCGACCCGTCTTGTCGAGGTCGCCGCCCGAGACCTTGAGGTCCGAGGCAGCGGCCAGCGACGACGCGGTGCTGTCGTCGATGACTTGGGCGTAGATGTGCTTGTTGCTGCGGAAGATGGTCAGCCGCGGGCGCTCCGAAGTACCGGAGACCTTTTTGCTGATGCGCTTCTTCCGACGCAGACGGGATTCTTCTCGTTTGTTGGCCATGTTCGAAAACCTCTCTCGCCGGCCCTTTCGGGGCGCCCGCCCACCG
>JBCCQM010000157.1:0-19970 GCA_039024335.1 Myxococcota bacterium
CACGAGTTCGGACACTTCGCCCAGCGCGCGATGGCGGTGGGGCGTTGGGTGTACGTCGGCCAGGCGATCGCGGCGCGCATCATCGGCAAGCGAGACGCGCTCGACGATGCCTTGATGACGCTCTCGCACATCGACCTGCGCGTCGCTTGGATCGGATGGGTGCTCCGATTTCTGGCGTGGGCGATCCGCTCCGTGACGGACTCGATCTTTCGCGTCGTCGTGCTGGCCGAGCGCGCGCTGTCCCGCGAGATGGAGTTCCAGGCAGACCGTGTCGCGGTGTCGTTGGCAGGGAGCGACGCGCTGATTCACGCGCTGTTCAAGCTCCGTAGCGCGGATGCGGCGTGGGAACAGGCCGAAAGCGGAGCAGCGCGAGCGCTGGGGCAGAGCAAGCGGGTGCCGGACCTGTTCGAGCTCCAAACCCACGCGCGCGTTCAGCTCCGCCGAATCTTCGGGGACGACGAGTTCGGGGACGCGCCGCCCGTGCCTGGTTCGAACCCCGCTGCGCACCGCGTCTTCACGCCGGCGCTGGCCCAGCCTCCGGTGATGTGGTCGACCCACCCGCCAAGTCACCTTCGCGAAGAAAGTGCAAAGGCGCTGTACGTCGAGGGCTCGGAGGACCCGCGCTCGGCCTGGTGCCTGTTTGCGCAGCCCGAGCAGCGACGCCTGACAATGACCACGCACATCCTCGGGCTCTGGGGCGGCCCTGAGGACGCGGTCGACGTGTCCGGCGAGCAGGCCCTGGCGTTGGCCGAAGACCGATTCGACAAGGCGTTCCTCGAGTCGCGCTACCACGGCCTGTACCTCGGCCGCGCGACGACTCGTCATGCATCGACGCTCGACGCGCTGTACGGCGACGTGCCCAGCAGCAGCGAGGAACTCTTGGCCAAGCTGCGAAACGCATATCCGGAGTCGCTGGGAGACATCGTTTCCCGTGCTCGCGCGTTGGCCAAAGAACTCCGCGAGGTCAAGGCGCTCGCGCTCGGCGTGGCCAAGGCGCCCGGTGGCGTCACGCAGCACCGCGGCCGGGTGCTTCGCCGCAAAGAGCTCCGGATGCTCGTCGACGAGGTCCAGTCCGAGCGGGAGGCGGCGGAGGCCGAACTCTCCACGATCGATCGGGAACTCCGCGCGATGCACGACGAGGCGGCGAAGATGCTCGGCAACGGGTGGGATGCGCTGCTCTACGCGCAGGCTGCCTTGCTGCACTTTGCCGAGCACCTCGAAGCCAACCTCGACGATGCGATGGGGCACCTGGGCAACGTCGTCGACGTGGTTACGGCAGACGGCCGGGTGAGCGAGAGCGAGGCGCTTCGGCTCGTGCAGTCGGGCACGGACGTCTCGCTCGCGCTTCAGCGGGTATGGGACAGCCGAAAGACGGTCCAGATCGGCCCCGCGGTGGCGGCCGCGATGGACGTCGCGTCGTGGCAGGCCGCGTTTGAGGATGAGGAGTACGGGCTTCCGCTGCCGTCGCGCGAGAACCTCGAAGGCTGGATGGGGGCGGTGGACTCGTGGTTCAACGCGTACAGCGGCTTGATGGGGTCGCTCTCGACGGCGACGCTCGAGGTGCTGCTCGAGACCGAGGCGCACGTTCGGCGGTGCGTACTCGAGGGGCGCGACCCTGGGCCCGCACCCGCCGCGCCCACGCTTGCCCCGGACTATCACGCGTTCGTTCGCGGGGCCGAACGCGAGCGGCAGACCAAGTTGGGGCTGTGGGACCGCTTCATGACCGCCGAAGGGGTCGGCCCCGGCCTCGCCCGCTTCGGGGTTTCGGCTGCGGTCGTCGGCGGCGTCGTATTTTCGGGCTCAGCGCTGAGCAATGCGAGCGTCGTCGCGCACAACGGGCTTCAGCACGACGTCGTGATCTCGCTCGGGCCGGAAACGCAGAACGTCCCGGCGTTCGGTCGTGCCGAGTTCGACGTCGACCCGAGCGAGCCGGTCACGATCGAGACCCACACGCGGGAAGGCGCGCTCGTCGAGTCGTTCGTCCAAGAGATCGACAACCCGTTTGGCGACTACGTCTACTCCGTCGGCGGCGCCGTGCCGCTGTACGTGTGGACCGCGGTGTACGGCGACATCCACGAGCCGGCACCGCGAATGCTCGGGGCGGTTCGCTGGCTCGAGCCGGACGCCGACCACCTCTTCGAGGAGCCGCCGCGAACGGTCTCCACGCGCAACGACCAGGCGACGACGCGCGACGTTCTCACCGCGCTCGATGCGACCACGATCGATGAACTCGTCATCGCGTACGGGAACGTGGACGAGGGCGATCGGACTCGCGTGGCGCTGCTGCACGGCCGCTGGGATGGTCCCGTCTTGAGTTCGATGTGGCTCTCGGTGGCGCACGAGGACGAACCCGGCGCGGCCGAAGAGGTCCTCTCCGCGCGCTTGCAAGACGACGCCGGGAACGTGCTCTTCGAGCGGCTTGCGCAGGACTTTGCGGAACCCGGTCCGGCGCGCGACGCTGTGTGCCGCCGTCACCGCGAGGCCCGTACCGCGAAGCCCGACGATGGCGACGCCGCGTATCTCGCCCTTCGCTGCGAAGACGACCGCGCGAAGCGACACGCCTTGGCACTGGAGGCGTCGGACGCCTTCCCTTCGAACGCCTGGCTGCGCTCGTCCGCCGCGTACGCCCGCTTCGCGATGGGAGAGCATCAGGTCGCTGCCGCGCAGCTGCAAGAAGCGATGGCCCAGCTTCCCTCGCTCGCCTCGCAGTGGGCGGTCGACGTCGCTCGGATGCGTCGGATGGGCGCCACGATGGAGGGGGCCGTCGATCTCGACGACCTTTCGAACGCGTCGCTGATGCTCAGCTTCTTGCTGCAGCGGGAGCAGGGCAACAAGGACGCTGGCGATGGACAGGCCTTCAGCTTGCTGGCCAACGGGGCGCTCGACAGCGCGGTCGCGGCAGCCGCAGCCGAGGGTCGACGGCGCGAAGTCGTCCGGCTCGCCGCGACGTCGGTGGGAGCGACGGCAGCGCTGCTCGAGGCTGCCGCCGAGATCGAGGAGTTCGACAACCCGGGCTTGGGAGAAGTGGTGGCTGCCTACGTCGTCGCGATGCGAGCGGGGCGCGACCCATCGGCGGTCCGGGCTCGGCTCGACGAGCTCTGGTCAGATAGCGACCAAGACGTGCTCGAGCGGATCTGCGACCCCACAGCGCTGGCTGCCGACCCCGCCGGCGTGTCCGCAATGCTGGCGACCCTTCCACCGAACCTTCGCGGGCACGGCACGGTCCTCGCGCTGGGCTTGCTCGGCGCCGCAGCCCCCAACACCTGGCGCGCCGACGCGCGACGCCTGCTGTTCCTGGGCGAGCGACCCTTCCTCGGCCACCCGGGCAGCGAGTGAGCGGGTCCGGAGAGACCGTCCGTCGCTTAGGGGGTCGGCGCGGCGCCGGGTGAGGGCGTTGGCTTCGGCTCGAGTGTAGGCGCTGGCTCGGGCGAAGACGTCGGCTTCGTTGCTTCCTGTTCGGGCGCGGAGTCGGGCGTGGCCGCAGGCACATCCGGCTTCGGCGGCACTGCGGCGTCGGGGTCGATGGCTTCGCTGGCCATCTCCATGTAGCGCTTCTCCATGGCGTCGAGCAGGGCGCGGTCTTCGGGGGAGAGTTCGCGGCTTTCGCCGGCGGCGAGGACCTGGGGCAGGCCGGTGCCGGTGGCGGTGTTGGGCAGGACCATGACGGTCTTGTTGGAGGAGCCGGCGAGGCGGCGATAGGCCTGGACGGCCATGCGCTGGACGTAGATGGGGTCGAGCGTGGAGCTGATGATCTCCTGCTGCTTGGCGACCTTGAGCGCTTCGAGGACCTTGATGCCGGCCTCCTTGCGGGTCTTGGCGCGCAGGAACTCCTGGCGCTGCAGCTCCTGCTCGGTGGCGATCTTGCGCTCGATGGCCTGGGTGACCTCGCCGGGGAACTGGATGTTGCCGATGTCGACCGAGAGCAGCTCGATGGGCGTATCGGCGTAGAGGGCTTCGGAAGCGTCGAAGATGCGGGCGCGGACTTCGTCGGTGCGAAGCTGAATGTCGGTGGCGCTGACCTGCGTGATCTCCTGGCGGACGACGGTGCGCAGCGGCTCGCGAACGTTGCGCTCGTACCAGTCGGTGCCCCACTCCTCGACGATCTCCTTGGAGCCGCCGGGGCGGACGCGAAGGCGGGTGTTCACCTCGAAGGCGACGCTGAGGTTGTCGGAGGTGAGCAGGTTGAACTGCTCGCTCTGACTCTTGGCGCGCATGTCGACGTTCTCGACGAAGAGGCGCCACGACAAGCCGGTCGACGAGGGGCCTACGAGCGTGTCGCGGTACTCAGAGGCGCCGAAGGCCATGGGCACGTGATAGACGTAGCCCTCGAAGCCGGCGGGCGTTTGCGGGTTGGTGCAGGCGCCCATCGTGAGCGCGGCGAGCAGGAGGAGTCGCTTGGGGTGGAACATCGCGGTCACTCCTTGAGATCGAGGATGAGCGGGGCGCCGCTCTCTCCGGTGGGCATGATGACGAAGGTGGTGTTGGGCGACTCGGCGAGCTCTTCGACCGCCTTGAGCGCCTCGTACTGCAGGAACATGGGGTCGAGGCTGGTTCGAATCACGCGCTGGGCGTCGGCAACGCCTTGGGCCTCGGCGATGCCGATGTCGATCTGGCGCTGGGCAATCTCGAGCTCGATGTCCTTGCGCTCGTTGTCCTCGTTGGTGACGAACTTGCGCACGACCGACTGCACGACGACCTGCGGGTACTGAATGTTGCCGATGTTGACCGAGAGAAACTCGACCGGGGTGTCGGCGTAGCGGGTCTTCAGCTCCTCGAGCGTGTCGGCGGCGATGGACGCCATCTTGCTCTTCACGTCGAACGCCTCGAGCGACTGCACGTCGCTGCGCACGATGGAGCGGAACTGCTGCTGGACGTTGGCCTCGTACCAGTTCTCGCCGCCGTAGTCCTCGACGAGCGACTTCACCGAGTCTGCGCGCAGCCGGATGCGGGCGTGCGCGGTGAAGTGAAGCTCGAGCCGCTCTGCGGTCAGGATCTTCATGTCCTCGGAGAAGGTGCGCGCGCGCATGTCGACGTTGACGACCTGCTGCCGCCAGACCAGGCCGGTGGAGGTGGGCCCGGTTTGCACGCCGACGAACTCGGCCGCAGTCACGAACGGGTTCGTGCGGATGTAGCCCTGGTGCCCGGCGGGGGTGTGGTGGTTGCCGTAGCCGACGGAGCCCGCCGCGACGCTCGCGCCGAGCAGCGCCATCCCCACCGTGACGGCGATGAGCCACCGCGGCGGGCTTGTTCGATTGCGTCCTTGAACGATCTCCATGAGCCGCCGGCAGCCTAGCAGCCTAACGGTAGGACGGCTGCTAACGGCGACGGCGGCTGCCGCGGCGGCCGCGGTCGCGCTGCGGAACCTTCACGCGGCCGTGCTCGACCTTGTCGATGATTTTCGCGGGGCCCGGGGCCAGCTGTACGACGGCGCCGTTGAACGGGACCACGGCGGGGATGTTCATGTCGCGCGCGAGCTCGGCGTGGGCCTTCATGTGGCGCTCTTCGCCGTGCACGGGGATGACGGTGCCGGGCTTTGCGGTCTCGTAGACGCGACGCAGCTCGGGTTGGCCGGGGTGACCCGAGACGTGGACGAAGCCCTCGCGCTCGCTGACGACCTCGATGCCGCGGCCGCGAAGCTGCCCGTGCATGCGCTCGCAGTTCTCTTCGTTGCCCGGGATGATCTTCGACGAGAAGACGACGAGGTCGCCGGGGTCGAGGCTGATGTCGCGGTGGTCTTCGCGGGAGATGCGGTCCATCGCGGAGCCGGGCTCGCCCTGCGTGCCGGTGCAGATCAGCAGCAGCTTGCTGGGCGGCAGGTAGCCGAAGTCGCGCGGCGTGATCTCGGTCTCGAACGCGTCGAGGTAGCCCGAGCTTCGGCCGGCGGCGACCATGCGATGCAGCGATCGCCCCATGAGCACGGGGTGGCGGTCGAGCTGCTCAGCCATGCGCACGAGGGCGTTGATGCGCGCGAGGTTGCTGCTGAAGCAGGCAACGGCGATGCGTCCCTTGCCAGCCTGGTCGAGCCGCTGCACGAGCGCGTCGCGAAGCTCGGCCTCCGAGCGCGACGAGGTCTCTTTGGTGGCGTTGGTGGAGTCGGAGACCGCCGCGATGATGCCGCCCTGCGCGGCGGCGGCGATGGCTTCGAAGTCGGTGGTGCGCCCCAGCAGCGGATCGTCGTCGAGCTTGAAGTCGCCGGTGTGCAGCACGGTCCCCACCGGCGTGCCGACAAGGATCGCCTGCGACTCGACGGTGGAGTGGGTCACGTCGACGAACCGCAGGGTGAACGGCCCGAGCTGAAGCGGCGCGTCACGGTCGATGATGACCAGCTCGACGTCGTCGGAGAGGTCGGCCTCGGCAATTTTTCGGACCAGGACCGCGGCGGCGAAGGGCGTGGCGTAGACCGGGCAGCGCAGCTTCTGCCACGTGTGCACAACGGCGCCGAGGTGGTCCTCGTGCGCGTGCGTGATGACCAGCCCCTCGAGCCTGTCGCTGCGGTTTGCCGCAAAGCGAACGTTCGGCATGATGACCTCGGTCGGCCCGTTCTCCTGCGTGAACGAGATGCCGCAGTCGATCATCAACCATCGGCCGTCGTGGCCGTAGAGGTTGAGGTTCATGCCGATCTCCCCCGAGCCGCCCAGCGGCACGAAGAACAGCTCAGCCGCGTTGGGCTCGCGCATCCGACATGCCTAGCATGCCGCTGCACAAATCGCCGCTGCCGCACAGGCGCGCGCGGTTCGAGGGGGCCAAAGCCCGTATCGGCGGCTCCGCGCCGCTACTGCGCGTCGGGGAAGGGCTCGACGAAGTCGGCGATGTGCTGAGCGTAGTCGTTGTCGAGGATCGCTTGGGTGCCTTCGGTGCCCGCGTTCTCTCCGACGATGAAGGTGATCTCCTTGGGGATGCCAGCCTCCTCGTAGGCGCCGATATCCGACGAGGCGTCGCCGTAGGCGGCCACGATGTTCCATCCGAGTTCGTCGGTGACGCGTGAGACCCACGTGCTCTTGTAGATCTCCGCCGAGTCTCCGAACACGAGGGTGTTGGATGTGATGAGCGGGCCGGTCGCGAAGCCCTGGTCTCGCAGCCACGTCCGCGTCTCCGAGCGGAACAGGTGAGGGCGGGCGGTGAGGTAGACGACTTGGTAGCCCTTCTCGGTCCACAGCTGCGTGAGCGCTGATGCGGATCCGTTTTGCTCGGGCACGTAGTCACCGTCGGCGATCTGCTGCGAGAGCTCTTCGTCGCTGAGCGTCATGGTGCCGTCGATGTCCGTCAGCACCACGGGCGTGCCCGGCTCGAGCAGGAACGTGAAGTGCGGCGTACACGTTCCATCGCCTTCGAGCACTGCGTACAGAGGCTGCAGGTTGTTGTTGGAGAGTTCGACGTCCGTGAACGCGTACTCGCCCTCGTCGCCGGTCATCTGCCGGTCGAGCTGGGACCACGACTCTCCGTCGTACCGCCACAGGCTGACCCACTCGCCCGCGAAGGCGGTCGCGGCGAGCCCATCGGGCACCGTCGTGCGCTGCTTCCGTCCCTCCACGACGCTCGAGCCTGCGGCGGGAGACGCCGTGAGCTCCATCGTTGTGAATGCGAGCACGCCCCCAGGGTTGCCGAGGATGTCGGAGGCCTCGTCCTTGAATCGGATCAGGTCGGCTGCAGCCGTCGCGCTGGCGTCGTTCTCGAATCCCGACGCTTCAACCTCGAACGGGAGCGAAGCGGGCACCGGGCACCCGAGGCGCTGCGGGTCGTAGTCGAGTTGCCCATCGCCGCCGGTGCTGGTGTCGGCCGCATCCGTGGTCGAGCCGTCGGTCCCAACGGTGGTGGAGGCCGGCGCGCTCGTGGACGCGTCAGCGCTCGGACCGGACGAGCCCGACGTGGAAGCCGCGCCGCTTTCTTCGACGTCGTCGGCGGGGCAGCCGGTGAGCAGGAGCAGCGCAGAGGCCAGGAAACACGCAGGGGCTTCGCTCATCGTTTCCATCCAAACTTCCCGGAGACCTTCGCTCCCTTCGGCGCGGCGATCAATCCACATCTTCGCCGTCATCGTGGCGTCCGCCGCGGCCGCGTCCTGCCGCAAACGCCCGGACTCCAGCAAGCAGCTCGGACGAGGCCAGCGCCCGCTGCCCGTGCTCGAACTCGATGGCGAGCGCTTCGGGGAGCGGTTGGCCGAGCGCGGCGTAGGTCGACTGCCGGTCCGAGCGCAGGCAGTCCTGCGGAAAGGCGGCCAGGGTGCGCGCCAGCGCTTCGGCCTCGGCGCGCGCGGTGCCAGGTGCGACGACGCGGTTGGCCAGCCCGATGCGCTCGGCCTCGGCGGCATCGACGGCCCGCCCGGTCAGGATGAGGTCGAGCGCGCGTCCAAGGCCGACGATGGCCGGAAGCCGCACGGTGCCGCCGTCGATCAGCGGCACGCCGAAGCGGCGGCAGAACACGCCCATCACCGCGTTCTGCTCGACGACGCGAAGATCGCACCACAGCGCGAGCTCCAACCCGCCGGCGACGGCGTGTCCGGCGATCGACGCGATCACCGGCTTGCGCAGCATCATGCGCGAGGGCCCCATCGGACCGTCGCCCTCGGGGTCGAGTCGGTTGGGCGAGCCGGCGGCCACCGCCTTGAGGTCGGCGCCGGCGCAGAACGTTCCGTGGTCGCCATGCAGGACCGCGACCTTCAGCGCGTCGTCATCGTCAAAGGTTCGGAAGGCATCCGCCAGCGCTTCGGCCGTGGCGCGGTCGACCGCGTTGCGAGCCTGCGGCCGGTCCAGGACCACCGTGACGATCGGGGGAGCCGGCTCGACGCGAATCATGCCTACTCGAGCGTGACGCTGGTGATCGTGATCGCGTCGACGGGCACGTCGGCGAATTGGCCCACGGTGGTGGTCTCGACGCCGGCGATGGCATCCATGACCTCCAGCCCCTCGACGATCTGGCCGAACACGGCGTAGCCCGGCGGCATGTCCAGGCCGTCGTTGTCGACGAGGTTCATGAAGAACTGGGAGGTCGCCGAGTCCGGATCGTTCGTGCGCGCCATCGAGAGCGTGCCGCGGTCGTTGGTGAGGCCGCTGATCTCGTGCTCGTTGACGATGGGCGCCATCGTCGTCTTGCCGGTCATGTCGTCGCGCAGGCCACCGCCTTGAATGACGAACCCGGGGATGACGCGGTGGAAGATCGTCGCGCCCTCACCATCGACGCCGTCGTAGAAGCCCGCGTCGATGTAGGCGACGAAGTTCTCGACGGTGATCGGCGCCTGCTTGGGGAACAGCTCGATCGTCATCGTGCCCATCGAGGTCTCCATCACGACGAAGCCGCTGGCCCCGGTCGTGCTGCTGCTACCGCCGCCAGAGCTGCTCTCCTCGGCGAACCCGGTGTCCGCGATGGTGGTGGCGCCCGTCGTCGCGTCACCGGTGGTGGTGGTCACGGTCGTCGGGTTGGGCGGGGTCGAGTCGGTCGTGGCGCTGGTGGGGTTCGCACTCGACTCGTCGGAGCCCGTGGTCGTGCTGCCGGCTTCGGTGGCTGCCCCGGTATCGCCCGAGTCATCGCCCGAGTCGTCACACGCGGGGACGAAAAGGAGGGCGAGCGCAGGGAGGCAGGAACGAAGACACTGCATGCCCGGACCGTAACAGCCCGGCCGGCGGTCCTCGTGCCTGGGCAGGGCTGGATGTGGGAGGCCGCCGTACAGCGCGTGCTACGGCGCGGCGCGGCCCGGACTCGCGGGGGGGCGGAACGCGGTGCAGAAGGCGGTGTTTCGGGGGATTGTCAGCGCCGCGGGCACGGGGTGCTACGCCCTTTCGGATGTCTCGATGGGCCGTCGTTCTCGCCGCGCTTCTCACGGTCCCGCTGGCCGGAACCCCTGGCGATGCGCAGGCGAACGCGACGGAGGACGAGGGGACCGCGCTCGACGACTTCTCCGGCACCTATCGGTACGCGGGCGGTGCATCTCAGCGGCGTGCGATCGAGCAAGAGGTCGATGATGCGACCGAGGACCTCAACGTCATGCTGCGACCGATCGCGCGCCGGAAGATCAACGCATCGGTCGCGCCCGCGTCTTCGCTGCGCATTCGCGTCGACGGCGATCGCCTGGCGGTGACGCGCGCCCAGGGACCCGACTTCGAGGGCACCGCCAACCGCGGCACGTTCGACGTCGATGGCAAGTACACGGGTCGCTTCAAGTGGCGCAACGACACGCTCACGGTGCTGATCACCGGCGGTGATCAAAAAACGACGATCCGCTACGCGCTGGATGATGCGCAGGAGCGGATCGTCATTCGGACCACGATCGAGCACGACATGCTGCCGCGCCCGGTTCGCGTCAAGTCGACGTATCGACGGGACTAGCAGCCAGGACTGCTAGCCTTCAGGCGCCGGCAACCTTCACCCCGCGCTGGACGGCGGGTCGGTCCATGCAGCGGGCGACCCAGGCTTGTACGTTCTTGAACGTGTCGTACTCGACCTTGGGCTTGCCCTCGTAGAAGTCGAGCGCGTTGATCCAGGGGAACGTTGCGATGTCGGCGATGCTGTACTCGTTGCCCGCGAGGTAGTCCTGGTCGGACAGGCGTCCGTCGAGAACGCCGAGCAGCCGCTTCGTTTCTTTGGCATAGCGCTCCTCGCCGTAGGTGTCGGTCTTACCCTTGGCGAACTTGAAGAAGTGGCCGAACTGTCCGAAGAACGGGCCGACGCCGCCGACCTGGAAGAAGAGCCACTGCATGGCCTCCCAGCGCCCGCGCGGGTCTTCGGGCAGGAGCTTGCCGGTCTTCTCGGCGAGATACATCAAGATGGCGCCGGACTCCATGAGCGCGATCGGCTTGCCGCCGGGGCCGTCGGGGTCGATGAGCGCGGGGATCTTCGAGTTGGGGTTGATCGCGACGTAGTCGGGATCGAACTGGTCGCCGGCCATGATGTCGATGCGGTGCGCCTCGTAGGGCAGCCCGAGCTCTTCGAGCACGATGCCGGCCTTCTGACCGTTCGGCGTGGGCAGGGAGTAGAGCTGGATGCGGTCGGGATGCTGGGCGGGCCAGCGCTTGGGAAGTTCGGTGGTGGACATGGCGGTGACTCCGTGCCGTGCGGCGCCTCAAAGTACGACGAGCCGCGCAGCGTCGTTACAGTGCCACGGCGGCGATCGAGCGCGCAGCAGAACCGGCGAAGCGGAACGGGCGTAGGCTCGGGGCATGCGGACCGAAGCGCTCCTCCTTGTGGACGTACAGGTTGGGTTCAGCGACACGGACCATTGGGGTCCGCGGAACAATCCGGGCGCGGAGGCAAACATTCGCGCGCTGCTCGAGGACTGGCGTCACCGCGACGCGCCGGTGGTGTTGGTGCAGCACGACTCCGTCGAGCCGAACTCTCCCCTTCGGCCGGGGCAGCCCGGCAACGCCCTGCAGCCGTGGGTCGAAGGGCCGGCGGCGCTTCACGTTCGCAAGACGGTGAACTCCGCGTTCATCGGGACGCCCGATCTCGACGCATGGCTGCGGGCCCAGCCGATCGACGCCGTCGCGATCTGCGGCATCACGACCAACCACTGCTGCGAGACGACCGCACGGATGGCGGCCAACCTGGGCTATCGCGTTCGATTCGTCCTCGACGCCACGTACACGCACGACCGCATCGGGCCCGACGGGGACGTTCATCGGGCAGAGGCCGTCGCCCGCATGACGGCCGCCAACCTTCATGGCGAGTTTGCCCACGTCGTGCGGACCGCGGACGTGCTCGGGGCCTGAGCCATTCGGGCTGCTACAGGTCTTCGAGGGTCCAGCCGACGACGTCGATGCGGTCGACGACGTGCAGGAGCGGCTCGCCCACGCAGGACAGTCCATGGGCGTCGGCGACGGTGTTGCACGTCAGCTCGGCTTCGGCGCGGCGCAGGGGCCACGGCTCGTGCACGATGTCTCCGCGCCGGACGCGGCCGGTCTCGTCGGCGGCGTAGAGGCAGTAGCGCTCGGTGAGCCACGCTTCGAGCGACCCGGGCGCAGCGCGGTAGGGCTCGCCGACGCCGCGGTAGCGACCCTCGAAGGTGCCGGGCGCCATGCGGTCGTCGGTTCGTACGCTTCGATAGCGGACCCAGCCGTCGTCCTCGACCTCGCACGCCATGTCTGCTTTGACGTACGGCAGGTCGAAGAACGTGCGTGCGCCCCACACGGCCAGACGCTGGTCGGCGTCCAGGCTGAAGAACCACACCCCGGGCTTCTCGCCGCCGGCGGTGACGTAGGTCCGGACGTTGAGCTCGGGGAAGCGCGACACGCCGGGCACGTTCGGCAAGAGGCGACCCGTGACGTTGTCCATCATGAAGGGCACCACGCCCAGCCAGGCCTCGCCGTCGAAGGTGTCGACCTCGAGCTCGGCCGGCAGCGCTGCGGCGATCGTCTCGGCCGAGACGCGCCAGTGCGCAAAGAGCAGGTGCATCCAGCTCATCGTCATGACCCAGCTCCGCTCGGGGGCGGGCCACGGGCGATGCTCGACCGAAGCTGCGACGGCGGACCAGTCGACCGACATACGTAAGCGTACCGCCCGATTGCCCCACGAGGCGCGTTCGGCCTACCGTACTCTCTGGATGACGGCGGAGCAGGCAGCGAGGCCGCGGTGGTGGCTGCAGGTCCGTCACGCATTCAGCGAACGATTCACGCTCGACCTCGACATCCGCGCCGACGCGCCGGTTCTCGGCCTTCAGGGGCCGCCGCGGCAGGGGGCGTCGGCGCTTCTACGGGCGGTTGCGGGTGCCTTTGCGCCGTGGGGCGGGCACATCGAGGTCGCCGGGCGGGTGCTGTTCGATCGGGAGAGAGGCGTGAACTTGTCGGCGGCGCAGCGCGGCGCGGCGCATCTTCGGCCTGCCCCGCAGCTGCGGCCCCTGGAGACGGTGCGGTCGGGGTTGTCGGCGCTTCGACCGGCCTCGCCTCGTCTGGATATCGCGAAGATTGTCGATGCGCTCGGGCTGGCGGCCCTGCTCGACGCGACCGTCGGGACGCTGCCCGATGCGGCGCTGCGCCGGGTCGCGGTCGCGTCGGTGCTGGCGCGAGAGCCCGCGGTCCTGCTGCTCGACGAACCCCTGGCCGGGGTGGGCCTGGAGTTCCAAGACGCCGTGGTGGAGGCGATCGCCTCCGCGCGGGAGGCGTTGGATGCTTCGATGCTGGTCGTGTGCCATCGCGACGCCGCCATGCGCCGCTGGACCGAGACGACGCTGCGCATCGTCGGTGGCCGCGTCTGCACCTGAGTTGGTCACACTGGCTCGCCGTGTCACAGTGCGCGGCGTGCCCGAACGCGAGGTCATCGTTGGCGACGGCCTCGCCTGGCTGCGAGACGCCGAACTCACGCCTCGGCACGCGATCGTGACGTCGCTTCCAGACGTGTCGGAGTTCCCCGGGATGTCGGTTGCCGACTGGTCGGGGTGGTTCATCGACACCGTCGCGCGCTGCTGCGAAGCCGCGCACCCTGAAGGCCTCGTTGCCTTCTATCAGACCGACATCAAGCGAGACGGTCGCTGGGTCGACAAGGGATACCTCGTCCATCGCGGCGCGGAGCAGGCCGGCAGCGCATGCTTGTGGCACAAGATCATCTGCCGTGTTTCGCCGGGCTTCAAGACCTTCGGCCGCCCCGCCTACGGTCACCTGCAGGCGTTTTCGGCTGCGCTGCGTCTGTCGATTGCCGACTCGACCCCCGACGTGGTCGACGGACTCGGCGTGATGACGTGGTCGCGCGCGATGCCGACGACCGCGGCCGAGGCAATGTGCACGGTCTTGGACACGGTGGAGCGCGAGTGGATCGTGGTCGACCCGTTCTGCGGTCGCGGGACCATCCTGGCGATGGCGAACGCGCACGGCTACGACGCGGTCGGCGTGGACATCTCGAAGAAGCGCGTACGGAAGGCGCGCGCACTCGCGATCGATGATCTCCGCGAGGGGGTCGGCTAGCCGCTGAACTTCCCGCATGCGAGACTCGACGCGTGCACACCCCTGCCCGATAGTTCGTGGCCTCGCTGCTTTGTTCGGTCGGGTGCGAGGGGAACGGCGGCTCTTCGCCGAGCACGCCGTCGATGAAGCCAGAGCCCGCGGAGGCGGAAGTGCCCCTGGAGCCGGGGACGCCGAACCGAGAGGCTGCGCCGACGGTTGAAGGCGGCGCGCTCGCAAAGAGCACGTTCAAACCGCCGGCCAAGGATGAGGCCCTTGCGGCCAAGGCCGAGCTTTCCTCGCAGCTGTCGAAGGGGCGCAAGGCCGTAAAGGCGAAAAACTACGCCGAGGGGATCGACGCGCTTCGAGCTGCGAAGGCGTTGGCTCCGATGAACGCGAAGGTGCTCGGAGAACTCGGCTGGGCGCTGTTCCTCGACGGCCAGCTCGACGACGCGGAGCATGAGCTGCAGGCCGCGCTGCACGTCGCGGTGAAGAGCGTCCGCAAAGGCGCGATTCTCTACAACCTCGGCCGCGTCGAGGAGGCGCGGCGGGAGACGACGCGCGCGGCCGATCGGTATCGGCAGAGCCTCGCGGTCCGCCCCAATGAAACCGTGAAGGCGCGACTGGAGAGCCTGGGCGTGGACGATGCGGCGACGCATTCGGTCTGCACCATCGATAAGGAGCCGGGGAGACCGCCGCTCGATCTGTGTGCGGACGTCCTGCGCCGCGCACCCGAGTCCGGTCGCGAAGACCCGCCGACGTGTGAGTTCGGCTGGACGAAGCCGCTGCGCGAGGGCCCCGAGGTCGCCGCGTCTGCGGCCGGTGAGCGCAGGCAGGCGAGCGTGTTCAAAGTGGAGGAGCCGACGTATGCGGCGACGGCCTTTTCGATCTGGGACCGCGACATCATGGAGGAGTCGTTTTATCTGGGCATCGTGGTCGGCGATGCCTGGTACGTCGCGTCGCTGGCCACGGTCATGCACCCGGGGGTTGGATACGCGGACGAGTCGGTCGGGCTGCTCGAGCTCGAGGCGAAGGAGCTGACCGGAGACGGGGCGAAGGAGCTGATCGTTCGCTGGTCGGTCGGTGCCCACGACATGGACCCGGGCGTGATGTACATGGAGGACACGCGTCACGAGAACACCGCGGTGCTCAGCCTCGACGGCGGCGCGCCGCGCTGGGTCGGCGCGGTTCGGACGTTCACCGAGTGGAACAGCGGCGAGATGGACCCCGACGAGTGGGGAGGACTCATCGACCCGAAGACGGGGACGACGACGGCCGACCTCACGTTTGATGGCGCGGGCAAGCTCACCATCACCGCCACGGGCACGCCGCCCCCCTCGACGCCGGTTGGGACGTTCTCACTCGGCGCGTATCCGGTCCTGTGCCCCGACGAGCAGGACCACTTCGGGCTTTGACGCGGCTGGATGTCGTCGGGGTGACAGCGTCGCTCGGTTGACATCGGGGGGGGGATCCATGAGCATCCGAACGAACCCCGTGCGCGAGGGCTCCCTCAGATGACGAACGACCAGACTCCGTCCAACGTCGGTGCCGTCGTCATCGGCCGAAACGAAGGGGAGCGACTGCGTCGCTGCCTCGCGTCGATGCGAGATCGTGTCTCCACGATCGTCTACGTCGACTCCGGTTCGACCGATGGCAGCGTCGAGATGGCCACGTCGATGGGCGCCCACGTCCACGACCTCGACACCTCGATCAAGTTCACCGCAGCGCGAGCCCGCAACGCTGGGGCGAAGCTGCTGCTCGAGCTGGCACCGCAGACCTCCTTCATTCAGTTCGTCGACGGCGACTGCGAGCTCGATCCCGACTGGGTTGCCGCAGCCCTCGACGCGATCCGGGTGCATCCCCGGCGCGCGGTCGTCTGCGGCCGCCGGCGAGAGCGCTACCCCGAGGCCAGCGTCTACAACCGGCTGTGCGACATCGAGTGGAACACGCCGATCGGTGAAGCCGCCGCCTGCGGAGGCGATGCGCTCATGCGGGTCTCGGCGTTCACCGAGGTCGGCGGCTACCGTGACGACCTCATCGCGGGCGAAGAGCCCGAGATGTGCCTGCGGATGCGGCGCGCGGGCTGGACCATCGAGCGCATCGACGAAGAGATGACGCTGCACGATGCCGCGATGACCACCGCGTCGCAGTGGTGGCAGCGGGCGAAGCGTTGCGGCTACGCCTGGGCCGAGGGCTACGCCATCCACGGCGCCCGGGACGGCTACCGCAAGAAAGAGGTGATGAGCACGCTGGGCTGGGCATTCGGCGTTCCGATGACCTCCGGCGGACTCGCGCCGCTCTCCGGAGGCCTGAGCATGTTGGGTCTGGGTGCGTACCCGGTCCTGCTGCTCAAGGTCTACCGCTACGCGCTCTCGCGCGGCTTCTCCGAAGAAGAGGCCCGCATCTTTGCGGTCTCGGCGGTGGCGTCGAAGTTCCCGCAGGCGGCCGGCATGCTCAAGTACGCCTGGAACCGCATCACCAACAAGCAAGGCACCCTCATCGAGTACAAGGGCGCCGCCGGAAGCAACTCATGAACGCACGACGCCCCAGCGTGATGTACGTCGCCGCGATGCTGCCCAAGCGCTCGGAGACGTTCGTCTACCGTGAACTCCTCGGCCTGCGTGATGCGGGGTGGGACGTGTCGGCGCTGTCGGTGCGGCCACCGGAGCGGGACCTGGGCAGCGACATGCTCGACGACCTCGCCGGGGAGGCCGCGGTCGTGTACCGCGACGTGCCCAAGATGCTGCTCGGCGCCGCGTCCGAGGTTGCACGACATCCCCGCAGCACGCTGCGGACGCTGTCCCACGTGGCCAAGCTCGCCGTGGGCGGGGACGACATCACCGGCCTCCGCCGAGCCAAGCTCGTCTGGCAGGCGCTGGGGGTGCTCGGTGCGGCCGAGTCCGCGCGCAAGAAAGGGGTGGAGCACATCCATGCCCACATGGCGCACGTGCCCGCGTCGATCGCCATGCTGCTCGCGCTGCAGCTCGACGTACCGTTCAGCTTCACCGGACACGCCGTCGACATCTTCAGCCAGCGCACGCTGCTGCGGACCAAGCTGCGCCGCGCCACGTTCTGCGCCTGCATCAGCGAGTGGCACCGTGGGTTCTACCAGGAGCTGCTCGAGAAGGCGTCCGGGGCCGGGCTCGAAGAGCATCGCCTACCCGTCGTGCGATGCGGCGTCAACGTCAACGAGTTCACGCCGCCCGCCTCGCGCCCGCCCGGTCCGCTGCGGATCGTCACGGTGGGCCGGCTCATCGAGAAGAAGGGCTTCGACCTGCTGCTGCGCGCCCTCGCGGCCCAGCCTGCCGACACGCCCGCGTACGAATGCACCATCATGGGCGGCGGCGAAGAGGCCGATGCGCTCGCCAAGCTCTGCACCGAGCTTGGTCTGGACGACCGGGTCACGTTCACCGGCGCGGTGCCCAACACCGAAGTCCGCGAGCGGCTGCAGGCCGCCGACCTCTTCGTGCTGCCGTGTCGGATCGCCAAGTCGGGCGACCGCGACGGCATTCCGGTCGTGCTGATGGAGGCGATGGCCTCCGGAGTGCCCGTCATTGCAGGCGACATCCCTTCGATCCGCGAGCTGGTCCGCGACGATCAGAGCGGGTTGCTCGTCGCGCCCGAGTCCGAAGGTGAACTCGGCACGGCGATCGGGCGACTCGTCGGCAACGACGACGTGCGAGACCGACTGGCGCGAGGCGGTCGTGCCCGCGTCCTCGAAGAGTTCTCGCTCGAGCACAACGTCGCCCGCATTGCGAAGTCGATCTGCCAGGCTCATGGCGTCGACTTCGAAGCGCACACTCCAGAGGAACGCTCGTGACCACGCCCAGCCGCGACTATCTCGTCATCTGTCCCTGCCGTGACGAGGCGAAGTACCTCCAGCGCACGATCGATTCGCTCATCGCACAGACCGTGCAGCCCAAGATGCTGCTCGTCGTCGATGACGGGTCGACCGACGCCACGCCCGAAATGCTGGCGGACTACGAGAAAGAGCACGACTTCATCAAGGTCGTCCGCAAGCCCGACCGTGGGGGCCGCAGCGTCGGCCCGGGGGTCATCGAGACCTTTTACTACGGCTGGGAGCAGGTCGACGTCACCCAGTTCGAGTACGTCACCAAGCTCGACCTCGACCTCGACCTCCCGCCACGCTACTTCGAGACGCTCATCGAAAAGATGGAGGCCAACCCGCGCATCGGCACGTGCAGCGGCAAGCCCTACTTCCCCGAGCGCGCCGAAGAGGCGATCGCGGCCGCGGCCAACATCAAGCACGACCCGCACGCGCGCGTGCCGGACTTCGAGCGCACCTACGGCCCGCTCATCAGCGAGGCCTGCGGCGACGAGATGTCCGTCGGCATGACCAAGTTCTATCGGCGGGTCTGCTTCGAAGACATCGGCGGGTTCGCGCGCGAGGTCATGTGGGACGGGATCGACTGTCACACCTGCCGCATGATGGGGTGGATCGCCTGCAGCTGGGACCTACCCGAGCTGCGGTTCGTTCACCTGCGCCCGATGGGGTCCAGCCACAAGGGCGTGCTGACTGGGCGCATGCGCCATGGCTTCGGCCAGCACTACATGGGGACCGGCCTGGCTTACATGACGGCCAGCGCAGTGTTTCGGATGACGCGGCCGCCGTATCTCGTCGGTGGTCTCGGGATGTGGCTCGGCTACGTGAAGTCGGTCGCGGAGCGCAAACCTCGGTACGGCACGTCCGAGTTCCGGGACTTTCTGAGGGAGTACCAGTGGGCGTGCTTGGTCAAGGGGAAGACCGCGGCGACGGCCGAACTCAACGATCGCCAGCGGCCGGTCTGGGAGCGCCGTTTCGGCGCCGAAAGCTGAGCCGGTCACCGCACCTCGAGCGCGGAACGGGCGCCCCTGCCGTCGATACCGAAGCCCGCCGAACCGGTTGCGCATCGCGAGGTCTCGGCGGAGCATGGAGCGGTGGTTCAGACCACCATGCTCGACGCTTCGGTTGACTCGGCAGAGTCCGACGGCGCCGACATCGAAGCCGGGACCGAGATCGGGCGCTTCGTCGTGCTGTCGCGTCTTGGCGCCGGCGGTATGGGCCAGGTCTTCGAAGCGTACGACCGCGAGCTCGACCGACGCGTCGCGGTGAAGGTGCTGCATGAGCGGCGAGGGGCCTCTGCCGACGCGCAGACCCGGCTGCTCCGGGAAGCGCAGGCGCTCGCGCGGCTCTCGCATCCGCACGTCGTGTCGGTCTACGATGTCGGTCGCCACGACGGGCAGGTCTATATCGCGATGGAGTTCATCCAGGGGCAGACGCTCGGCGGATGGCTCGCGGACCAAGACCGACCGTGGACCGAGGTGCTTCGCGTCTTCGTCGACATGGCGAGCGGGCTCCAGGCGATTCACGAGCTGGGGTTCGTGCACCGCGACGTCAAGCCGGAGAACGTGCTGATCGATGCGGAGGGGCGGCTGCGCATCATCGACTTCGGCCTGGCTCGAGCGGTCGCCGAGTCCGAGTCGAGCTCCGAAGGCGCGACGGAGCCGGGACTCTTCGACACGCCGCTGACGCAGACCGGGGCGATCGTCGGCACGCCCCGATACATGTCGCCGGAGCAGTATCAGAGAAGGCCGGTCACGCCCGCGAGCGACCAATTTTCGTTCTGTGTGGCGCTGTACGAGGCGCTGTACGGGACGGCGCCATTCTTGGGAAAGACGTTCACCGCACGGGCTGCGGCAGTCCTCGCCGAGGAGCTTCAGGAGCCACCCGAGCGAGGCCTGCCCGGAGAAATCCTCGACGTGCTCAAGCGCGGGCTCCGGCTGGATCCGCTGACGCGATGGACGTCGATGGAGGAACTTGCGGACCTGCTCCACAAGCTCGTCGCCTCGCACGACCCTGAGCTGGACGATCCCGAAGAGAGGCGTCGTCGGCGGATCGTGCTGGGGCTCGTCGTGATCATGATTTTGGCGGTGCCCGGGCTCTTCACCGGGCTATTCCTGATTGGTGTGCTCCCGTTCACGGCGGCGACCCATGCCGGGGTCGAAGGGCTGACCGTGCTCTCGTTCGGGCTCGTCCTGTGGGTGACCCGCGCGCTGTGGAGTGAAAGCCGCCTAGGCCGACGGTTGAGCTGGTACGCAATGATGCTCGCTCCG
>JBCCQM010000158.1:0-19563 GCA_039024335.1 Myxococcota bacterium
GGCTTCATCGCCGTGCGCGACGAAGACGGCGGCCTTCGCTTCGTCACCGCGCGCGCGTTCACCTCGCTGCGCCTCGAAACCCCCGAAGCCGAGCTGTCGCGCTCGATCCTGCAGGTGGCCTTCGAGGACGCGGGGCTCGTCGTGGTCGAGGACGCCGCGGCCGACAATCGCTTCGCCGACGCGCGCAGCGTGCAGGCGCTCCGGCTCAAGGCCGTGCTGGTCGTACCGCTGATCCGAGACGGCGTGCCCTTCGGCGTGCTGTACGTCGACAACCCATCGGAAGCCGCCGCGTTCGACGACGCGCGCCGGGCCTCCGCGGGCGCGCTCGCCGAGCTCATCGCGCCCGTCGTCGCCCGAGAGATCGAGCTCGACAACCTGCGCCGAACCGTCGAAGCCCAGGTCGACAGCCTTCGCGTCGACCACGACTTCGACGACATCGTCGGGGCTTCTGCGCCGATGCTGTCGCTCCTGCAGACGATCACCAAGGTCGCGCCGACCCGCGCCACCGTCCTGGTCCGCGGTGAGACCGGCACCGGCAAGGAGCTGGTCGCGCGTGCGCTGCATGCCCAGTCGAAGCGTGCGAGCGGGCCGTTCGTGGCGGTCAACTGCGCCGCGCTGCCCGCTGACCTGATCGAGGCCGAGCTGTTCGGCCACGAGCGAGGCGCCTTCACGGGGGCCGACCGCGCTCGCGTGGGTCGTTTCGAGGCGGCCGATGGCGGCACGCTCTTTCTCGACGAGGTTGCCGAGCTCCCGCTCGATGCCCAAGCCAAGCTGCTGCGCGTCCTCGAGCAGGGACAGTTCGAGCGCGTCGGGTCTTCGGCACCGCAGACCGTCAACGTCCGGCTCGTCGCGGCCACGCATGCCGACCTCCGAGAGCGCGTTGCCGCGGGGTCCTTTCGTGAGGACCTACTCTTCCGCATCCGCGTGCTCGAGCTCGAGGTCCCGGCCCTGCGCGAGCGTGACGGCGACGTCTTGCTGATCGCCGAGCGCCTGCTCGCCCGCTTTGCCGCCGAGTACGGCTCGCCCGCCCAACGCTTCGACCCCGCCGCTCGACTCGCATTGCAGACCTACCGATGGCCGGGCAACGTCCGCGAGCTCCGCAACGTCGTGGAGCGAGCGGCGATCTTGGCCGGCGAGTCTGACGTGGACATCAGCGTCCTCCCGGCGGAGATCGCCGGTGCAAGTGCCGAGGCCGCCGCCCCGCTGGACATCAAGAGCGCGGTCAAAGCCTTCAAGCGACGCTTCGTGCAGCAAGCACGTGCCGCCGCTGACGGAGACCACGCCAAGACGGCGGAGCTGCTCGGCGTGAACGCCAAGTACCTGTACCAGATGTACAAAGATCTCGGGATCGGTGGCTGAACGCGACCAAACGCTGACCGACGGGTCACGACAGTCGACGACGCTCGACCACCGGCTCCAGGCCGGCACCCTCGTCGAGCGGTACCGCGTGCTACACCCGCTGGGCAAAGGCGGCATGAGCGAGGTCTATGCCGCCTACGATCCGCGGCTCGATCGAAGCATCGCGCTGAAGATCATGAAGCTCGACCGCAGCGATGAGGCGCACGCCCGCCTGCAGCGCGAGGGTCGTGCAATCGCCCGGCTCGGGCACCGCAACGTGGTGGTCGTTCACGACGTGGGTGTCTTCGGCGAGGAGCTGTTCGTCGCCATGGAGCACGTCCACGGTGAACCACTCGCGCGATGGATACGGAGCACCGCGGGCTGGCGGGCCATCGCCGGCGCCTTCGTGCAGGCCGCCGATGCGCTCGTAGCAGCCCACGCCGCGGACATCATTCATCGCGATTTCAAGCCGGCCAACGCGATGGTCGAAGCGGACACGCAGCGCGTGGTGGTGCTCGACTTCGGTCTCGCGCGCGTGCGAGACCAACCGACGCATGACAGCGAGCCCAACCCGTGCCCCGCCTCGGGCTCTCTCGACGCCACGCACAGCGCCGTGGGCACGGTCGGCTACATGGCGCCGGAGCTGATGGGGGGCGACGGTGCCTCCGAGTCCACCGACCAGTTCGCCTTTTGCGTCTCGTTGTACGAAGCGCTGTACGGCCAGCGCCCCTTCCGGGGTCGACACGTGCTCGAGCTCCTCGACGCGATGAACGACGGGCCTCCCGAACCCGTCGAGCGCCGCGGCGTGCCCGGCTGGCTTCACGCGCTGGTTCGCAAAGGATTGGCCCCCGACCCTGCAGACCGGCACGCGTCCATGCGCACGTTGAGAGACGAGCTCGCATCAGGGCTTGCTCCGGCCGCGCCACGAGCCGCATGGGGCTGGCTCGGTGGCCTGCTGCTCGCGGGGATCGGCGGCACCGCATACGCCCTGTCGGAGCCAGGCGTCGACCCGTGCGAAGGCGCGGAGCTCGGACGGCTCTCGCAGACGTGGGGGGACGAGCAGCGCGCCGCGGTCGAGGCCGGCTTGGCTGCGAGCGAACGCCCCCACGCCACCAGCACCACCCCCAACGTCCTCGCCCGCATCGACCGATTCGCCACCAGCTGGACGCAAACCGCGGAGGCTGCATGCCGCCGCGCCCCGTCCAGTCCGGATGCGTCCGTCCTCGCAGTCGACCGCTGCCTCGACCGCGCGCTGGTCCGACTCGACGTGACGGTCGAGACGCTGGCCGGCGCCGAAACGACGCCTTCGGTTGCGGACCACGCGATGGAGCTGGCCCTGAGCCTGCCTGCAGTGCAGCGATGCCTCAGCGCGCCGGGGGAGCCACCCGGTGAAGACGCGCCCGTGACCGAGGCGATCGCCCGCAGCGTCGCCGCCCGCATCACCGGCTCGCTCGAGGGTGCCACGGAAGCATCGAACGCCGCGGTCGAAGCCTCGACGGAGGCCAGCCCGTCGCGACGCGTCGACGCCCTGCTCGAGCGCGCCCGCGTTCACGACTCGCAGGCCCGCTACGACCAAGCACTCGAAGACGCTGCCGCAGCACTCGCCGAGGCGACCGAGCACGAGCTCGCCGAGCGCCAAGCGCGGGCAGCCCTGGAGCTCGTCCGACTGTGCGGCGACCGACTGCGCCGCTTCGACGAGGCCGCACGATGGACCGCAGTCGCGCGCTCTCTGGTGGGCCGGCTCCCCAACGCCATCGATCTTCGGGCACAGCTCGACTGGGTTGAAGGGACCGTGTTGTGGCGGCGAGGCAAAGCCGACGAGGCGCAGCTCAAGCTCGAGGCTGCAGCAGCGGCCCTCGACGTTGTCGGCCAGGAAGAGCGACGCGCCGGCGTCCTGACCGAACTCGGCCTCGTGTTCGACGAGCTCGGACAATCGCAAGATGCGCAGTCCTCCCTCGATGCGGCGCTGAGCCTGCGCCGGGAGTTGTTCGGACCGCAACACCCGGCCATCGCCGACGCATTGGCGGACCTCGCGGTCGTCGCGGGACGGGCCAGCCAAAGCGAACGCGCGCTGGCGCTGGGCGGAGAGGCCCTGGAGATCTACGTCGACCATGTCGACCCCGACCACCCGCACGTGGCCACGATCGCTCTGAACATTGCGCTCGAACACCAAGGCCAGGGTCACTTCGAGCAGGCGCTCGCATTCTATGCCCGTGCCGAGTCGATTCGGCGCCAGCGCTTTGGTGACGATCACGTCCTGATCGCGGCCGTGCAGACGAATCGCAGCACGACGTACATGGCGCTTGGCCGGACCGCAGAAGCCCGACTCGACCTCGAACGCGCGCTGGCGATTCTCGAGCGCGAGCACGGTCCCAAGAGCGCCTCCCTGGTCAACACGCTGACCAACCTGGGCAACCTCGAAGCCGATGAAGATCGGCTGGACCAGGCGCTCGCGTATCGAACCCGTGCGCACGACCTCGGGCTGGCCAGTCTCGGGCCGACGCACCCCGCCGTCGGCATCGCCGCGCAGAATCTCGGCGAAGTCTGGCAGCGCCGCGACGACTGCCGCCGCGCGACGACCTACTACGAGCGCGCACTGGGGATTTTCGAGTCGTCGCTCGGCCCGGCCGTCGCCGAGGTCGCCTACCCGCTCACCTCGATGGGGGAATGCGCGACCACGCTCGGCGATGCCGAGGAGGCGGTCCGGCTGCTGCAGCGCGCCCTCGAGGTCAGGACGGCCAACCCGACGCCGCCGGCGGACCGTGGCCACACGGCTCTGGCCCTGGCCGCAGCGCACCACGCACTCTCGCCCGGTTGCGAAGATGCCCACGCAGCGGCAGCGACCGCCCTCCGCGCGTTCGACGAGGCGGGGGCCGCAGGACGCGATCAAAAGGTCGCCGCCGAGCTGTGGCTCGCCGAGACGCTCCCCGTCAGAAAACCCTGACTCGGGTTCGTCTCGGTCGGCTCTTGCTGACCTCGGCGCCGTCGATCACGGCCGTCTTCGCCCGGCACGGCGCTTGCTTTGGAGTCGGGTATGTCCAGCCTCCGCCTGATCGCGTGCCTCGCCCTCGCCTGCACCGTCCTCCCCGCCTGTGACGAAGAGGAAGGAGGCGACGACGCGGCCACCACCGACACGCCCGATGCGACCACCGGTGCCGACGACGCGAGCGGCGACGACTCCGGCGCGGCTGCCGAAGGACGCTGCGCGCCAGACATGGCGATCTTGTCCTGCGATGCAGCCGACTGTGCCTTCGAGGTTGCCGAGGTCGACTGCGCCGCGGCCTGTGCAAACATCGCGAGTCTGTGTGCCAACAACAGCTGCGACGCGCAGTGCAGCGGGCTCGAGAGCGACGCGACCCTGTGCAGCGCCGCCTGCGAAGGCACGAAGGGGCTGATGTGCTCGAACGTGGTCTTCGGCTGCTACACCTCGAACAGCGGCTGCGACGACGTCGGCAACTGCGTCGAAGCGAACCTCTGAGCCAAATCCTCGTCGCTTCGTCCGAAGAGGACCCCGCTCAGCCGCAGGGGTTCTCTTCGTCTTCGGAGGGCTGACGCAGCGTCTTGGGCGAAATCGTTGCGTGTTCGCCGTCTTCGCCGATGGCAGCGACGAGCTTGAGCTCCGCCCCGTGGCTGGACTCGAAGTACTCGACCTCGAGCACGTAGGTGCCGGGCTCGAGCACGTACTTGCCAGAGCGCGTCCGCGGCGAGTGTGCGCCCCAGTTGTCGATGATGCGCTCGCCGTCGATGTACAGGCGGCTGCCGTCGTCCGACGTCATGCGAAACCGGTACTCGGCTTCTTCGTCGACCTCGAGGCAAGTCGTGTAGACCACCGACCACTTGTCCTTGGGCATGCCGCGAAACGGCGGCGCCTTGCCCCAATCGAACTCGAGCTTGCGGGTGTAGCGGATCGTGGCCTCACCCTCGAACTCTTTGCCCTCGTAGTAGGTGCCCCGCCACGGCCCCTGCGGACCACGAACGAGCGACACCGCGCCGCCGATCGCCATCGCGACCATCACCGCGGCAACGAAGGCGATCGCGACCGGTCGCAGCCGCAAGCCGACCGCACGCTCGGGGTCGAGCGGCGCATCGTCCTGCGCCTGGGGGGCTGCAGCGTCCTCGGCGTCGGGTGCGAGTTCGTCGTCCATGCGGAGGAGACGCTATATAGCAGGGGTCGGAACCGCGGACGAGCGGCGTGCGTGAGAAACGTGGTAACTCTTCGCGTGCAGTGACGGGCGATTTCTCGGCTCTCGACGCGCTGGCAGCTTTGAGCGCTGACGCGAGCCAGGGTTGCGCGGTCGCCGTCCAACCGCAGTCTCAGACGGAGGACGGCCCCGCGTGACGTGGCTGGGTCGACTCTTCCGCTTCTTGCGGCGCATCTTCGGCAATTTTCGGAAAAACAACGGCCTGCTGCTGGCCGGGGCGCTCGGCTACAACGCGCTGCTGTCGATGATCCCGCTGTTCGCCCTCATCTTGGTGGTGCTCTCGGCGGTGTTCGACGAGGACCAGCTGATGGCGACGCTGGCTGCCCAGGCCCAGACGATTCTCCCGGGGCGAGCCGAGGACCTCACCGCCGCGTTTTCGGCGTTCTTGGGCCAGAAGCAGGTGGTCGGCACCGTGGGCCTGGGCGCGATGCTCATCTTCAGCTCGCTCGCGTTCCGCATGCTGGAGGACGCCATGGCCACCGTGTTCCGACGCGACCGCGCCGCGCACGACCGCCGCTGGTGGATCTCCGCGATCCTGCCGCTGGCCTACGTCAGCGTCATGGCGTTTGCGATCTTCGTGCTGACCGCGGTGATGGTCGCGTTCGACACCCTTCCCGCCGAGGGCATCATCGTGTTGGGCACCCGCATCGGCGGACCGGAGCTGAGCGTTCCGCTGGTCAAGCTTCTGGGATTCGCAGGCCTGGTGCTGGTGCTCAGCTCGTTCTACTGGGTGCTGCCGCAGGTGAACGTAAAGCTGCGGCGGGCGTTCGTCGGTGGCGCAGTCGCGGCCGTACTCTGGGAAGCCGCGCGTTCGGTCCTCGCCTGGTACTTCGCGAACCTCTCCCTCGTCGAGGTCATCTACGGCTCGCTCGCGACCGTGGTCGTGCTGCTTCTGAGTCTCGAGGTCGCCGCAATCATCGTGCTCATCGGCGCGGAGGTCATCGCCGAGCTCGAGCGCAACGACCTTGTCGGCCTGCCCTGGTACGACGTGCCCAGGCCCGGAGAAAGCCACGCCTCGATGGCGCTGCAGATCAGCCGTGACGGTTGACGCAGTGCAACGCGCGACGTTGCGGGCTCGGTCCGTGCCGCTGTGCTGCGAGTCACCCGGACGCGCGGGTGTGCCGCAGCTCGCTTGTTCGTGATTTGCACGAGCGCCACGGTGGCTGTGGATGATGGCGCAACGGTTGGCATGGGTCGGTGTCGTGCTGCTCGGACTCGGTTCGGGCTGCACTCGCCGCGTGTATTTCTCGGAGTCGATCCGCGAAGGGTTCGAGCTCGGGGCAGGCGGGGCCGAGCAAGAGGACGAGCTGCAGTACTTCGCCTCGCACCGCATCGTGCTGGAGCGGGAGGCGAGCTCGAGGGATGAACGCATCGCGCAGGGCCGAATCATCCTGCGCCGCGGTCGGTACATCGAACAGGTCGTCATCCGCCGCGGCACCCCAGGCGTGGCGGTCGACTGGGGCGAGGACTTCGTCGCCGTGTCGTTCGAGGAGGGAACGGCGATGGTCTTCGAGCGAGAGACGCCCCCGACGGCGGCCGACGGGACGCCCAGCCCCGGGTCGCCACCAACCTCGAGCATCTACCGGCTGCGGACCACTCCGGGTCCGCGCAGCCGCCCCGTCGTCGACTTCGACGGCCGGGGCTGGATGCTGATGTCGTCGGTGCATACGGCCACGCTGCAGGTGAAGCGCAACGCGGCCGGCAGCCGCAAGAAGAGCCGCCGCGTGCTTCGAGGCCGCCGCCTCGACTAGCAGCCTCATTTGAAGACGCGCGCAACCGCCGGAGTGAGCTCGTCGGGGTCGTCGCCGATGGCGTCCTCCTCGACCGGTCCGATCCCGAGGCGACCGTCGTCGGTGCGTCCCCAGCAGCGCAGCCGCGCCTCCGTGGTGCGCGCGCAAACGTGGGCCGTACCGGCGTCGATTTCGGTCGTCGCCGCGAGCAGCTTCACCGCACCAAACGTCTCGTCCTCGGTGGGCAGCTCGTCGTCACCGAGGTCGTCCTCGCTGCCCGCGGCACGCTGTCCGAACGCGCCCGAGCCCCAGCACCGCACGGTCGCGTCACTCAGCAGGGCGCAGGTGCTTGCGTCGGTGAGCGCGGCGGAGAGGACTTGCACGTCGCCAAGCATCGCCGGCGTCTTCGTCGGCGACTCGTCATCCCCGATCGACGCCGTCGAACCCAGCCCGAGCTGCCCCGCGTCGTTGTCGCCGAAGCACGACAGCCGGCCGGCGAGCGTGGCGACGCAGGTGTGCGTGCGCCCGGCGAACGGACGCCGCGAAGACTGGCCGAGTCCGACCCGCCCCGCATCGAAGGGGGTGTCGTCACGCCCGACGTCCGCGATCTGGCCGGTCCCGAGTCGGCCCCCATCGCCAGCGCCCCAGCAGTACGCACCGCCGAACACGTCGACGACGCACGTGTGGTCACCGTCTCCCGCAGCGATCGTGCGCAGCACGGCGTCGCGTCCGAGCTGGGTCTGCGGCGCGTCACTGACCTCGGGATACGGCATCGCGCCCGCGCCGACCGTCCCGCCGAACCCATCGCCCAGCCCGAGCTGCCCGACCGAACCGTCGCCCCAACACGACACCGAACCGTCGGTGAGCAAGGCGCACGTATGAGCCGCACCCGCGACGACCTGAACCGCGAGGTCGGGCAGCGAGACGGCCTCGGGAACCTCGCCGGGTTCATCGCCCCAGTCGTCGGTGTGGCCGAGGCCAAGCTGCCCGCTGTCGTTTCCGCCCCAGCAGTACACCGCCCCCGCGTTCGACACGGCACACGTGTGGTGCAAGCCGCCGCTGATCGAACGGATCGGCGCATCGATGTCGACGTCGCGCCCCTCCTCGTACGGCGTCTGCTCCAGCCCGATCGACGCTCGCGAGCCGATGCCCAGCTGCCCATAGGTGTTGTCGCCGAAGCAGCGCACCGTGCCCTCGAAGTCGACCGCGCAGGTGTGTGAACCGCCGGTCGCGAACGTGCGGACGCCGATCGTCGGCGCGCAGTCGGACTCGCATCCATCACCGGACGCGGTATTTCCGTCGTCGCACAGCTCGTCGGCGTCGAGGATGCCATCGCCGCAGAAGCCGGGCAGCTCGACCGCGCCCGTCGATTCTCCGGCGCCTCCCGTGGAGCCGCCACCTTCGCCGCCCCCGCCCGCACCGCCGCCGCCGCTGCCCGGGGTCGTGTCTCCACCCGACCCGTCGACCGCCTCCCCAGACGTCGACGACCCGAACGCACCCCCGCTCCCTCCGGCGCCGCCCCCCAGCGGCTCCATGTCGGGGTTGTCCTGGCACGCGGGCAAGAACACGAACACACAGGCAAGCGACGACAGCGCGCGATGCATACGGTGGCCATCGGCGCCCCTTCGCCCCACGTGCAGCCCGGTGTCGGGCCACGGCGCCGACATCAGCCCGGTTTCGGTCCGGCCCTGCGCGCACCCGAACGTGCGACGAGGCTGCTATTGTGAAGAGAGGCACGGCCGCGTGGACTTCTCCCGCGGCGTCCAACGACGAGAGCGTGAACCGATGGCTCGATTGCCGCAGCAGCAGTCCGACTTCGACATCAACATGGCTCACGCGGCCCAGTTCGCCGCGCAGGGTCTCGTCGCACAAGCGATCGGCTTTTACAGAACCGCAGCGACCGCCGCAGAGTCGCGCGGCGAGTTCCGCAACGCGCTGCGTGCCTACGCCGAGATCGTCCGGATCGAAGGGCCCAACTCGGACACCCAGCTGAAGCTGGGCGAGATGCAGTACCGCTCCGGCCGACCCCGCGAGGCGGCGGCGACCCTCGACCGCGCCGCGAACCTCACGCTTCAGGCCGGACGGGTCGAGATGGGCCTGTACGCCTACCGCCTGGCTGCGATCGCCGACCCCACCACCGCCCGCTGGAAGCAGCTCATCGACTGGTGCCGCAACCTCGGCAAGCACGACGAGGCCCAGCGCCACCTCGAGGAGGGCGCCGGCGAGCTATTCCGCGCCGAAGCGTTCGAGACCTTCGTCTATGTCGCGAACCTGCTGCTCGAGCTCAAGCCCACGGATGTGCCCACGCTCCGCATGCTGATGCGCGCGCACCTGCATCGCAAAGACGTCCACCGCGCGGCCACCACGATTCAGCGCATTCTCAACGAGCGTCCTGGCGACGCGGACGCGCTCGAGCGCATGGCGGAGACCTTCGCCGAGCTCGGCCGCACCGACAAAGCGGCCGAAGTCACGGCCCGGTTGGCGACCATGCTCGCCATGCAGGGCGGACCGTCCCGCGAAGAGGCCAAGCGAATCGTCGACCGCGGGCTGGGATGGAACCGAAACAACGGCCAGCTGCTCGCGCTCAAGCGCCAGTTCAACCCGCCACCGCCACGACCTGCGCCCCGCCCCGCGCCGCGTGAAGAGATCCCCACGCTGGATCTCTCCGAGTTCGTCGAGGTGGTGCCTTCCGAGACCGAGTACGAAAACGACTTCGAGGGCCCCGACTACACGATGGTGCGGGAGCACGACATCATCGAGGTCGCCGAGCTGACGATGGTCACCAAGCAGTTCGACCTGCGCGCGCTTGCCAAGCTCTATCCCGAGCGGAAGTAGCAGCCCGCGGGCACGGCTATCGCTTGCCGAGCCGCTTCAGGTCGATCTTGATGCGGCGCGGCGCGGTGGGCTGAATCTGCATCACGCGCGGCTCGTAGCCTTCGGCGACGACGCGCAGCTTCACGTGCTCCTCGGACCTGGGCAGCTCGAGCGGTCGTTCGTCGCGCTGAACCCCGTCGACGAACACGATCGCATCGCGCGGCGTGGTGTCGATCAGCAGCAAGATTCGCTCGCCGGAGTCGCCTGCACTGCCATCGCGCCCCACCATCCCGGTGAGCTGGTCCCATGACGCCCACACCCCCACGCCGACGCCGATCAAGAGCACGACGGTGATCCACCAGCCCCAGTTGATCCGACCGCCCGCGGCGCGACGGTCGACCAGCGGCGACACGGCGCTTTGACCGGGACGCCAGCCGTCGGGGACGTCGAGCTGCAGGCCACTCGTCGAAGGCGGCGCGGCACCGGGACTCGTCGGCACCGCGACCTGCGTGAGCGTGGGTGGCGTGGCAACGGCGGTGACCTGTTCGGGCAGCACGCTCTCGAACTGCGGCGCGTCCGTGCCCATCTCCACCGACGGTGGCCCCTCGAAGCTGACCGAGGACGCGGGCGCGCGCTGGTGCAGCAGACCCTCGAGGTCGTTCGCCATCGCGCGCACGCTGGGGTAGCGGAGCTCACGATCCACCGCGAGCGCCCGCGTGAGGATCTCGTCCACCGCCTTGGGAAGCCCAGGCACGCACCGCGAGGCCGGCGTGAACTTGCCCTCCATTAGCAGGGCCAACGTGGCGGTCACCGTCTTGCCTTTGAAGGGAGGCGATCCGCACAGCATCGTGTAGAGGACCGAGCCCGCCGCGTGGACGTCGACGCGCGCGTCGAGGTCGGATACGGCGCGGGCCTGCTCGGGCGCCATGAAGTGTGGCGTCCCGATGATTCGCCCGGTCTGCGTCTTGCTCTGACCCGACGTGGCGGCCTCGGCCGATTGGTCCTTCGAGATGCCGAAGTCGAGGATCTTCACCACAGCGGTCCCCGTGCGATCGGGGACGAGCATGATGTTCGCCGGCTTCAGGTCGCGGTGAATGATCTGCTTGGCGTGGACGGCATCGAGGGCATCGAGGATCTGCAGCATCCACGTGATCGCCTGGCGCAGGCCGATCGCACCGGCTTGGATTCGCCGGCGCAGCGTCTGCCCCTCGAGCAGCTCCATGACGATGAACGGTCGGTCACCGGTCCACCCCATGTCCGTGACCATGGCGATGTTCGCGTGTCCGGTCGCGCTGGCGGCTCTCGCTTCGCGGGTCACTCGACCGACCATCTCCGGGTCGGCTGCGTACTCGGCCAGCAACACCTTCACCGCGACGCGCTTGTCGAGCAGCGTGTGGGTGGCCTCGTAGACCTCGCCCATGCCGCCACGCCCGAGCAGCCGCTCCACGCGGTATTTGCCCTCGAAGATCGCCCCGGGCAGCACGCTGTTCGCCTCGTCCGACACCAGGGCTCATCGTATCGCAGACCGGGCGATTCGCGCGCTTTGGCCGCGGCACGAAAAAAGTGCGGCGGCGTAGATCCGGGCCGAAGCTCGTGCGTGCCGACCCCCACGATGGACAGCTCCAAGCTCCCGATCACTGGCCCCTGCCCCATCGACCTCGACGCGATCGGGTTCGACCGCAGCCAGCGAAGCAGCCACTGCAGTCACTGCGACAAGAGCGTCCACATTCTCTCCAACATGACCGAGCGCGACGCGAAGGCGTTCCTCAAGGAGCACGCGGGTCAGAAGATCTGCGTGAGCTACGCCCGGGACGCCGAAGGCCGCGTGCGCTTCAAGCCCGAGCCGAGCGCCCCGGTCGTGCCGATCTCACGCCTGCGTCGGCGTCGGCCGGCTGCCGCAGCCGTGGCTGGGCTCGGGCTTGCGGCGGCCCTCGCCGCCTGCACGCCGCACGGTCCCCATGACCAGCCGGCGGGCGAGATGGTGCCCGCCGAGCAGGTCGAGCCCTGCGACGGCGGCAAGACCCAGACGAAGACGCCCCCGTTCGAGGAGGTGGTCGACGGCATGCTGAAGCCGGACCCGATGCCGCTTGCGGGCGCGGCCGTCATTCCCGAGCCCGAGATGATCGAAGGCGAGATCGCCGTCGAGCCCGAGCCGACCACCCGCGGGGAGATGGCGGTTCCGCCCAAGCATGGGTAACCATGCCGCGGATCGCGCACTCTCGATTCACCGCATGTCGACGGACCCACGGACTGCACACCGCGGCTCGTGGGTTCGATCGTTCAGGCGCCCATGTCGGCTCGTGCCGGCTCCCGCGACGTGGATGCGACCGTGCTTTCGCCTGGATGTTGCACGCCCGTCACGCGGCCCGGCTTACAACCTCCTCGGTGCTCCCGTTCAGCCGAGAGATTCCCGGTCGCCGCTGGCTCGGCTTCGTCCCCAACCCGGACGAGAAGGCCAGCTCGCCGCTGACGCTGCCCATCGCGCTCTTGGCCATCGCTGGCCTCGGCATCCTCGCGGTCTCGGGCGGAGCGCAACACCCCGCCACCGATGCTCCCCCGCCGTCCTCCGCCGCGTCGGCAGCGGCCGCGCGGTTGGGCGCCGCACAGGCTGCAGGTTCATCGTCCGAGGCCGAACCGGCAGCGACGGCGGACCCCGTCGACGATGCTCCCGATGCACCCGCCGTCGAGGCGGCGTCGGTCGCGACACCGGAAGCCGCAGGCCCCTCTTCGGATGCGGCCGCGGTCGACGGAGAGCCCGAACCCCCGCCTGCGCCCGAAGCCGACCCGGAGCCTGCGCCCAAGCCAGAGCCCAAGCCACCCAAGCCACTGTCGGCGACGGCCCAGAAGCGGGCCGAACGTGCCGCCGTGCGCCTTCGCGGCGCGATGAAAGGCGACCGCGTCAAAGCATCGCGCGAGAGCTTTGCGGTCCTCGACCATGACGGGGAGACGTCGTGGGCCGACGCAAAGGCCTACTGCGCGGGGCTGAACGTCGACGGCGTCGGCGGCTGGAAGCTGCCCACCCGCGGCGAAGCTCGCGAGCTTCAGCGCGGTCGTGCGATCCAGCGCGGGGCCTACTGGACGCGCCAGCGCGCGAAGTTCGACGACTCGATCTACGTGCACGATACCCGCACGCGACGCTCCTCGGCCTGGCTCGAGGAAGAAATCGCAGGCGTGGTGTGCGTGCAACCCCGGCCTCGATAGCCCGCAGCCGGCCTCGCTTGGGGCACACTGCAGGGCATGAGCAAAACGTCCGTCGTGGTCCCGGGCCAGCGCGTGCTGGTGACCGGCGGTTCGGGGTACATCGCCACCCACATCATCGAGCTGCTGCTCCGCGAGGGCTACGAGGTCCGCGCCACCGTGCGCAACCCCAGCGACGACGCGAAAACGGCGCACCTGCGAAGCCTCGCGGGCGCAGACAAGCTCGAGCTCGTCGCGGCCGACTTGATGAAGCCCGGCGCGTTCGATGAAGCCGTCCAGGGCTGCCAAGGCGTGGTTCACGCGGCATCCGCCGTCCGCCTGCGCGCCGACGATCCGCAGCGAGACATCGTCGACGTGGCGGTCGAAGGCACGAAGAACGTCTTCGATTCGATCGACGCCGCGCCCGAGGTGAAGCGCGTCGTCGTGACGTCCTCGATCGCCGCCGTCATCGACGACGCGTTGCCGGTCTCGCACGTCCACACCGAAGACGACTGGAACGAGTCCGCGACCGTCAACAACGCCCCTTACCCGCTCTCGAAGAAGCTCGCGGAGCGGGAGGCCTGGCGCCGCGCGGCGTCGGCCAGCTACGACGTCGTCACGATCAACCCTGGCCTCGTCTTCGGGCCGGTGTTCATCAAGACGCACATCCGCTCGTCGCCGAACATCCTGCACGACCTGCTCAGCGGAAAGTTCCCGCTCGCCCCGCGGTTCCGCTTCTCCGTCGTCGACGTGCGCGACGTGGCGAAGGCACACCTCGAGGCGCTGCGGCGACCCGACGCCGCCGGCCGTCACATTCTCTCGAACCGCGGCATGTGGCTGCGCGAAATGGCCGACGTCCTGCGTCCTGCCTATCCGAAGCACAAGGTGCCCACCCGGCAGATGCCGAACTTCGCGATGTACGCGCTCGCGCTGTTCGACAAGCGCCTCAGCTGGGACTTCCTGCGCCGCAACCTCGGCGTGGAGCGCACCCTCGCGAACGAGAAGTCCCGCAACGCGCTGGGCATCGAGTACATGCCGATCGAAACGACGATCCTCGACACCGCGAAGTCCTTCGTCGACCAGGGCCTGCTCTAGCAGCCCCGCTTTCAAGCGCCGGTTGAAAGCCTTTCAGCGAACGACCGCGTTGGCGAGAGCGCGTCGCGACGTAGCTTGAGCGAGCCGACAGGAAGGAACCCATCATGTCCACCAACGCACTCGCTCAAGCCCGCGCCCTCGAACTCCCCCCTCGCGAGGCGATGCTCCGTCGCGCGCCTTCGGTCTCCCGGTTCTGGAACGAGCACCGGGGACTGCTGGCCGAAGCCTGGGAGCAGTGGGAGGCGCAGTCCGGCGCGCCTTCACTGCCGCCCCCGATGACGCTGCTCGACCCCGCGCTGCGCACCGCCGTCGAGGGTGCGTGGACCGATCCGTCGACCGAGGCGTCCGTGCGCGCGCTGTGGACCGAGCACTGCCCCGGCGTGTTCTTGGCCCAGTTCTTCGACCTCGAGCGGCTCGCGGCGCTGCGGGCCTACATGGACGCGGTCGCCGACGCCGACATCCCGCTCCGTCCGCCCTACGGCATTGCGCTCAACCGCGGTGGCGCCATGCTCGACCGACGCTCCGAGGGATACCTCGCCGCGCCGGGATTTCAGGGGCTGTATGCCGCCCTCACGCAGCAGGTCATGCGCCCGGTGGCCCGGCTTCTGTTCCCCGAGGTGTTTGGGTACGACGCCCAAACGTTCGGCTTCTCGATCCGGTACGAGCCGAACACCGACGCGTCCCTGCAACCGCACACCGACGCCTCCTCGGTGACCCTGAACGTCAACATGAACCTGGCCGACGAGGGCTACGAGGGTTCGCAGGTCGACTTCCTCGACCCCGCCACGCGTGCCGTATCCCCCCTCGTGTTCGCGCCCGGCGTCGCCGCGATCCACCGCGGCCCGATTCCCCACGCGACGCACCCCATCACCGCCGGCAGCCGCTCGAATCTGGTGCTGTGGCTCTACGGCAACGCGGGACAGATGCCGCCGCGCGGCGCCAGCGTTCAGCCGCCCTCGGCCGAGGCCCGATGGACCCTGCTGCCCGAGGCCAACGGCACCTACGCCCCGTTCTGAGCGCTCAGTACTCGGTCGAATCGCACGGGTCGACGACGATCTCGTCACACGTCAGCCCCGGCTCGGCGGTCACGAAGTCGTACTCGGTATCGTGCTCGCCACCGGCGGCATAGCCCGCCGTGAACAACTCATCGAAGAGCCCCTGGCACACCGCCTGGGGCTCTTCGTCGGCCGTGAACGACTGATCGAAGACACGAGCAGCTGCGACGCGCCCCCGCGGACTGCGAGTCCCGATACTTCTGAGCCCGACACGCCAGCGTCATGGACTCCTCCTCCGCGCCGCAGGCACCCTGCGGAAGACCGAGAAGAAGGACGACGGAGACGAACAGGCCGGACTTTGCTCCGCAGAAAACCGCGACCGAGGCCTACGGTTCGTTGGCCGCTCATCGAGAGCGCCAAGGGCGCTGAACCCTCGTGGGCGCTTGGGCGTCAACTTCTTCGCCGACGCACGGCACCCGCCGCGAGCAGGAGCCCGAGCAGCACCCCTGTCGGGCCGCCGCTGCCGTGCTCGCCCACCGAGCATCCACCGGAACCACCGCTGCCGTCCGCGCCGGGTTCGGCATCGGTGTCGCCGGAGCCGGGACCGTTGCCACCGTCGCCGTCACCATCCGCGTCGCTGGCGTCGGTGCCGTCATCGAAGCCGCCGCCCGTGCCGACGTCGCCAGCATCGGTTTCGTCGTCACCGGTCTCCCCAGAGCCGCCTTCTTCTGGCTCGACGCCCACGCCGATGTTCACGCCCGGCGACGACCCGACGTTTCCGGACCAGTCCTCGGCGGTGGCCGAAAGCGTGTACTGCCCCTGCGGGAAGTCAGCCTCGACGACGAAGTCCGGACCCGCGACGCGGCCGGCCTCCTCGCCGTTGACGAACAAGCGGACCTCTTTGATCGGGTACGCATCCTCCACGTCGATCTGGATCTGGACCGAGGCAGAGCTTCCGTCGAACGGGGTCTGGTTGGCTGGAGACGCGATTCGAACCTCGGGCGCGTCCACGTCGGGGGCGTCGAGGTACGAAGGACCGCAGGTGGATGCAGGGCCCGTCGTCGCTTGCTGACAGCCGGCGTTCCACGACACCGTGTTGTCGAGCGGGTCGGTGGCGTAGTTGCCACACAGCTCCGTCGGATTCCACAGGCCCTCGTCGTCGTAGCAGGGAGAGATGTCGATGCCGGAGTTCTCTTCGATCCACTCGAGGAAGAACGGCGTCTGCATGTAGTTGCTCGGGACGGGCGTTCCGCAGTCGCCACTGCCCGAAGAGAGCATGCCCAGGTTGCGCCAGCTCCCGTCACTGAGCTCCACCATGAGCGGGCCGCCCGAGTCGCCCTGACACGGGCCGTCGGCGCGAACGGTCTGGTCGCTCGGCTCCCAGTAGTCGATCCGGGATGCGTCGAAGCGCTTGATGCCCGCACCCGAGTCGTCGTTGATGTTCTCGCTCGCGCCGGGATTGCTGTTGCCGAAGCCGACCACCGCCGCGTCTCGCCCCGTGGTGATCTCCGCCAGCTCGCACCCCTGGGGGATTGGCGTGAGCGGAAGGTCCACCTCTTGTCCCAACACGCAGAACGCCGCATCGACCGCGTTGCTCGGAATCTGCCCACCATTCGAGCCCGGGTACTCCGGGTGGCTCACGCAGAACTCGATGGGCACGTTGGCCACCGGCGAGTTGAACGACTCCCCGAATCGCGCCGCGTTCGGCGTGCCGCCCTCGAGGCAGTGGGCCGCCGTCGTGATGAGCCGCGGATGCACCAGCGTCGCCGTGCAGATCGAGAAGTTCCCGATCGAAACCACCATCGGCCACTGGCAGCTGTCCGCCGCCGCGCCGTCGAAGATCTGGGTCTCCCTCTCCCGATCGCCTGCACTTTGGTAATCCCCAGCACGAGCGCTGTCGGGCACGACGAATGCGAGGATTGTGGCGATAGGCAGGAGAACTCGGTCCCACATGGCCGGGAAGCTACCCGCATAGCCCCCAAATCGCAATGGAGACCGACTTAAAAAGCAGTTTCAGGAGTTTACCCTTGGTCAAGCTCAAGGGTCATGCCCCCGCGGTGGTCCTCCCCGCTCAGCGCGTGGAGCCGTGGTTGTCGACGGTGGTCGGGATGACGGCGCCGGAGGCCTGCAGCTTGAGCGCCTCGGGATTGGCCTTGTAGTGGGTTCGCACCACGGACGCGAGCGCACGCTTTCGGTCTTCGGTGACGGGTGCGTCTGCAGCGTTGCCGAGCGCATCGGCCAGGGCGTGAACCAGGGGAACTTGAAGCTCGGGCACCGTTTCGGCCCAGCTGCGAAGCAGGGTCGCGTCGACGATGGACGGCAGCGAACCGAGGATGCCGACGTCGTTTTGGTCGTGGACGAGCAGCCCCGAGGTGGTGCCCCGGTCGAGCGTGAGCACCTGAAACAGATAGAGGGTGTGGTAGGCGCGCTGCACCGCGGCATCGTCGTCGGTCGGGGTGCGCTCCACCGCCTGCCGGAGGATCTCGACGTAGCCATCGAGTACGGTCTCGCCAAAGCGCTGGGCGTACGCGCGGTCTGCCTCGAAGTCGCCGGTGTCGTGACCCTCAAGATAGAAGTGGGACACGCCGCGGTGTCGCTCGAGCGCGGGGATCCAAAAGTACCGCTCGCCCTGCTCGATCCCGCTCGCCCCGTGGGGACCGGCGACCCCCGCGACGAGGGTGTCGAAACGGGCCTTGTCTTCGTCGATCTGCACGGAGGGGTTCAGATCCGCCATGACCCGCCAGTACGCGGACCCCGAGCGCATCGCGGTCCAGCTGATGTGGACGTGGACGGAGGGCGCGCGCGGGTTCACCGGATGGATGATCGTCGAGAGCGCGGTTGCCGACGCGAGCCGGCGGTCGGGCAGGTCGTCGTAGTGAACTTGAGAGACGTTCACCGATCCGCGGTCGAACGGGCCCCCCACGGGCGCTTCGAAGCGGGTGCCGCCTCCGTGCCGGCCTTCGTCGCGGAGCCATTCCACGGTGGAGAACCGGTCCGCCCCAGGGATTGTCTGAAGGCGATCCACGAAGCGGGCCTGCAAAGCCTCGACGAGCTCACGCGCGGAGGCAGCCGCGGGGCTGGCAGCGAAGGTGCGTTCCATCGATGCGTAGACTAGCGGCCCCACCCGCGCCTCACGCCGCGATTTTTGCGGTTCATCGGGCCGGCTCACAGAAACCGGGCCCAAGGATCTCGCACACTGCACCTCATGAAGGGGTGCGTTCGTATTTTGACTTGTTTGGCCGTGGGTTCGCTCAGCACGGCAGCCCACGCGTCGGAGCTTCGATTCCGCGAGACGGCCGCGGGCAACATCGTCGCCACGGGCAACACGCTCGGGCTGAGCAAGGCACTCGACCTCAACGGGCCGGGCACCGAGGACTCCATCGGCACGTTCCTCACGCTCAACGGCGCGCTCGTCGACGACTTCCCCGCCAGCCCCGCGAACCCCTGGGGCACCGGCACGACCAACGACTGGACGCTCAACGGCTCCGACGCCGAGCTCATCCTGCCCGGCGACAACACGATCGTCCTGTACGCCGAGCTGATCTGGGGCGGCAGCACCCTCTACGGCACCGAGAACGTGACCGCGGATCTCGACAGCGACGTGACGCTGTCGTTCGGGAACGACACGATCACGGTCTCGCCCGACCCCGCCACCGGGCTGACGCTTGCCGAGGTCAGCGCCGAGGGCTTCGCCGTCAACAACTACATGCGCTCCGCCAACGTGACCGACTTCGTCGTCGAGCACGGCGCGGGCTTCTACGCGACCTCGGGCGTGCCCGCCACGCAGGACTCGCTCATCGACGAGCTCAACACCGCCGGCTGGACGCTGGTGGTCGCCTACCGGACCGGTGGCGAGCGCGTCCGCAACCTGACGATCTTCGTCGGCGGCTCCTTCGTCGACGAAGACTCAACCGAGGACTACGAGTTCTCCGGTTTCTGCACGCCGCCGCAGGGCGAGTTCGGCGGCTACGCAGTGGTCAGCGCGATGGAAGGCGACGCCGACCGCGACGGCGACAGCTTTGCGATCGCACCGAGCGCGGGCGATGATTTCGTCACGCTCGCGGGGCCGAACAACCCCGAGAACAACTTCTTCTGCTCGCAGATCAACGACGCCGACGGCAACGTGGACACCGCGGGCACCGCGGGCGACGCCAACCACGACGCCATCACGGCGCAGAACGTGGTCGGCGGCCGGCAGGGCTGGGACATCAC
>JBCCQM010000159.1:0-19108 GCA_039024335.1 Myxococcota bacterium
GCCGAGACGAGCTTCCATCGAGTGACGCGCATGGTCATGGCGGCAAGAACGTAGTCGGGATTCTCGACCCGTCAAGCCGATTCTCGGGCCTTCGCCAACCAAAAAAGAACGCCACGCCCCCTCTCACACGGGCGTGGCGTTCTCGGATTGTGGCTGCGGCGTCCGGGAGAATCGGGACGGGGACGGAGTGGGCGCCGCGATGGCCGGGTTCAGGCGATGGCAATCCTCCGGGGCTTGCGAGTGGCGGCCTTGCCAAGCGTGAGGCTCAGGACGCCGTGATCGAGGAAGGCCTCGATGGCTTCGGGGTCGACATCGTCGCCGAAGCCCAGGGAGCGGCGGTAGACCACGCCGCGTTCGCCGTCTTGTCGGGTCGCTTCGAGGCGGAGTTCGCCGTCGTGGAACCGGATGTCGATGTGTTCCTTGTCGACGCCGGGAACGTCCGCTCGGACGAGGTAGTGCTCTTCGTTTTCGAAGACGTCGACCGGTGCGTTCAGCCGTGGCAGTGCGGGGGCGTCGTTGGTGCTCAGTTCGGTGTTCTCGGACATTGAAATGACTCCTTGTGCGCGGGGGGGTTAGGCGGCCGCGATGCTGATCTGACGCGGCTTGCTCTGGGCTCGCTTGGGCAGCGTCACGGTGAGGACGCCGTTCTCGAAGGACGCTTCGATGCCGTCGGCGTCGACTTTGGGGCCGAGCGTGAAGGACCGCTCGAAGTTCAGCGCGCCTCGCTCGCGTCGCAGCGCCTTGTAGCCTTCGGGGGCGTCGTTGCTGCGATTCGCTTCAAGAGTGAGGACGCCGTCTTTGACCTCGAGGGACAGGTCGTCGGCGGAGACGCCGGGCAGGGCAGCGCGCAGCGTGAATGCCTCGTCGCTTTCGCTCTTGGTCACGCCGCGATGAGAACGAGGGGCCGCGGGGGCACCGAAGAACTCTGCAAAGACCTCATCGACGTGGCGGTTGAAGGCGCGGTGGAAGAAAGGGGCAGACGTGGTTTTCCATTGAACGAGCATGATGAATGCACTCCTGATTGTGGGCTGTCGGAGCCGAGCGCCCGCAAGGGACGGTGCGGTCGCTCGGCTCGGGGTCGGTCGAGATGCCATGCGCCGCTCTTGCGGCTGTTGGTTGGCGTCTCGTCGACCTCGATGGGCAAACTAAGCTCGGCCCCCGAGGTGTCAACACGCCGCGATGTCGTTTTTTCGGCCTGCCCGAATTGGCGACGCCGGCCGCCTCACCACCTGGTGAGGGACCGGCGTCGAGTGCAAAACGCTGCGATCAGCTGTTGGGCAGCCGCCTGCGCAGCCACGCGCCGATGGCTTGGATCTCATCCATGCAGACCTCGTGGCCCATCGGGTACTCGTGCCAATGGATGGGCGCGGTGGTCCAGCCTTCGAAGTCCGCTTTGGCTTCGCGGCCCCAGTCGGGTTGAACCATCGGATCCATCGTGCCGTGGCCGAAGAACAGCTCGGTGTTTCGGTTGGCGTCCTGGCGCTCGGCTTCGAACTTCGAGCGCACCACGTGGTAGCCCGACAGCGCCATGATGCCGGCGAGGGGATGCGGGTGGCGGCTGCCGACGAACAGCGACATCGCGGCGCCCTGCGAAAACCCGGCGATGACCATGCGCGACGGTTCCACGCCTCGGCTCCGCTCGCGCTCCATCAAGGCCTCGATGTGCGCGGCAGAAGCACGGATGTGCTCCTCGCTCTCGCGGCCCTCCACGTGGTCGAGCGTGAGGATGTCGTACCAGGCGGGCATGACGAAGCCGCCGTTGATCGTGACCGGAAGGGCAGGCGCGTGCGGAAAAACGAAGCGCACGTGCGGGCACTGAAGGTGCGGCACGATCGGCTCGAAGTCGTGGCCGTTGGCGCCGAGCCCGTGCATCCACACGACCGAAGCCTTCGCGTCCGCGGGGCCAACTTCGACACAGTCCAGCAGGGTGCTCACGGCGGGCCTTGTAGCACGTGATACGGTTCGCCCGTGGACGCGCAGCAGTCCGGCGCGGGGCATTCAGCCCTGAAAACCGTCGGGGCCTGGGGGCTGTCGTTCGTGGGTGCCGCCCTTTTCCTGTGGCTCGCGTCCACGCAGCTTCGCCTCTGGCCCGAGGAGTTCACGCTCCGCTCGCCGGCGATGCTCGTCGCGGCCGGCCTCGTCCACATTCCCTACGCCTGGGTCCGCGCGCTTCGGCTGCGGTACGTGTTCGACCCGCTCGTGTCGAAGGCGTCGGGAGGGCCGGCGCGGATGAGTCGCCGGGTGCTGTACGGCAGCGGCTTCGTCTCGTTCTTCGTGCTCCTCGTGCTTCCGCTCAAGCTCGGTGAACTCTCTCGTCCGGTGTTGCTCGCCCGCGGCCGCCAGCGGGGCTTGGGTCTTCCCGAGGCCGTGGGGGGCGTGGCGCTGGAGCGGCTCGTCGACGGGCTGATCATCGTGGGCATGTTGTTCGGCGGGCTCGCCACCTCCGAGATCACGCTGCAGACCGATCTCGCCGACGTCCGCGCCGTGGGCATCGGCATGCTCGGCGTGTTCGCCGTCGGCTTGCTAGGCCTGCTCATCGCGGCCCGAGCTCCCACCCGGGCGGTGGCGGTGGCGGGCGCGGTCGCCGGCGTGTTCGGAGCGCGCGTGCGTGCGCTCGCCGAAGGCGTGGTCGGCCGCGTTGCGGGCACCATGCAGGGCGTGCTCGCGCTCGACCACGCGCTGCCGTTCCTCGCCTGGTCTCTCGCGTACTGGGCGATCACCGCCGGACAGCTCTGGTTGGTGCTGCACGCGTGCGGCGTCGAGCTGGGGCCAGCCGCGGCGGCCACCATCGTCGCGGTGGTGGGACTGAGCATTCAGCTTCCCGGAGGCCCGGCACAGGCGGGCACGTTCCAGGTCGGCGCTGGGATGGCGCTGGGTCTGTACCTGGACGAGGCCGCCCTCGCGACGACCGGCAGCACCTTTTCCGCCGTAATGTACATCCTGCAGTTCGTGGGCGCGGCGCTCGTCGCTCTGCCGGGGCTTTGGCTGCTGGCGCGCGCCAACATGGCCTCCAAAGGCGATCTCGGCCCTTCAGCGCCTTCATCCCCGCCCGCCGACGGCAAAAAATCGCCCTAGCGCCCCACAGAGGGGCCGTAAGCTCCCGACGCGCCCCCCGTTGCCGGTGCAGACGGGAGGTAGGTATATTCCGCCGACGTTCCGTCGCTCTGCGCATCCGTCGCAGAGCCCCTCGGAGGCTTCATGCTCGGTTTCCACGCTCTGACCTCTCGACTGGCCGACACCCGTGTCGGCGTCGCCGCGCTCGCACTCACCCTGGCGGTCGTTCCCGCCTGCAAGAAGTCCAAGGGGACCGACGCTCCCGGTGGCGGCGGCGGTGGTGCGGCCGCGTCCGACGACAAGACCGCAGACCTCGTCAAAGCGGCCAAGTCCAACAAGCTCATCGAGCTGGCCAACGCCGACCTTGCGAAGGGCCGGTACGTCTCCGCGGCCAAGCGCGCCGAAGAGGCGCTCGCGGAGAACGACGGCAACGCCGACGCCTACGCCATCCTCGGGGCCGCGCGCTGGCGCTCGGGAGACTTCGTCGGCTCTTCGGAGGCGTACGAGAAGTCGATCGGCATCGACAACAAGAACTTCGGTGCGGTGCTCGGCTACGGCCGCAACCTTCAGGCCGCCGGGCAGCACGTCCGCGCGCTCGAGCTGCAGGACGCGCTGCTCGCCGACGACAAAGAGCAGATCGACCCGCGCCTGGCCAAGCTGTGGAGCTACTACACGCTGGTCGACGCCGACGCCGGCGTCAAAGAGCTCGACGAGATCTTCAAGTTCATGCCCGCCGAGGACCCGCAGCTTCCGCTGGTCCAGGCCTACGCCGCGTTCCTGCGCCCCCTCGAGGGCAAGGGTCCGTTCTTCGTCATGGAGGGTGACTCGGGTCAGATGGACGCGGGCATCAACCACGACATCGGGATGAAGTTCAGCAGCGGGATTCTCGGCGGCAACTTCACCCGCGTGATCTTTTTCGAGAACGTCGAAGAGACCATCGTCGACGCCGAGATGGTCAAGACGCTGGGCCTGAAGTCGGTCGGCAAGATCACGCCGCTGGGCCAAGAGGCCGAGACCGACATCGTGCTCATCCCCGAGCTCAAGTTCGGCGACCTCGCGGTCAAGAACATCCCCGCCATCGTTCAGCCGCTCGACCCCTACGCCGCCGCCATCGGTGAGAAGCCCGGCGTCATCCTGGGTCGCCAGGCGATGCAGGCGTTCGGCTCGTTCACCTTCGACTTCCCGGCGAACACGATGACCGTGACCAAGGACGCGCCCGCGAGCGCGCCGGAGGGCACCTCGGAGCTGCCCCTGCTGCTCGTCAGCATGCACGTCCGCAACGCGCCCGTCGTGCCGGTCTCGATCGACGGCGCCGAGCACTCGTTCTTCGTCTACTTCGGCGGCGTGTACGGCTCGGGCCTCGCGGTCACGCGAAAGCACTACCTCAAGAGCGGACACCTGCCTCGCGAGCTGGAGAACCCCGAGGACCCGAACAACGGCCTCAAGATGGTCTACCTCGACGAGATGGACCTCGGCGGCAAGAAGCTCGGCGGCATGGGCGGCCTCGTGCTCGTCAACGCCACCCCGGACCAGAACCTGGGCATGTTCCTCGAGAACACCGCGTTCGAGATGGGTGGCTACGTGAACACCCGCCTCATGGCGACCTGGTCGGTCACCTACGCAGTCTCCTCGGGCAAGGTCTACATCAAGACTCCGTAGGTTCTCCCCGCTCGCCGCGGTTCGCGTTCGACGTTCGTCGGATCGGCCGCGGCGTTTGCTTTGGTTGAGGGGCGATGCGCCGCTGGATCGACAAACTCCTGGGCCGTGTGCCGCAGGTCGACGACTTCGACACGCTCGTGGTGGGTCCGGTCGAGGTCCGCGGCGTGGTTCGGGCCCTCGAGACGCTCGAAGACCCGGTCGACGGCACGCGATGCGTGGCGCTGGACTATCGGGCGTGGCCTCCGAGCACGACGGCCGGGGTCGACGGTGCGGCCGTGGTGGGCGACCGTGCGTTTCAGGTCGGCTCTCAGCAGGCGGTGGAGTTCTTGCTGGAGGCGGGCGGGCGCTCCATTTTGGTCCGCCCCGAGCGTGGTGACGACGTCGGGGCTCGCCACGCGGCCTTGGAGGCGCAGTATGGGATCAACCTGCGCACGGAGATCCACCGCGTGCGCTCGGGAGACGAGGTCCGCGTGCGCGGCCGAGTCGTGCATGTGACCCCCCTCGGCGGTGACCCGCATCGCGTGGACCCGTATCGGGCCGTGGTCGAGGCCGAGCGCATCCGGCTCGCATGAGGCCCGTCGGCCTGCGCTCAAGCGCAGTGCCGTGCCGTCGATGCCCCGAACATGGGCGCGCCCCAGTTCGTCGACCGTATCCATCTCGAGCCTGAGCTCCCCGCGGCCGACGCCGAGGTCACGGCGCTGCTGTTCTGCGCGGAGGAGGACCAGGCCGCGCTCGAGACCATCGGCCCCATGCTCACCGCCCTGGGTATGACGCCGCGGATCGTGCCGGGCGTCGAGCTGGACGTCCGCATTTTGGGCGACACGCTCTCGCTGCTTCAGGGGCCTGCCGTCGCCACGATCGTGGTCAGCGAACATCTCGACCGTCATCAGGCGCACCGGCTCGCGGAGACCTTCGCCGCCAGCAAAGGGCGGTCGCATCGGCTTCTTGTGCTGGAGATGCGCCCGGGGCGTGCTTCGGGTCTAGCGCGTTCGCTGGGCCGCGCGGCGCAGAGCCTGCGGAGCACGATGGAGATCGACCGCACGAGCCGCGCGCGGTTGTCGTCGTCGGCCGGAGTTTCACCGTCCGCTCGCGGTGAGTCGCGCACGCCGTTGAGCAGCGTCGAGACGATCTCGCTACGCGTGTATCGGGACCCCGTCGTGGTCTCTGATTCGCTGCGGGATGACGTGGGCGTCATCCCTGCACACGTCCGCGTGCCCGCGACGATTCACCGCTCGCGTCGCCTTGCACCGCCTCCGTCGCCGTCGGTGGTCGACCGGGCTGCTGCAGACACGCGTCCGGACATGTCGGTTGCGGCAGTCCTCGGCGCGCCCGAGCCCGAGCTTCGGGCCGCTCCGCCTCTGCGTCGTACTGCTCCATCGTCGCGCCGTCGCGCAAAGCCTTGGCTCGTGTTGACGTTGGCAGCCGCAGCAACGCTGCTGTGTACTGCGGCGGGCGTGCTTGCCTTCTCGACGCCGTCCAAGGCCGCGACGGCGCCGCAGCGGGTGGCGGGCCTGCAGCTGATGCCGATCGCGACCTCGCTGCCCGGCGCGGTAGCTGCACAGCGCTGCGATGGCATGGCGGGCAGTGGCTGGCACGTTCCGACCGCGGATGAGCTCGCCGCGCTCGAGCAAGCGGGCGCGCTGGAGGGCCACGCGTACTGGTCTCGCGCGACGCCGCAGAGCCCCATGCTGGTGCAGTGGCGGGCGTCTTCGTTCGAGGGAGAACCAACGGAAGAGGCCGACGGCGTTTGTGTTCGCCGTCGGCCCGAAGAGCGCTGAGGTCGCGCGAGTCAGGCTCGCGCGAGGAGATCAGCCCTTTTTCTTCTTTTTCTTTTTCTTCTTCTTCTTTTTCTTCTTCTTGCCGGAGGCCGGCTCGCCACCGTCGGGCGTAGGCTTGGGCACGTCCGGCTTGGTGTCGGCGGGCTTGGTGTCGGCGGGCTTGTCCTCAGCCGGCTTGTCCTCGGCCGGCTTCGCGCCGTCGTCGGCGGGCTTGTCCTCGGCCGGCTTATCGTCGGCCGGCTTGTCGTCGGTCGGCTTGTCGTCGGCCGGCTTGTCGCCGCCGTCGGCCGGCTTGGCCGCACCAGCGTTCTTGGGCTTGTCCTTGCCCGAGCAGTCGCCGGGCTTGGTCGCTTCTTTCTTGAGGCACCAGCTGCCCATGCCGATGGTCTCGTCTTCGTTACGTGCGAAGCGGGGACCGGCGGTGAACTTGACCGAGCAGTTCTTCGGCTGTGCTTCGAGCGCTTCGGAGCCGAAGGCCGTCGCGGTGAGGCGCGTGGTCTCACCGGGGTGCAGGTAGTACAGCTCCGTGCCGAACAGGTAGGCCGTTTCGACTCGCTTGGTGCTGCCCACCATGCAGGTGACCTTGGCCTGGACGCTCGACTTCTGGTCGATCATCTTCAGCGGCCGCGCGTCGGCGTGAATCTTCACCTGGAACTTGTCGCCCTTCCCGTTGTAGGGCTCCTCGACCTTCATGCTGACGTTCTCGACGACCAGCGACTCCTCGCCGACGGGCTCGGCGTCACCGGGCGCTTCGGCGTCGGGGTTGCAGGCGCCTTCGGTCGCCTTGTCGCCGTCGTAGCAGGCTTGGTGCAGGACGGTCTCTTCGTACTGGCCGAAGTTGCCGTTCTTGGGCTTCCACAGCGAAACCCGCATGTCGCACTTGTTGGGCGAGTCGGCAAAGCCGAATGCGGGGTTGTAGTAGAGGCTGGCCTCGCGCGCGACCATCTCACCCGACTCGAAGTGGAACGGCGCGGCCATCAGGTGCGCCTGCTGCATGTCGACGAACTTGGTCTCGCCGACGTCACAGGCTGCCTTGAAGGTGATGCGCGAGTGGTTGTCCTGAACCTCGTGGACGAGCACGCGGTAGCCGACCTTGAGGGCGCCGGTGCTGCCGAAGCCCGAGTGCTTCTCGACCTTGAGGTCCTTGATCTCGAGCGGCTTGTCCTTGTCGGACATCGCAGGCGCGAGAATCTCGGGGTCGCACTTGCCGACCTTCGTGGAGGAGCCGTCGTAGCAGGCGTGGCGAAGCTCGATGGCCGTCGTGCTGCTGCCGCCGCCGGAGATCCGGAAGTCGAACTGGCACGGCGCCATGGGCTTTTCGATGCCCTGCGAGAAGATGTAGCCCTTGAGCTCGGCTTCTTCTCCCTCTTTGTACTGCTGCAGCGGCTTGCTGTAGTCCGCGCTGATGTACGTGATGTCGGAGATGAAGTTGTCGCCGTCTTTGCAGGTGGCCTTCGCGCGGACGTAGGTGCCCGAGTCGATCGTCTTCTGCAGCTTGCCCTTGGCTTTGACCTCGAGCGTGCCGCGACCGAACGAGCCGCCTTGAGCTTTGACCTCGATGTCCGAGAGGACGATGGGCATGTGGCTCTCATCGACCTCTTCGACCTTGGTCACGTCGGCGAGCGCAGCCTCTTTGGCTTCGAGCTCGGCTTCGGCTTTGGCTTCGGCTTCGGCTTTGGCTTCGGCTTCGGCCAGCTTTTTGGCCTCTTCCTCTTCCTGTTTCTTCTTGGCGGCAGCCTCCTCTTCTTCCTTCTTTTTGGCGTCCTCGTCCTCTTTGGACGCGTCAGCTTCTTTGGTCTCTTCCTCGCCGCCGCTCAGCTTGTCGCAGCCGGTGGCAGGAAGTCCCAATGCAAGGAGAAGAGTGAGGCCGTAGTGCAGACGGTGGCGATCTGTAGTCACGGCCATGGGCGAACTGTGGCTGAAAAGACGCGCGCGCGTCCATGGGGTTGCAGACCCGACGCGCTGTGAATCCCAACCATGGCTGAACCAGGACAAGTGCCCCACGCACGCCCGTTTTGTGAGGAACGAGCGGCTCGACGGCCTACAGTTGAGAAAGACCTGTGAAAGGTGGACGCAACACCGTTCAGCGTCGGGTCTGCGCTTCGCCGACGCTGAGCAGGGTCGCGTCGGCGACCCGCATCGATGCGAGCAGCCAGGCGCTGGTTCGCAGGCCGCGGGTGATTCGAAGCTCGTCGAGCAGGCCCGCATAGCGACGGCTGGCCGAGGTCTCCCCCACGCGCGCGCCCACGCTTGCGGGAACGCCCACATCGGACAAGATCTCGCCCAGGGGGGTCTGTTCGAGCACGACGTTCAGCTCGGCACCGCCGGCCCACATCCGGGTCTCCCCGCCGGGATCGTGCTGCATCGCGATGTGGGTCCAGTCGGACAGGTTCGTCGGTCCCGAGCGGTACCGGGCCTCGCGTCCCGACGCGCCGAGGTCGAACTCGAGGCGAATGGTCTCCGAGGGGCCTAGCAGATAGAAGCCGGGCCCCGCGCTCGCCTCGAGGTCGTTGGTCTTTTCGAAGACGCGTCGGACCGAGTCGAGCTTGGTCGGGTCTGGGCGGACCCAAACCTCGATGGTGAAGCCGTCGGCGGCCAGGTCGTTGAGCGCTGCGGGTGCGCCGTACTCGATCAGATCGTCCATGCCGTCGAAGTGGGCGGCACGCCCGAGCACGCCCTGCTCGAAGGAGACACCCGAGGGGATGCCATCGACGGCGTTGGAGGACGCGTCGAGTTCGTCTGCGAAGTGCCAGACCGCGGAGAACCCGTCGTCCCAGACCTCTCCCGGTGGTGGGGTGTCCTCGTCGGGGTTGTTGACGTACGCGTACAGCGACACTGCAGCGTTGGCGGGAACGTCGTCGAGTCGAATCCAGACGAGCTCGTCGTCGCGTTGATGTGCGAGCACGGTGCCGGCGGCGTTGACGATGCGAAGCGACGGGTCGGCGGCGATGGCCTCGTCCAAGCGCAGCGGAACGGGCAGCTCCGAGACGGCCTCGGGCAGGTCGAGCGCGTCCAGCTCGATGGGGTACCGCGTCATCCAGGCGCAGTCCCACCACCCCATCGGACAGTCGTCGCCCGCTTCGCCCGTCGACGTCGACGGGTCGGTGGTGCTGGTGGGCGGCCCGACCGTCACGGCATCGGAGGTCGTGCTCGCATCGGTGGTCGTGGTGGTGCTCTCGTCGGCCGAGGTTGGGCTGGTCGTCGACGCGTCGGTGGTCGTGGAGGGGTCGAGCGTGGGGTCCGTCGACACACCGCCGCCGCTGCTCGACCCGGTTCCTTCGGCCGTCCCGACGCATTCGTTGGCAAGGGTCGTGCCGGCAAACTCGCCGTAGCGGTAGCCCGACTCGCAGGCGTCATCGGGAAAGCTGCAGAACCCCGACGCTTCACACCGGCCTCCGGGGGGCCCACCTGCGCAGCTCTCGTCATCGAGGCACGCGAACGTGTTGGGCGAACACCCGGCCGCCATCACGAGCATCCCCGCGATCACCCAAGCCCTTCGCCCCAAAGCCCCCACTCCCTAAGTCTACCGAACTCCCGCCGCCCCCGAGCCACGCCCACGGACTAGCCCCACGCCAAAGCGAGCCAAACGCGAGCAAGAAAGGGAGAAGGACAACGCTACGCCCCAGAAACGAGGGAAGCGAGCCGAAGGGGAGCGATAAAGGGCGAAAGCCCGTCTTGGAGGGAGGCGCGGAGGGGCTTTGCCCCGCAGCGTCGGGAACCGAGAGGTTCCCCCTCGTGGAAACGCCTCACCAGCCGCGGATTTTCCGGATCTCCCGGAGGTCGCGCTTGCTGGGCCGGCCCGCGCCGCGCTCGCGGTAGACCATCGGGTCGACCGCCTCGCGCGGGGGTGGTGGCGGGGTGTGGTCGACGTAGAGCTTCTGCGCTTCGGAGGCCGGACCGCGCCGATCCCCGAGTGCGGCCACTTCGAGCACCCGCAGGCCACCGGGCGTGCGGACCTCGAGGTTCGCACCCACGCGAATCACCTTGGAGGCCTTCACGGAGTTGCCATCGACCTTCACGTGACCCGCAGCGCAGGCCTTGCCGGCCATCGAGCGGGTCTTGAAGCAGCGCGCGGCCCACAACCACTTGTCGATGCGCACTTCTTGAAGGTCGGACTTGGAGGTGCTCATGAGGGCTTGCCGAACGCATGGCTCCAGGCCCGCTGTGCCGACCGAGAGATGCCTTCCAAAAGAGTATACGACGCCGGCAGAAAGACCAGGGTCATCACGGTGCTGGTGAGTAGCCCGCCGGCGATGACGATGGCGATGGCGTGATAGTAGACGCCGGCCAGCGTGGGGTGGTGGACCAGCATCGGCAGCAGGCCCAGCACCGTGGTGGTCATCGTCATGAGGATCGGGCGCAGTCGATCCTCGCCGGCCATCCGCAGCGCGTCCTCGCGCGCGTGACCCTGGCCGCGCAAGTGCGTGACGCGGTCGACCAGCATGATGCCGTTGTTCACGACGACGCCGATCAGGATGAAGAAGCCGACCACGGCCGTGGTGTCGAGCGTGGTCCCCGTCAGCCACAGCGCCCACGGGGCCCCGAAGCAGCCCAGCAAACAGGTGATGAGGATGCCCAGCGGCTGCAGGTAGCTCTCGAACAGCGAGGCCATCACCGCGTACACCAGCAAGAGGCACAGGCCGAGGTTGATCAGCATCTCGTTGCCGACCTCTTCCTTCTGCTTCCACTTCGTCCCGCGACCCCACGAGTAGCCGGGCGGGAACTGGAAGTCGGCGAGCGCAGCGCTGATCAGCTTGAAGTTCGCTTTCCGGTCAGGCGTGAAGAAGCGAACCTTCACGCGGGCCTCCGTCTGTCGATCGACGCGTTGAATCCAGTACGGGCGGCGTGCGATCTCGATGTCGGCCATCGAGGACAGGGTGATCTCGTCGCCGGTGTCGGTCTCGAGTTTCAGGTCGCGAAGCATTGCGATCCCGGCCCCGGTTTCCTCGGGGATGTCCGCGCTCAGGCGCAGCTCCAGGTCACCCTGTGGGCCACGTGTCGTGCCGAGGGGAAGCCCTTGAAAGGCCATCGCGACCCGGTTGGCAACTTGATCCGGCGTCAGGCCGACGCGGCGTAGTCGGTCGTCCCGCAGCGAGACGTGAAGCTCGCGGGCGCCCTCGTCGAACGGGGTGATGATGCTGTCGTAGCCGCCTGCTTCGGGGGCGCTACGGTCGCCGGGCTGTAGCCTTCGTTCGAGGTGATCCGCGACGTCTTCGCTCAGGGCGATCAGTGCGCCCATGTCCTCGCCTTTGAGCGCGAACTCGACGACGTGCTTGTCTCGGGTCTCGCGCCAGTCGAAGTCTCGCTCGCCAACCCGATAGGTCACGCCGACCTGCGAGGGCAGGGCGACCGTGAGGTTCGCGTTGAAGGCGTCCTCTTCCGCTTCGCTTTGAAACGTCTTCGAGGGGTAGACGCGGCAGCTGCCCCAGTTGTCGGAGAAGCTGCAGGAGATCGCCTCGACGCCCGTTCGTTGCTTGTCTTCGAGGAGCGCTTGCTCGACGGCTTCGATGTGCTTTTCGATCCGTTCGAACCCGCGTGAACCGGCGAACTGAAGCCGCAGCGGTACGTTGCGCGGCTTGAACTCCGCCTCGCCGAGTTCGAGCTCCATCTCGGACAACGGCACGGCGGCAGACCCCGCGAGCGCAATGCCCAGCAGCAGCGTGAGTCGTGGAAACCGGATCGTGATGCGGATGAACCGCGCGTAGCCTGCCGACAGCGGGGTCAGGATGCGATGTCGCAGCTGCTTGGGACGAGGCCGCAAGACGCGACCCATCAGCAGTGGGATCGCGGTTTGGGAGACGAGCAGGCTGCACACCAACCCAATCGCGAACGTGATGCCCAGCGGCTTGAGGTAGATCAGCAGCTCGTCGTGGCTCTCGGTCGCGACGAGCGGGATGAAGACGATGATCGTCGACAGCGTCGAGGCAATCGTGGCGAACCCCACCTCGCGTGCCCCGTCTCGGGCGGCTTGAAGCGAGTCCTTGCCGCGTTGGGCCTGCAGCGCAATGGCCTCGACGATGACGACGGCGTTGTCGACGAGCATGCCGACGCCGAGCACCAAACCGAGAAGGACGATGCAGTTGAGTTCGTCGCCACGGAGGAAGAGAACGCCGCCTGCCGCCACCACGCTCATCGGAATCGATACGGAGGCGGCAAGCGTGGTCGTGCCGCGGTGGAGGAAGCCGAACAGAATGACCAGCCCGAGCAGCCCTCCGTAGATTCCCGTGTCTCGCAGGTCGCCCAGCGTCTGCAGGATCACCGAGCCCTGGTCTTCGATCGTGAGGATCTCGATGTCACTCAGCGCAGGGTCCGAGCGGAGGTCGAGCATGAGCGCCTGGACCTTCTCGCTCACCTCCACCGCCGAGGCGCCGGCCTGGGCGTAGATCTCCAGATTGATTGCGCGGCGCCCGTTGAGCCGGCGAACGCGTCGCTCGTTCTTGGCCTGTGCGGTAACGTCGGCGACTTCTCCGAGCGCAGCGAAGCGGTCGGTCCCGAGGCTCGTATCGACGACGTCCCCTGCGGGGTCGAGCGCTTGCGGACCCGCGGCCCGTGGAAGTGGAATGGAGGAGAATCGAGCCGGCTCCGCGGCGGTGTTTGGAGCGCGCAGACCAGCCGCGTGCTGCCCGTCGCGGAGGAGGCCCAAGCTGCGACCGCCGCGGGCATCGCGAACGGCAGCGTTGAGATCCTCGAGCGCGACGCCGCTGCTTTCGATCGCGTCCAGATCAACGCGAACCTCGAGTTCATGGGGGGAGACGCCGTCGAGCTCCACCCGTGCTACGCCGGGGACGCGCTCGAGTCGACGAACGACGCTCTTTTCGATCAGGTAGTACTGCTGGCTCAGGTCAGCTTCGCTCGAGACCTGCAGCTCGAGCACCGGGTCGTCGAAGTTGCTGTACGACCCGATGAAGACGTTGTTGACGAAGTCGGGCATATCGCCCCGGACTCGCTCGATCCGGTCGCGAAGCTCGAGCTTGCGCGCGTCGATGTCGGTGCCAGGCGCAAAGTCGAGGTTGACCTTCACGCCCCATGAGCCGCTGCCGACCTGGATGCGCTCGAGGTCGCGCACGGTCGCGACCTGATCCTCGATCGGCCGGATGACCTCTCGTTCGAGAACCTCCGGGCTGGTCCGCTCGATCTGTACGCGGACGTACAGGCGCGGCTTGGTGTTCGAGGGCAGGAACGACAGCGGCATGGAAAACAGGCCGATCACCCCCAGCAGCAGCACCGCGCACAGGGCCATGCCGATGGTGACCGGCCGGTCCAAAGCGAGGTCGGAGAGGGCCCAGCGCCGCATTGTCGCAGCATACCCCCTGGAGGGTCGCGAGTCGGGCGCCACCGCGGTGCACGGGCCCCTCGTCCGTTTCACGGACGGTGCGGCATTCGCTCGGCGTCTCGATTACACTCCGGGCATGCTCGTGGCGTTCTCGTTGGTGGCCCTGTTTGCGGTCGAGCCGGCCGTCGATTCCGACCCCGGTTACCACCCGCACCTGCAGCTGCCCAGCGGGCCGAAGGTCCTCGACATGTCGGTGGCCCAGCCGCTGCCTGCTCGGGTCACGGTCGAGCCGGGGCTGCGCTTCGAAGACCTCGACTCGATTCGGAGCGACGCGCCCACCGCCGTACCGCAGCAGCGCCTCGACGCGGGCGTCGGACTGCCGCCGGAGTGGACGCAGATCGGGGACGGCGTGGTGCCCACCCCGGTCGCCGACGGGTTCGAGATCGACCCGGTGCCGCAGGGCGCGTTCGAGGACATCCCGGGGAACAAGTACCCCCGCAAGCACACCCTCTACCTGAACTTCGTTGGCGCGAACCTGACGCCGACCTCGAACGACATCTCGGCCGAAGACATGTCGGCGCTCGCGGGCGCGGCCCCGTACCCCGCCTTCACGCAGGGCGAGAGCGCGGCCGTTGCGATTGCGCAAGCCGTGACCAACGACCTGGCCGCCTACGGGGTGCGCGTCGTCTATCTGGAGCGCCCCGACCCGATGGTGCCGTACACCATGGAGATGATGGGCGGCAGCTGGACCGACACCAGCCTCGACTCGCCCGCCGGGGGCGTCGCACCCAGCGCGGACTGTGGCGCGCTCAACCAGCGCCACGTCGTGTTCACCTTCACCGAAGGGGCCGCAGGCATCTCTCGGCTTGCCAACACCGCGTCCCAGGAAGCCGGACACGCGTGGGGCCTCGACCATACGCTCAACTGCGGCAGCGTCATGTCCTACTGCGGCTCGGGCGACCAGTTCTTCTCCGGCGAGTGCGACACGCTGTGCGAAGAGCAGTGTCAGGGCGCCAACACCATCGGCTGCCGTTTGCAGCACGAGATGTTCTGCGGGGAGGGCTCCGACCGGCAGAATGAAACCGCCGAGCTCAACTTCTTGTTTGGCGACTCCACGCCCGACCTCGAACCCCCGTCGATCGACATCGATTCACCGTCCAGCGGTCAGCAGTTCGGCCCCGGCGCCAGCGTTGAGTTCCGCGCCGTGCTCGACGACGACTACGGTGGCGTCGGCTGGCGCAACATCGTGGTGAAGGACGGCGAGACGTTCCTCGACGAAATCGACTACGGCAAAGACGCCCTCGATGAGGACGGCCGCATCGCGATCAACCTGACCAACCTCGACATCGGTCACTACGAGGTCAGCGTCGTGGCGGCGGACCATGCCGACCACGTCAGCGAAGCCACCGTCGAGTTCGACGTCGTGGAAGACCCGGCCGAAACCAGCGACGGTGCCGAAAGCTCCGCGGGCGACGACGGATCCACCTCGGACGCATCCGGTGACGGAGGGGGCGTTGGGACCAACGGCGACGGCTCGACCACCGACGGCGCCGACTCCGGTCCCGCCGGCGACGATGACGACGGCGGAGGCGCGACCGATGGTGCTGCCCCGGCGGACGGATCGAGCGGTGACTCGGGCTGCTCCGTGAGTGGCTCGCGCGGCGGATCTGCGCTGACGATGCTGCTGCTGGGCGTGCTTGGCCTGCGCCGACGTCGCGTCGTCTGAGCCAAGACCGCTCGTCGCGGCGCTGCACCACTCGTCCGCCCCTTCGACCGCTCGTCGGCGGGCGCGGGCGCCACGGCCGTGCGCTGCCATGGTGAGGGCATGCGACCGCTCTCGCTCCTCGCCGCCTCGTTCCTCGTCTTCGCCTGCGCTGACGAGCCCTCGACGCCTGCCGCGAGTTCGAGCTCCGGCGCCGCCGCGTCCACCGGTGCTCTGCCGGGGTCCAGCACGGACGCGACAGGGGACCCTGGGAGCGCGGAGGCGTCGAGCGACGGCTCGGGTGCGCCCGAGGGCTCTTCGAGCAGTGGCGACGCCGCCCTGGAACCGATCACGCTCGAGGGGGATTGGGTCGAGTCCGTGGCTGGCCCATGGCTGGGATCCGTCACGGGTACGCCCATCGGCGACCTGCCGCAATTCTTCTTGGACTTCACCTGGAACGATGACGGCGTGCTGAAGGCCGTGGCCGACAACGGCGAGGGGTTCCGCCTCGAGTTCAGCTTCGAGGAGCGGGAGGGGGGCTGGGTCTTCACCGAGCTGGGCGAGCTACCCGGAGGCTTCGTGCAGACGCAGGACCTACGTCCGGTGGAGCGAGACGGGGACCGGGTGCGCTTCGAGGTGCTGGAGCGGCCCGGATACCTCTTGGTGGAGATCGAGCCGACGCCATCCAGCTTCGAGATGGCCGTTCAGGTTCGGGGCCGTGACCACGGCACCTTCACGCTGGCGCGCCCACGCTGAGCGACGCCGGTCGACCGGTCAGTGCCGGAGTCCGTAGTCGGCGGCGTGGTTTTGTCGCTACTCTAGGGGTCGATGCCGGACATCATCAGCCCGATCGATCACGGGGTTGCGTTCACGTACCACGAGCTTTCGCAGGCGGAGGCGTTCGCCCGGCTCGACGCGGCCCAGGCGGCCCAGCGGGCGTGGGCGAAGACCCCGCTCTCCGACCGCATCGCGCTGTGCCGAGGCATGCTGGAGGCGTATCGCGCCAAGCTCGACGCCAACGCCGAAGCGATCACGAAGATGATGGGCAAGCCGGTGGGGCAAGCCCGCGGCGAGTTCGAGGGCGGCGTGGTCGAACGCGCGACGCACCTTTGCGATGCGGCCGCGGAAGCGCTGGCCGACGACGTGCTGCCGGACCGACCGGGCTTTCAGCGCGTCGTCCGACACGAGCCCGTCGGCGTGGTGCTGGACATCGCAGCCTGGAACTACCCGCTGCTCGTCCCGCTGAACGTGATCGTTCCAGCCGTGCTCGCCGGAAACGCGGTGCTGATCAAGCATGCGCCGCAGACCGCGTTGGTCGCCGATCAGTTCGCGCACGCCTTCGCCGAAGCGGGGGCCCCCGAAGGCCTCGTGCAGGGCTTGATGGCCTCGCACGAGACGGTCGCCAGCGTCATCCACAGCCGCCGACTGGGTGCGGTGTCGTTCACCGGCTCGGTCCGCGGTGGCCACGAGGTGATGCGGACGGTCGCCCAGCACAACTTCATCCCGGCGGGCTTCGAACTCGGCGGCAAGGACCCCGCGCTGGTGCTGCCCGACGCAGACTTCGACTTCACCGTCGGCAACCTCGTCGACGGCGCCTACTACAACGCGGGACAGTCTTGCTGCGGCATCGAGCGGATCTACGTCCACGCAGACCTGTACGACCGCTTCGTCGAAGCGTACGCCGCCGGCGTGAAGGCGTATCGCCTCGGCAACCCGCTCGATGACGGCGTGACGCTGGGCCCGGTGGTCAACGAAGCCGCGGCGAAGCGCGTCCTCGAGCACAACGCACAGGCGCAGGCCGCTGGCGCACGCGCGCTGGTGCCCCAAGGCCACTTCGACGTGCCCGACTTGTCGCCCTGCTACGTCGCACCGCAGGCCTTTGCGGACGCGACGCACGACATGCTGTTGATGAAAGAGGAGACGTTCGGTCCCACCGTCGGCCTGTGCAAGGTCGACTCGGAGGAGGACGCCATCGCGCGCATGAACGACTCCGCGTACGGCCTGACCGCTTCGATCTGGTCCGCAGACGTCGAGCGTGCCGACGCCATTGCGCGCCGCGTGCAGGCGGGCACCGTGTTTCTCAACCGCTGCGACTACCTCGACCCCTCGATGCCGTGGACGGGCGTCAAAGACTCGGGCGTGGGCGCGTCGCTGGGGCGGTATGGCTTCCAGCAGGTCACGCGCCGCAAGAGCTACCACTACCGCACCGAAATCCCGCAAGGCTGAGCATGACCGCCGTCACCGACGTTTCTTCCCTCATCGCGTTCCTCGACCAGCACGGCATCACGCGCCACAAGATCGGCGTCTTCGACATCGACGGCGTGCTCCGTGGCAAGTACGTCAACCGCTCCAAGTTCCTTTCGGCGGCGGAGAAGGGCTTCGGCTTCTGCGACGTCGTGCTCGGCTGGGACGTAAACGATCAGCTCTACGACAAGGCCAAGGTCTCGGGCTGGCACACGGGCTATCGCGACGCGCCCGTCCAGCTCGACCTCTCCACCGTGCGCACGCTGCCGTTCGAGCCGGGCACCGTCTTCGTGCTCGGTGGCTTTTCGGGCTCCTACGAGCCGGTCTGCCCTCGGGGCGTGCTTCGACGAACGCTCGAGCGCGCAGCCGCGATGGGCTTCGACGTGAAGGCCGCGGTCGAATACGAGTTCTTCGTCTTCGACGAAACCCCGCACAGCGCCCGTGAGAAGGGCTACCGCAACCTCACCCCGTTCACGCCCGGGATGTTCGGCTACTCGACCATCCGCAACAGCGTCCACTTCGACCTGTATCACGAGCTTCTCGACACCATGGCCGCCATGGACTGCGAGCTCGAGGGGCTGCACACCGAGACGGGACCCGGCGTGCTCGAGGCCGCGATTGCCGTAGACGAAGCGAGCCGGGCGGCGGACAAGGCGGCCTTGTTCAAGACGTTTACGAAAGTGCTGCTTCAGCGCCGTCAGCTGATGGGCACGTTCATGGCCAAGTGGTCCAACGAGTACCCCGGCCAGAGCGGTCACATTCACGTTTCGCTCGAGCGTGGCGGCGAGAACGTGTTCTTCGACGCGAACGATGCCGACGAACTCAGCCCCACGATGCGTCGTTTCCTGGCGGGGCAGGTCAAGTACATGCCGCAGGTGCTTCCGATGGTGTGCTCCACGATCAACGCCTATCGCCGACTGGTGCCGGGCATGTGGGCGCCGACCTCGGCGAGCTGGGGCATCGAGAACCGGACGACTGCGATCCGGGCCATCCCGGCGGGGAGCAAGGGAACGCGCAGCGAGTACCGGCTGGGTCCGGCGGACGCGAACCCCCACCTCGCGCTCGCGGCCGCAATCGCGACCGGTCTGCGCGGCATCGAAGAGGACCTCGAGCCGATGCCGCCGGTGCTGGGCAACGCGTACGAGAATCCCGGGGAGGCGGAAGCGCTGCCCACCAACCTTCGCTCGGCTGCAGAGGCGTTTGCGCGCAGCACTGCCGCCCGCGAGATGTTCGGCGATACGTTCGTCGAGCACTACGCGGCAACGCGTGACTGGGAGGTTCGTGAGCACCAGAAACACGTTGCCGACTGGGACCTCGCCCGCTACTTCGAGATCATCTGATCGGGCGTGATCGGAGCTGGGCAGGCGGAGCGTTCTCGGCGACCATGGTGGCCGTCGC
>JBCCQM010000160.1:0-19101 GCA_039024335.1 Myxococcota bacterium
CCCCACGCTCGTCTTCCGAGACGTCCAGTTCAGCGGAACCTGAGCGCCCTCCGGGGCGGCCCCCACCCGCCCCGGCCAACAACAAAATCCGCGAGCCCACCAGCCCGCCTCCGCGAGAAGTCGGAGTGCGAGCCGCGGAGGCAGTCTGCGCTCTCTCGCCAGACGCCGCCCGCCGCGGGGCACAGAGTCCGCCCCCGGTTGATCGCCGGCACCTCTCACGGGCGCTCGCGCACGGCGAGCGACGCGAGCACGAGGCCGACAGGCCGACCGCTGGGTGGGGGGCCCCGAAGCCGGCTCAGCCGGGTCGGGGGGAGGGCCGCGAGGGCCCTCCCTCAAGGCTAATGCGCGTAGACGCCTTCTTTGGCGCGCCCGGTCTTCCGCAGGAACTCCTCATACCCGCCCGGGAAGAAGTCGAACCCGCCGTCGCCCTTGAGCTCGAGCACGCAGGTCGCAACCTCTTCGAGCATGCACTGGTCGTGCGTAACGAAGATGAGCGTGCCCTCGTACTTCTGCATCGCCTCGGTGAGCGAGCGAATCGACTCGAGGTCGAGGTGGTTCGTGGGCTCGTCGAGCACGACGAGATTGCAGCCCAGCAGCGTCAGCTTGGACATCAGCAGCCGCGCCGTCTCGCCACCCGAAAGCGCCTTGACCGGCTTGTCGGCGTCTTCGGACGGAAACAGCATGCGGCCGAGCAATCCACGGATCTCCTGAACCGTCGCCTTGTCGTCCCACTGGTACAGCCAGTCGTACGCCGTGCGGTCGTCGTCCTTGTGGACGCCCTCTTCGTGCTGCTGCGGCATCATGCTCACGGTGACCTCGTGGCCAAGCTTCACCTTGCCGCGGTCGGCATCGTAGTCGCCGCCCTCGCCCGCGATGATCTTGGCGAGCGTGGTCTTGCCGATGCCGTTGGGGCCGACGATCGCGAGCTTGTCGCCGCGCGTGAGCGTGAACTTGATGTCCTTGAGGACGGTCTCCTCCTCGAAGGTCTTGTGCACGCCGTCGACCTCGAGCACCAGCTTGCCGCCGGCCGTCTTGGGCTCGAACCGGATGAACGGACGCTCGATGTTGGAGCGCTTGAGGTCGGTGACCTTGATCTTCTCCATCTGGCGGCGGCGCGACTGGGCCTGCGAGGCCTTCTTCGCGTTGGCGCCGAAGCGACGGATGAAGTCCTGAAGGTCGGTGATCTTCTTCTTCTTGGCCGCGTTTGCCTTTTCTTCGCGGATCCGGAAGTCGACCTTCTGGCGAAGCATCATGTCGTAGCCACCGGGGTAGACGATGATGTTCTCGTAATCGACGTCGGCCGTGTGCGTGCAGACCTGGTTGAGGAAGTGCCGATCGTGGCTGATCACCACGAGCACGCCGCGGAACTCGTGCAGGAAGTCCTCGAGCCAGCGAATCGAGTCCACGTCGAGGTGGTTCGTAGGCTCGTCGAGCAGAAGGATGTCGGGCTCTCCGAACAGCGCCTGGGCCAGCAGCACGCGCAGGCGAATGCCGCTGTCGAGCGTGGAGAGCGGGTTCTCGTGCTCTTCCTTGGGAATGCCCAGACCGATGAGGATCTGCTCGGCTTCGCCTTCGGCGTTGTAGCCATCCTCCTCGGCGATGATGACTTCGAGGTCACCGAGCTTCATGCCGATCTCGTCGGTGAAGTCGCCCGCCTCGAGCAACGTGTCCTTCTCGGACATCGCGCCCCACAGGCGCTTGTTGCCCATCACCACCACGTCGCGAATGCGGTCGTTCTCGTGCCGGTAGTGGTCCTGGTGCAGCATGCTCATCCGCGCGTTCGGCGGAATGCTGATCAGGCCCTCGTCCGGCTCGATCATGCCGGCGATGATCTTCATGAAGGTGGACTTGCCCGCGCCGTTGGCCCCCGTGAGGCCGTAGCGCTTGCCCGGGTCGAACGTCGTGCTGACGTCGTCGAAGAGGACTTTTCCACCGTAGGCTTTGCGAACTTCCGAGACCGTGAGCATGTGCAGGAACCCCTGTGCGGGAGGGTGTAGGCCAAGCGCGCGCCGAAGGCAAAGGGTCCACTCACGCCCCGAAAACGCGGAGATCTCGGGGCCTGCTATCGTGCGTGCATGCGCCCGCTCGGACTCGCCGCCGCCGCGCTCGTGGGGCTTTGCGCCGCCGCCGTGCCGAGCGCCGTCCGCGCGTGCTCCTGCATGCGGCCGCCGCCCCCGATGGCCGCGGCCGACGACGCCGCCGTGGTGTTCGAGGGGCGCCCGAGTGAGCCCAAGGCCGAGGGCGTCCGGCTGCGCTACACCTTCGAGGTCCTGCGGACGTTCAAGGGCGAAGCGACCAGCTTCATCGACGTGGTGACGATGGACAGCGGAGCGGCCTGCGGTCGCCGGTACACGCCCGGAGAGACCTATCTCGTGTACGCGTTCGAAGCCCGCGGAGAGATCGGCGACAACCTCTGCAGCCGCACCCGCCGCTCAGCCGACGCGCGCGAGGACTTCATGGCGCTGGGCGAGGGCGTCCGGCCCCCATCGGCCTCGCCCGAGCCGGACGAGCCGAGCACCGTCGAGCCGCCGCGGATCGAGCCCGTGTCGCCGGAGGTCCCCCCGGCTCAGCCCGGCACGCGCGGGTGTGCAGCCTCCATCGCGGGGTTGTCTCACGCGCCCTCGAGCGACGGTCTCGCGCTGCTGCTGCTGCTCGGCGTTGCCAGCCTGAGGCGCCGGCCCTACCGTGGCGGGTGACGCTCACGCTCACGGAGGACGCATGTCGCTCGGATTGTTCACGCCCCCCCCACCCGTCAACGAACCCGTCTTCGCCTACGAACCCGGCTCCCCTGCTCGCGCCGCGCTGCAGGCCGAGTACAAGCATCAGCGCGCGCAGAGTTACGAGCTCGCGCCGATCATCAACGGCAAGGCCGTCCACACCGGTGAGTTCGAGACGCTGCTCTCGCCCCACGACACGGCCACGCCCATCGGCAAGGTTCACCAGGCCGGACCCGAGCACGCGCAGCAGGCCATCGAAGCCGCGCTGAAGGCCAAGCCCGCCTGGGCCGCCCTGCCCTGGGAAGAGCGTGCGTCGGTGTTCCTGCGCGCCGCCGCCCTGCTGCGGACGAAGTACCGCGCGACGCTCAACGCAGCCACGATGCTCGGCCAGAGCAAGACCGCTCACCAAGCCGAGATCGACGCCGCCTGCGAGCTGATCGACTTCCTCGCCTTCAACGCGCACTACCTCAGCCAGATCATGCAGGACCAGCCGCAGTCCCCCACGGGGCTGTGGAACCGCGTCGAATCGCGGCCGCTGGACGGCTTCGTCTTCGCGATCACCCCGTTCAACTTCACGGCGATCGCGGGCAACCTGCCCAGCGCGCCGGCGATGTGCGGCAACACCGTCGTGTGGAAGCCCGCCGCCACCGCGATGCTCTCGGCTCACTTCGTGATGAAGCTGTTCGAGGAAGCGGGGCTGCCTCCGGGCGTCATCAACCTGATCCCCGGCGACGGTCCGGCGATCGGTGGCGAGGTGTTCAACAACCCCGAGTTCGGTGGGCTTCACTTCACCGGAAGCACCGGCGTGTTCCAGCACCTCTGGGGCCAGATCGGGCAGAACATCGGCACATACCGCCAGTACCCCCGCGTGGTCGGCGAGACCGGCGGCAAGGACTTCGTGCTCGTCCACCAAAGCGCCGACATCGAGACGGTCGCGGTGGGCCTGCTTCGCGGCGCGTACGAGTTCCAGGGTCAGAAGTGCTCCGCAGCCTCGCGCGCGTACGTGCCCAAGAGCATGTGGCCCCAGCTGCGCGAGCGGCTCGGCGCGTTCATGGCCGACGTGAAGGTCGGCGACGTGTCGGACTTCCGCAACTTCATGGGTGCGGTCATCGACGCGAAGTCCTACGGCAAGCTCACCGGCGCCATCGATGAAGCGCGCGGCAACGTGGGCTCGGGCGTCACCGAGGTCATCGGTGGCGAGTACGACGACAGCAAGGGCTACTTCATCCGCCCCACGATGATCGTCGCCGACGACCCCAAGTACCGGACCATGCGCGAAGAGCTGTTCGGCCCCGTGCTGTCGGTCTTCGTCTACGACGACGACAAGTGGGACGACGTCCTCACGCTCGTCGACACCACCACCGACTACGCCCTCACCGGGGCCGTGTTCGCGACCGACCGACACGTCGTGCACGAAGCGCTCAACGCACTCCGCTTCTCCGCCGGGAACTTCTACGTCAACGACAAGCCCACCGGCGCCGTCGTCGGCCAGCAGCCCTTCGGTGGTTCGCGCGCTTCGGGCACCAACGACAAGGCCGGCTCGGCCCTCAACCTGATGCGCTGGATCAGCACGCGCACGATCAAAGAGAACTTCGACCCGCCGCGCACGTGGCGGTATCCCTTCATGGCCGGCGAATAGCCCACGTCGCGCTTTGCCTCGAAGGCCGGCCCGAGCACCTGCTCGCGTCGGCCTTCGTCGTTCCGACACGCCCCACGTTGGGACGCGTGGCCCGGTGCCCGGGGACGGATACTGCGGGTCCGTGCTCGGACGACGCACCTCGTGGCTGGCGCTGTTCGCCGTCGCCTGCAGCGCCCCACAACCGCGTCTCGCCACGCCGCCTGCGTCCACAGATGCCATCTGTCGCGCTGCAGCTCCAGTCCACGCGCCTGCCCGTCTTCCGATCAGCATCTACTCGGCGCCGGTCGACCGCTTCGCCGAGCTCGCGGCGTCCGGGGTCACCACCGTGGGCCCGTACTACGGCGAGCCTCCGGACCTCACGCTCCTCGACGCCGCGCACGAAGCCGGACTGGGCGTTCTGTACCCGGTGGGCTTCGAGGATGCCGACCTGGGCGCGAACCGTGGCAAAGACCTGAAGGCCCAGGTCGACGCCGTGGTCGACCATCAGGCCGTGGTGGGCTGGTACGCTCTCCCCGAAGAGGTCCGCCCCTGGGTCGCGTCCGACCTCGCGTACCTTGCCGAGCTTCGACGAGCGGTCCACGAGGCCGACCCGCGGCGTCGACCGCTGCTGAGCTATCAGCCCAACCACCGGCGCCGCGACGAGCTCGCCACCGCATCGGCATCGTTCGACGTGGTGACGCGCGGCCTGTACGCGAACTTCGTAGGACTGGGCACGCAGCGCGCGTGGGTGCGCGAGGGGACCCGCACGATCGCCGCCGCGGCAACGGAGACGCAGCAAGCGTGGGCGGTGCTGGAGATGTTCGAAGAGCCCGCAGATGCCGACCCCGCGCGCATCGACGCCTGGGTGCGCCACGACGTCTACGCGAGCCTGCTCGGCGGAGCCCGGGGCGTGATGGTGTTCTCCGGCTGGGCGCGCCCTGGCTTTCCCAGCTACGCGACCTACCTCGCTGCCTACCTTCGGGTGTTCGCCGAGCTCAACGGACCGCAGGCGCTCGCAACCCCATTCCTCGTCGGCAAGCCGGACGGACACGCGTCTGTGCGCGTGCTCGCAGGGCCCGCCAGCGTGCCCCTGGGCTCTCGCCGCGTGGCCAGCGTGCAGTCGCGCCGGTTCCTCCTCGAGCAGACCGTCTGGACCTACGTGGTGAACTCGGCCGAGGTCGACGTGACCGTGAAGCTCGACAGCCCGTGTCCAGCCACGAGCGTCGTGGGGCCGCCGCTGCGCGAGGGCACGCTGCGCATGCCGCCGCTGGGCGTTGCCGTTCTGCGCGCGCCCGCGCTGTGAAGCCGCCGCGGTCGCCAACGGGGACGGCTCACGGGGGCGCTGGGCTTGCTGCGGCGTCGCCCTGACGAAGCACGGTGACCACACCGGGCCCGGCGACGTAGGCGACCCATGCAGGGCCGGCCTCCGCCATCGCGCGGCCGGCCACCTCGCGCACGTACGGCGCGTACTCGGGCCGAAGGTGTCCGAGCATCGCCCGTCGAACGTCCTCCGCGCACCCGGGGGCCGCGGCGTCGCAGCCGATCAGCATGCACGTGCCGCCCGCCTCCGCGCACGCGCGCATCACCGACGCGATCGGCTCGTAGGCGCCGTCGACCTCGAAGGTGTCCCGGCGCGCGCGCGAGATGAACGGCTTGGGCGTACACGCGATGCCGAGCCCGTCGAGGTAGGCCGACCACGCATCGGGCTCGGCCGTCAGGTCACTGACCGACGGGCACCGAACCTGCGTCGGCGCGGCCGAGACGGCGCTCCCCTCGGGCGCGTCCCATTGAATCAGCTCCAGCGTCACCTCGACACCGCCTTCGACCAGCGCTTCGACCAGGCCGTCGTCGCCGACGAACGTCTTGGGCGTGGCGCCAGCCTTGGCCGGACCCCACGAGATGCGCGCGGCCGCCTCGGCCGCCTCATCCCCAAGGTGGACGCCTGGGCCCAACACCGCGTCGCCCGTGCGCACACCGACCGAGACCACGTCATCCCCCATCGCCCGAGCGCCGCGGGCACCGAGCCGAGCGCAGTCATCGGCCGCGCGCAGTCCGAACAGACCCGCAATCGCGGCCACCCCGAGCGCGCCCTTCTTGGTGCCGTCCGCCATCCGCTCAGCCCGGCGGCGGAAGTGCGTCGGTGAACGGGCGCCCGGTCTTGAGCCAGGCGTAATGCGTATCGATCTTCTTCGCGCGGATCAGGTTGCGCGCTCCGATGGCGCAGCCCATCCCCACCGCGAACAACGCCACGCTGACGCCCAGGAGCGCGCCGACCTCCATGGAGAGCCCGGCTCCGCACGAGCCCATGCTCGCCACCGTGAGCAGCCCGGCCCCGGCACGCATCATGTTGCGCTGCTTGTTGTGCTTCGGACACAGCCCAACCTCGGTCGTGTACGTCTTGCGCTCGATCATCGCGACGATCGCGTAGATCAGCACGCCGGGCAGGATGAGCAGATACATCCACGCTGGGTGCCAGTAGACGGTCTGCTTGATGCGGATGCCTTCGGCGGGGGCGTTGCACTTCACGCAGCGGTCGGGCCACGGCGCGCCGTGGGGCGCCACGACCACGCCTGCTTCGTTGCGCAACCATTCGGACTGCTGCGGGACCCCGCACTGCCCGTGCGCCGGCGGTCCGTATCCAACTCCATGACCTTGCACGCCTCCACCGTATCAGCTCGGCCGCGGTGCAGCGCCGCGACGAGCGAGCGAGGACAGGTCGTTCGCCGTGGGCCCGGCTACGGCGACGGAGCGGCGGCGGGGTTGAACCCCACCACGCGCTTGACGATGCGTCCGGCGGGGAGCGTCTCGTCGGGCTCGGCGTGGTTGAGGCGCCCAAGCTCGACCACCGAGACCGACGAGGGCGCCGCTTCGTTGAGCGCGGCCAGCGTGGTGGGAGCGCGCAGCGTCGTGAGCTCGATCCGCATCGGCTTCACGCCGCGAAGCGCCGGGTCCCGCAGCGCGCGAAAGCTGGACACCGTCGTGGCGACGACGTCGGCGTAGCCCGCCCACGCCTCGCTCTGCGCCGCGGAGATCACCGCAACGACCTGCCCGTTGAAGTCGAAGAAGGCGACCAGCCCCGTCAAGCTGCTGCCCGAACCGGAGATCGAGAACGCCGCCGTGATCACGGGCGTGTTGTCGATCTTGCCCTCCCAGACCTCGCCCTTGGCCGTCTGCGTCTCGGTGAAGAACGACTCCATCGCCGTCTTGCCGTCGGCTTCGTCGCTGGGGCCGATCACGAACAGCGCATTCTCCTGCGGCGACAGGCCCACCGCACCACTCGCGTCGACCTGGGTCTTCCAGTCTTCGGGCAGCGTGATCTGGAAGCCGGCGCGCGGCTGCACGTAGCGCCCGTCGAGCACGAACCCATCGCGGGCATCAGTGCCGTGCAGCACCCCGTCGATCAGCTTCAGGTATTCCGGGTCGGCGGCGTCGAGCCCGTTCTTGCCGATCTTGTTCGCCACGCGGCGCTGTCGAAGCTCCGGTTCGGGGTGCGTCGAAAGCCACGTCGGTACGCGGCCGCCTTGGTCAGCGATCGTCGACAGCACCGAGAACACTTCGGGCACGCCGCCGGGGTCGTAGCCAGTGGCGTCCACGTACCGCAGCGCGAGGTCGTCGGCTTGATACTCGTCATCGCGGCTGTACTTGAGCAGCGCCAGCCCGGCCACGCCCGCCGCGATGCCGCCGATGTGCCGCAGCCCGGGGTCCACCACGCGGAACACCCCGACGCTTCGCCGCGCCACGTTCGTCTTGCGCAGCTGCACCGCGCCGTGCCGCGCCGTCACGTGGCCCGCCTCGTGACCGAGCACTCCCGCGAGCTCCGCCTCGGAGTTGAGGTGTACGAGCAGCCCGCGCGTGATGTAGACGAACCCGCCGGGCAGCGCGAACGCGTTCACCGACGGGTCATCGAGCACCCGAAACGTCCACGGCAGCTGCGGGCGCTCCGACGCCTCGGCCACCGCTGCGCCCACGCGCTCCACGGTTTTCGTCAACGCGGGCGCCTCCTCGTAGGCGCGCATCGACTCCATGATCTCCGCGTCGTTCTTGCGGCCGAGCGCGACCTCTTCGTCCTCGCTGATGAGGAACGCCTGGACGCGCCCGGTCGCCGGGTTGAGCGAGCACGCCGACGCAGCGAGCACCCCCGCGAGCATCCAGCGCGTCGACCCGCTCATCGTCGTCAGCCCCGCTTGCGCCGCTTCTTGCCGAACCCGAAGAAGCCCGACGACTGCTCGGCCAGCGCCTCTTCACGCTCGGCGCCAATCTGCCGAAGCATCGCCTCGTGCTCTTCGCTGAGGTCGTCGGGCACGCGCACTTCGACGTGGACGATGTGGTCCCCGCGACCGCGACCGCGACCCAGCACCGGCATGCCTTTGCCGCCGAGGCGAATGGTTGCGCCGGGCTGGGTGCCCGGCTCGATCTCCAGGTCGAGGTTGCCCTCGAGCGTCTCGGCCTGCACGTCGCAGCCGAGCGCCGCCTGGAACATCGACACCTTCACCGAGCTGTGAATGTCGAACTCGTCGCGGACGAAGCGAGGGTCTTCCTTGACCCGCACCACGACGTAGAGGTTGCCCGGCGGCCCCCCCTGGGTACCGGGCAGTCCGCGGCCCTGGATGCGCAGCGTCTGGCCGTCGTCGATGCCCGCGGGCACCGTGATCGTCAGCGTCGTCTCGCGCTCGACCGTGCCCGTACCGCTGCAGTCGTCGCACGGGCTGGCGATGATCGTTCCCTGTCCGCGGCACATCGGGCACGTGGTCTGCAGGGTGAAGAAGCCTTGGCGGTGGACGACCTGGCCCTGGCCGTTGCACTGCGGGCAGGTCTGCGGCTTCGTGCCCGGCTTCGCGCCGGTGCCGTCACACGTGTCGCAGGTCTCGGGGCGCACAACCGTGATGTCGTGCTCGCCGCCTTCGAACGCGTCGCCGAGCCCAATGGCCAGCTCCACCTTCATGTCGCCGCCGCGCCGTGCACCGCCGCGCCGCGAGTTGAACCCGAGGTTGCCGAACAGGTCGCCGAACAGGTCGCCGAAGTGCGAGAAAACCTCGTCGGTGCCGGAGAAGCCCGAGAAGCCCGCCCGCGACGGCCCCTCATGGCCGTACTGGTTGTAGAGCTGACGCTTCTGGTCGTCGCTGAGAACCTCGAAGGCCTCCGCGGCTTCTTTGAAGCGCTCTTCGGCCTCGCTGTCCCCCGGGTTGCGATCCGGGTGGAACTTCATCGCGCACTTGCGATAGGCCTTCTTGATCTCGCTGGCTCCAGCGTCGCGAGAGACGCCCAAAACCTCGTAATAATCTCGCTTTGCGGACACCGCGCGGCGCAAGCTAAGCATCGCGCCCCCCCCTGTCAACGCCTCGCGGGCCCCGACGTCCGATGTCGCGCGTGTGGTACGGTCCCTGCGGCCCGAAAACGGCCTCAGATCCCATGGTTGCCCCCACCGAACGCTCCCCCCTCGGCTTTCGCACCCTGCTCCGTGGCGCTCTCGTCGCGACCGCGCTCCTCACGGCGGCCTGCGGTGGCGACGAAGGACCCGGCAAGCTGTTCAACGAGGACGGCGTCTGGGAGCTGACCCAGTTCGCCCTCGAGGGCTCGGGCATCGAGTCCGTCTCCAACACTCGAAGCGCCAACTTCTTCCTCCAGTTCGACAACGCCAACCGCGTCGTGCAGACCGCCATGTGCGCGAACCGGGAGAACGCCGACCCCACCAACTCCGAGTGCCGCGGCTTCACCGACGCGCAGTGGAACTGCCAGTGCTTCGGCTACGACTTTGAAGGCGACCAGATGGCGTGGCAGCAGTTCGACGCTGGCGGTGAGATCCCCGTCGTCCAGGTCGGCCGCGCCGCTGCCGACGACCCCGAGCCCGTCGACACCGACGGCGAAACCGACGGTGCCGGTGCTGAAGACGACGGCGCCGCCGAGCCAGCAGAGCCAGGTAGCGTTCACGAGTTCACCGTCGCCGAGGTTGCTGGCGTCGGGTCCACCTACGACCTCACCCCGCTCCCCGCAGGCGTCTTCGGCTCCGACGGCTCCGTCTCCCGCTTCGTCTTCCAGGCCAAAGCCCCCTCGCAGTTCGACCAGGTTCTCGAAAACGACGAGATCCCCGTCTGCCAGCCCTGCATCTGACCCGCCCCGCGCATCCCCGCTGGACAGCCGCCCGCAACTTCGGCTAGCTTCCGCCGCGGAGGCGCTTGACGTGCTGGTGCTGTCCGCGGACTTCAAATCCGTTGTGGGGCGCGAGGAGCGTCCCGGGCAGGTTCGATTCCTGTGCGCTTCCGCTACTAAACGGCGGCTAGGATGACCTAGCTGCCGTTTCTCGTGGTTCGGACGAGGGTGTCACCACCTGCGTCACCACCTAGGGTGTCCAGCGCTCTGACCGCGTCACGGTTGACCGCCGGCGAGAGGTGGGCGTAGCGCATCGTCATTTCGATCGACGCGTGGCCCAGAAGTTCCTGGACCGACTTGAGCGGCACGCCCCCCCACTCATCGGGAAGCCCGAAGCATGAGCCCCGGGCCGGGCTCCCCTGCCCCCCGCCTCGTCCGCCCCTTGCCCTGACGCCCTCCGCCCGTGACCATTCGGGCATGGCCCGTGACCACACGATCCAGGCGCGTGATCACATCGTCCGACTCGCCTACTACAGCGGGCACAAGAGCTACGCGCCGATCTGGGAGCACCCCGCCAACGAGCACCTCCGTGAGCGGCGCGCCGACCCCGGACTCCTCGGGGTTGGCGACCAGGTGCACGTCCCCGACGCCCCGCCCTGGGTGTTCGAGCGTCTCCCGACCCGACGCGAGCACCAGCTCGTGATCGACCTTCCGCATCCTCAGCTACGGATCCGATTGTTGCGCGCCGGTTTCGTGCCCTTCGGCGGGGTCGCCGTTCGAGCGCGCTTCGACGACGACCACCAGACGCCGACTGCGGACGGAGAGGGCCAGTTGGAGCTCGAGCTTGGGCCCGACACGGTGTTCGTCACACTGGGCGCAGATCAACAGGAGGTCGAACTGGACGTTGCGGCACTCCAGCCACTCGACACCTTGGCCGGCGTTCACGCGCGACTCGAGAACCTCGGGTACGAGCCGGGCTCGTTGGGTCCCACGGGACCCGACGACGCGTACGGCTTCCGAATGGCGGTCGAGGAATTCCAGTGCGACCACGGTCTGGTGGTCGACGGTGTCGTGGGTCCCAAGACGCTCGCCGTGCTTGCGGGGGTCCACGGTGCATAAGTCCGCAGCGTTGACGCTGGTCTGCTTGGCCGCATGTTCGAGTACTCCCGAGAATCCGGCAGCGACTGCAGACGCAGCCGAGGTCTCATACTTCGACGCTTTTCGCCGCGCCGCGTTCTTCCACTCCCTTGGAGAGGGCCTGCAAGAGCAAGACGAGCAGGTGAAGCTCCACGCGGAGACTGTTCGACGAGGCGGAGCGTGTCCGCCTCTGAGAATCACGGTCGATGGGGACGAAGTCGACTTTCCCTACGTCTACGCGTCCCTCGACGGGGATGATGGTTCCATGAAGTTCTCCCTCTTCGATGGTGAGCTCGTCTCTTGCAATGGGGTTCGGCTACCGACAACGGGCCGAAACAGCGGCCTCATTTCATTCCGAGAGGCATACGCATCAGACGACAACTGGACGGCACCGGATTCGGTCGTCGTCGAGGAAGTTGAGCTTGACTACCTGCCCCGTCAGCAGCGCTTTCGGTCACTGAGCTGGAGAGGCGGCAGCATCCAGTTCCACGAGGAGCCACCCGAGGCGCAGCCCGTCTTGCTCTCGGATTCGGCCTCCGGCGACACGGTCGAGGTGTGCCTACCGCCTCTAAGGGTCGAGAATACGTTCTGGAAGGGAAAGGACGACCTGCGCGCGAACCGGACAACAATGACGCTCGAAGGCACTCTTCGCGCGACGACGTGCGGCCCGAGGATCAGCAACACTGCATGGCACGCCGGCGACCTTGAGTGTGACCCGTACTCAGCGCAGGAAGCGGGCTCCCCTATCGACCTCGACCTGTTCGTCGACCCTGAGCAGGAATTCGGGATTATCGGGTTCCGCCGGGAGGCCGGCGTAACGTGCGAGTCGGTGCGAGTACAGGATACGCCGTTCTTCTCAACGAAGGTTCTCTTCGAGGCATCCGATGACCCAGACGTTGGTATCGCGAATACCGTCACCACCGACAACGGTGCGGACGTTTCCAATGGGTTCTTCGGAAACTCGATCTCTCCATTCGGGCCGCGCGAAGAGGGAAAGATGTGCCTACACAGGCCTCTGTACTGGTACAGCGAGGGCCGTACGGGCTTCGTACGCGGCAGTCTCGTGCCACATCGCTGTCCCACCGAGGACAAACCGGGCTGAGGACTGCCGCGGCTAAGCGCTGCCGAATATTTTGCGAAACTCACGCGCGTTCAGGACAACCTCGCGCCGAGTGAGTTCTTCCTCCTCGAACAAGACCTCATCGATGGGGTCGAACGGCTCGACGCCCTTCCACTCTCCGCTGATCTCCAACTTGAGAGGACCGACTCGTCCTTCGAGGTACAGCCCGAACCGCTCGGCAGCCGGGTCGAAAATGAACCCCAGTACGGGACTCCCCTTCAGCGACACCGCCACGGCTCCCGAGGCACCTGTGCTCTCATGCTCGACGGTCAACGAGAGGCTGTTTTCGAGCGACCCCTCGAACTCCATCTTCCCCGGTGCATCCCACCCAACGCGAAGCTCCTGATCAGGAGAGTCGATCACGACTCTCTGGGTTCCGCCAAACAACACTTCCGTCGTCGCCGTTCCCTTCAACCCCTCGAGGATGTCTCGTACTTTCCTCGGCAGTTTGTCGAGGAGACCCTTGATCTTCTTGAGCTTCAAAAGGGCAGCAATCGAAAGCTCGAGTTCGCCGAAAAATCGAAGAACCGGGTCTCCTGTCATAGAGAAAACGAAATGAGGAAAAGCCCGATAGTCTGGGTCGGAAGCTGCGCCCGTGTCGAAGGGAGCCTCTTCCCACGCGATCCGCATCAGGCCAGAGACCGCATCGGCTTCCAGGAAGTCCACCTCGAGGTCCTCCACAGAGGGCACGACCTTGTCGATGACGTTGTTCCACAGCCACAATCCGGGCCCCACGGTCGTCCTGAGCGGCTTTCGGATCTTCTCAAAATCTAGCTTCCACTCATCCTCCGGATAGACCCGGATGGCGCACTCATGCTCAATGCCAAGATGGCGCCCCCGGATCTCGTACTCACGCGGCTTCGCCCGGTAGATCGACAAGAGGCCCACCTTCGCCAACTTCGGCGCCTCCACGTCGAACGTCGTCGACCCGGATGCGGGGGCATCTGGTTTGGTGCTCCAGGTGATCGGCAGGTGGGGCGGCTCAGAGTGCGCGTGGATTGTGTCGGCGCCGCCGTGGGCGACGACTTCGAAGACATCGGGACCGGTGCTGTAGCCGAGGTTGAACCGGTTGGTCCGTTCGGCCTCGGGCGCATGGCTGCAGGTCAGATGCAGCTCCCAGTCCGAAGGTCCAGGGTCCGGCGGCGGGACGGGCGGAGGCTTCTCGTCCTCGTCCGGCCCGTCCTCATCTCCGTCCTCCTCCTCCTCTTCCTCTTCCTCTTCCTCTTCCTCTTCCTCCTCGGGTGACCGCGGTTTCGCCGGCTTCACCAGCTCGCATGTTGTCGCCCGCGCAAGGCGCTCGTAGAAGCGGCATGCGAACAGCTCTTCGGACGCTTCGTACGGAGGCTCCGGCTCCCCGGACGCGCTCTCCGGCCAGTACTGTGTCAACCCGGAGGCCGGCGGTTCCCGTCGGGACGCGGCATCGGACCAGAAGCGCTTGGGACAGGCGTCATGCCCCTCCCCCGCCACGGGGCACGGCCACCAATCCCCGACCCGGGTGCCGGGCTCGAAGAAGTAGGCAAGTACGCGACGATTGGCGGCGTGAATCCGGCGGTAGTCGCCATCGACGAGGTTTCGGACATCGGCGACGGCGAGCCGAACGACGGGGTTGAACTCCGAACACGATTGGATCGCGGCAAGGCCGTCCTCGAGATAGTCGAACGGCTCCAGACTGCGCCCCGAGCCGAGGTAGTCGAAGTGTGCGCGAACAGCCTCCGTCGTTGTCGGACCAAACCCCTGCTCGTTTGGATCGAGCACGTCATAGCTTCGCAGCATGACCTTCAGCGAGGCGAGGGCGTCCGCGTCGTTCGCGAACAGCTCGTGCCACATGTCCGGGTCGCGATTGAGAACGGCATAGACCGCCGTCGCCCGCTCGGCAGCCAAGGTGTGGTTGTACGCGTCGTCCCCAGAAGGGTCGGCGTGGCCAAACAGCGCGACGGGGGCCCGAGGGAAGCGCTCGCGGATCGCCCAGAACGCGTCGAACTCGTCCTTGGCCTCACGCCCGATGAGCTTGTGGTCGAAACGGAAGACACCGTCCCCCAGTCGCCAGCACGCGATCGGGCGCAGTGGCATCCGGATCGTGTTGTAGGTGTCTGGAAGGACCGCAATCGAGACCTTCCGCTTGCCGTCGTCGCGGCCCGTCATCCCTCACCGTCCACGGCGACGACCTCGACCGACCAGGCGTCGGACTCCTCGAGCCCTGCCACAACGAAGGCGCTTCCGCGCTTGGGTTGGGCTGGGACACCTCCTACCGAAGGTTGCAGGTGTTTCAGCGAACGACCCTTTCGATCGACGAGCTCGACCTTCATCCAACACGGTTCCTGAACGCCGGGAGGCAGAGGAAGCTCCCCTCCGAGGTCGGTGGCCGTCGTTGCGGCCTCGGCGTTCCAACGTACCGTGACGGTGTGGGGTTCATCAGAAGGAAGGGCATCCAGACGCGTACGGGCCTGCTCATCTCCCCTCGTGGAGACCTCGGTCGCGGCATGATCCGTCACGTCAACCCCCAGGAACGGGAGTGGGCGGCCCTTCGAGTCGACAGCTTGCACGGCGATCCACGAACGAACCTCTCTCTTTGGCTCGGGTCGTTCGGCAGGGAGCAGGTCGGCGAGGTCCGTGACCTCGGGTGGATCGAAGACCGGCGGGCTAGGCTTGGTCTTCAAAGCGACGAGCGCCTTCGCCGCAAGCCCCGAAGCGAGCCACTCCTCGAGTTCCTCGAGAGAAGCCGAGGGCCGGCCAAGGCCGTGGCGAAGCTCCTGGACGTTGTGCGCATCGGCGAGAAGGCGCTTGGCGAGCTCGCGGGCATCGGCGTCGGACTCGCTTCTGAGGCGGTGCTTCCAACTGACCAGATAGCCGTGGCCACTCGCGGTCTTCAGACGCTTCGGGTCACCGAGCACGCAAGCATTTGCGCACGCTAAGCGTCGTAAGGCAAGGGCGCGGGACGTCCGAGGGACAGGGCGAGCACGTGCTGATTTCGAATCCACCGACCCACATTCGCTGGTGCTCCAGAGCCACGTTGGCCCGCCGAACGACGAGCGCCATGCAACCGTACGTTCGAGAAACCGCGCAACGAACTGCGTCTTCGGTCGACGTTAATCCGTGCCATGGTCCGAACGTCCGACACGCCCGCCCACTCCACTCTCCAGCCACCGATCCGGTGGGTCGGGGGCGTCATCCATCCTCGTGGGTTTCAGCATCAAGGCAAGCCGATGCGCCTCGCCGTGTGGATGGAATCGGGCGGCTCGCTCCTCGACGTCGCCATCGTCGGCGCAAAGGGTCCCGCACTGCTGCGGCGCAAGTTCGAAAGCCAGCTGCTTCGCGTCGGCGCGTCGAAGCGGCCCACTCTCGTCACCGTGTGGCCAAGCGTGAAGAAGGCGTTGCGGACCTTGCGTTTCCAAAGCTCGAGGTCCGGAAGGACGAGTTCTTGAGGGTTGTCGTTGAGGACCAGTGCAGCTTTGGGCACCTGCCGGACGGGCTTCCGGTTCGGATGGGGTGAGCGTGATCAGCCTCCGCGGACGCCGGCGTCGTCTGGCCCATCGCCTGGTCATGCCCAACCCGCGCGTGCAACGGTCCAGTGCCTGAGGTCGACATCCAGCGTGATGTCTGACGACGCACAGCTGCGCCTCTTCGCCCTCCCCGACGCGCCTGTATCGCGACGGTGCACCAGCGTGCTTCATCTGCAGTGCGCTTCGTGTGGCGCGACCGAGACTCGAACGCTCTCCTGCGTGCGGCCTTGCCTGCAATGTCCCTGGGGGCCACTTCGCGTTCGTGCGGCGAGTTCGAGACTGCCGCGCGTGCAGCTTCGACACTGGGTCCTCGTGCCTCCGAGTCGTTGGGCCCCCGCTCTGCCGGCCGCGCCGGATGCTCTGCGTCGGTTTCGAGGCGCCGTCGCGAGACGCGTCGTCGGCCTCGTCGAGCGACGTGCGCGGGCTCAGCTCGGTCACGGACGCGGCAAAGCGGGTGCGCTCGCCGTCCTGCACACCGTCGCATCCGACCTCACTCCGCGCGCGCACGTCCACCTCATCGCCACCGACGGCGTCTTCGTTCCCGGCGTACAGGGCCCCGCCAGCTTCGTCGCCTTGGACTCCGGCCCGGAGCCCCCGCTGCTTCGCGACCTCGCGCGCGCCGTCGAAGCCGCCGCCCGAAGTGCCCTCCCCGACCCGCCCCGCGTCGCCGCCTCCTCCACGCTGACCGTCCGACTCAAGGGCAGCCGACCCGCTCCCGAGCACGCCGGAGAAATCGCCCAGGCCCGCGGCGCCGAAGTCTTCGTGGGTGAGCCGCTCGAACGCCACGACCGAGCCTCCGCCGAACGCCTCGCGGCCTACGTCACCCGGCCCCCGCTCGCACCCGGCTCCGTGACCCCGCACGGTCAGGAGCAAATGCAGCTGCGGCTGCGTGAGCCGGCTTACGATCGAACCGTCGCGATCCGCATGCCGAGGGCGACGTTTGACGCTCGGCTGAGAGCAGTGAGTCGCGCGGCTCCGAAGCGTAGGGTGTCGCTGCATGGAGCGCTGGCGCCGGGGTGTGGGGTTCGGTGGCGCGGGGATGGTGTTCAGCTGCGGCTGCTGGAGACGGAGGGCGTTCCGCGGCGGGGGGAGCGGGCGGTGCGGTGTTCGACGTGCGGTGAGCGGCTGGAGGTGGTGGCGGCGGAGCCAGGGTGAGCGAGGTGGCTCGCGAGGCGACAGAGCGCCTCAAGAAGCGGAGTCCGTTGGGCTCCCGCCGGTCGCTTTCCCGTCCGTAGGGCGACGGGGCGCCGCGGTCGTTGTGGCAGGGGTACTGGGGCTCGCTCCGGTGCGGCGGTCGTATTCCGCGATGGCGTCGTTGAGACGGTTCGCAAGCCGTACACACCCGAACCTCGGCAGCGCATCGTCAGGGCTGAGAGAGAACTCGCCCGAGGTCACGAGTTCGATATCAACCCGGCGCGTCGACACCCCGCCATAGCTCGACGCAGACGCCGAATGCGTTTTCGTCGTAATGATGCGTACCAGGCCCTGTTCGAAGAACGGGATGACACGGCTGCGATACGTGAGCGTCTCGGCGATGGGATCGACCACCATGGGCCCCCACTTGATCAACATCGTGATGCCGATGACCGGACCAAAGGCGAGGATGAGCGTCACCACCAGCAATTGGTCCGTCAAGAAGTCATCGTCGAAGCTGTGGAAGGGCGTCGACATCATGATGACCACCCGTAGAACGATGCCCAGCGGTGGAAAGATCATCAGCGCGAACGCCCTGTACTGGGTGAATGCCCAGTAGCGTCGACCTCGCTCCGAGGTTTGGTCTGCGGCCACTGATCTGAATGCTAGCGAGTGCAGCGTTGGACGTCATCGATGCAGTGGGAGCCGTGACAGGTCCGGGCCCTGCGTTTGGTCGGTAGGCCCGGCGGAGGGTGCGGAAAACAGGGGTTGATGAGCTCGCTGAATGAAGGAGACGACGAGACCTTCGTTGGTCCGACGAATGAGCCGCAGACGGGCGCGTGGCGAGGGGGACGATGCGGCTGCGGACGAGCTTCGCGCTGCGCTACGGGAAGGTGGTGCGCGACAAGGAGACGGCGATCGCCCGAGAGGGTGCGGCGCGGAAGGCGTTCAACTCGCCGTATCGGCCATTCGTGTTGGCGTCGACGTCGATCGGGCAGGAGGGGCTGGACTTCCACCCGTGGTGCCACGCGATCGTGCACTCGAACATGCCGGGCAATCCGGTGGACCTCGAGCACCGCGAGGGGCGCGTGCATCGGCACGAGGGGCACGCGGTCCGGCGGAACGTGGCGGCGGCGTATGGGGAGGCTTTGGTGCGAGCGGCGATGGTTGGGCAGGATGTTTGGGCGTTGATGTTTGGGCTGGCGCCGGAAGGGCGCGGTGATGGGGAGAGTGACCTGCGACCTTGGTGGACTTTCGTTGGGGCATCCCCCTGGAGCGACGGGTACCGCTGTTCGGCGTACACGGAGGCCGCCGAGCGGCTGGCGTGGTTGACGACGGAGCCGGTTTCCCGCTTGGCGTTCGGGCAGCCTCGGCATCAGGATTCGGTTGCAGCGGTGGTGGGGACTGCAGAGGCGAATGCGGGGATGTGATCTATCGGTGGGTGCTGGATCTGACGTGAGATCACGAATTCGAACCACGGAGAACTGAAGTCTCGGGTAAACCTAGGAGACGACAGTGAAACGGAAGAAGTACAGCGAAGAGCAGATTATCGGCATCTTGAACGAGGCCGAGGGCGGCATCCCGGTGACAGAGTTGTGTCGCAAGCACGGGATGGCGGGGGCGACGTTCTACGCGTGGAAGAAGAAGTACGCCGGGATGAGCGTCGGGGAAGCCAAGCGGCTCAAGGCGCTCGAGGAGGAGAACCGGCGACTGAAGCAGATGGTCGCGGAGCAGGCGCTCGACATCCAGATGCTCAAGGCGGTGAACGGAAAAAAGTGGTGAGGCCCG
>JBCCQM010000161.1:0-19081 GCA_039024335.1 Myxococcota bacterium
GCTGGGAACCGCGCGAAGGTCATGCCGAGACCCTCGGGCAGGAACGCGTCGGGAGCATTGCCTGAGCCCGGTAGCGCCGAGATGTCGAAGCGAGCGGGCGCCGAGACGAGCTCGGGGCCAACGTCGAGGTCCACGACGCTGATGTGCGCGAGGTAGTCGGGCCAGAACGTGTCGAAGTCGAGCCCAATGCCTTCGATGGCGTCGCCGAAGTAGATCGGCTGCCCGCTCATGGCGGCTCCCCACTCCCACGTCTGGCGGACGGTCTCGGGCCCGCCGTAGTACTCGTCGATGAACATCGCGAGCGCGGCGGTGCCGTACATGTGACCTACGCGCGTGCCATCGACGAACTCGGCGAACGTGTGGTGCAGCGTCCAGTTCGGGTTGCCAAGGTACGTCTCGATGACGGCCCGCGTGCCCGCGACCGGCAGCAGCTTGTAGGCCATGTACTCGGCGGTGCCCTCCATCCACCACGCCCACGAGCCGAGGCTGTCGACGTAGAACCCCATCAGCCCGTACTCGAACGCGTGTCCGATTTCGTGCGCGGTGGTGTTGGGATGGGCGCCGGCCCCAAACGCCGGACCGAAGACCGCGCAGCGCGGCACATGCTCGCCGTCGTCGCACTCCACGGTGATGCATTGACCGAATGCCGAGTCGTTCGTGAAGTCGGCGTCGACGGAGATCGGCTCGGGCGGGGCCGGCCACGCGAACGTTTCGACGTAGTAGTCCCAAGCGTCATCGGCGACTGCGGCGACCTCGGTCGCGGTGGCTTCCGAGATGTCGGCCTCGTCGTACTCGACCCACACGTGCTGGCCTTCAACCTGTTGCGGTGACGAGAGTCCGTAGCAGGGCTCCATCGTCAGGAGCGTGCTTATCCAAAAGCCCAACACCGCGTCATTGCAGCGTAGTGCGAGACCGCGCGCAACCTTGAGGACGTGATTGGCGGTGGCCGACGGCGGTCCTCCGCGGATCGGAAACCTCCAGGACATGGCGCCTGGCGCGGCGACGAAAAAAGGGCCGCGCGGCACGACGCCGGCGGCCCTGTTTCGAGACGGTTTGCCCTACTTGGTCTTCAGCGCGGTTCCGCTGGGCTTGGCGTCGCCCTCAGGCATGAGCACGCCGTCGATGTAGCGCTTGGTGTTGAAGTAGCGCTTGGCGGCCCGCTGCACGTTCTCGCTGGAGACGCGCTTGGTGGCCTTCTCGGGGTCACCGATCTTGGTGGCGTCGGTGCCGTACCGGTAGTGCTCGGCCAGCTCGCGGAGCCAGAAGCGGTTCTCCTTGAGCTTGGTCTCCATCTGCCGGCGGCGCGTCTCCTTGACCTTGTCGATGTTCTCGCTGGAGACACCCTCGGTCTTGACCTCGTCGATGATCTTGAAGACGGCCTTCTTGAGCTTGGCGACGTTCTCCGGCGCGCAGCCAAAGCCGATCGTGTAGGTGTACTCGGCCTTGGGACGGCGGCTGATGTTGCCGAAGCTGAACGCACCGTAGACCCCGCCCATCTCCTCACGCAGGACCTCGCGCAGGCGAATGCCCATCACGTCGGCGAGCATCTCGATGTCGTCCTCGGCCTCGGCCGTCCACTTGGCGTTGCCATGGAACGTCATCATCACGAAGCTCTTGGGGTCTTGGCCCTTGTTGACGGTGAACGTCTTCACGCCGCGGGGCTTGCGGGCGCCCACGTCTTTCCAGGTTTCCCGACGCTTCTTCGTGGGGAGCGTGGCCAGGTAGGTCTTCGAGAGCTTGCGAAGCTGCTGCTTGTCCACGTTGCCGACGAATACGAAGGTGAAGTCGCTCGCGTCGGCGAACCGGTCTTCGTAGATCTTCATGGCCTGGTCCAGCTGGACCTTGTCGACGTCCTCGAGGGTGACCATGCGGCGTCGCTTGTGGTTGCTGCTGGTCTCGGACGACAGCCGCTCGAAGAACACCGACTGCGGGTTGAGGTCGCGGTTGCGAACGAACTCGCGCTGGCTCTCCTTGAACGCCTCGAACGCTTTCTTGTCGGCGCGCGGCGACGTGAAGGAGAGGTGGATGAGCTGCATCATCGTCTCGAGGTCCTGCGGGGAGCCGCTGCCGCGCATTCCCTCTTCGAGCTCGGAGACGAACGGGCGGACGAAGACGTCCTTGCCCTGCAGTGACTTGCGAAGTGCCACGGCGTCGAACTCCCCGACGCCACCGGCCGAGGCGACCGACGCGGCGTAGCGCGCCGATTCGAACTGCTTGTCGGTCACGACCGAGGTCCCGCCGGGGCTGAACGCCGTCATCAGGACTTCGTCGTTCTTGAAGTCGGTCGGCTTCACAATCACTTTGACGCCGTTGCTCAGCGTCCACTCCGCCGCGCCGATCTCGTCGAGCTTCTTCTTCTTGGTGATGGTGCCCGGCTCGGGGATGGCGGCCATGAGCGTGGTCGCGGCGGCTTCCTCGGTGTACGGCTGGATGTCGGCCTTGTTGACCTGGTCGACGATGGCCAGCAGGGCTTTCTCCTCGGGCATCTTCTCGCGAGCCGGGCCGCTCGCCATGACGACGCGGTCCTTGCTGCTGGTCCACTTCGCCGCGAACGCGTTGACGTCGTCGAGGGTGACCGAGGGCATCATGCGCTTCGCCAGGTCGAGCTTCTGCTGCGCCCCGGGCAGGGCTTCATCGTTGAGGAACGACTGCACGATGCGGAACGCGTGCGAGCGCCCCTTGATCTTGTCGTCTTCGGCGGCGGACTTCTCGTAGTCGCGAAGGACGTCGGCCTTCTGCCGGTCGAACTCACTCTGCAGGAAGCCGTGCTTCTCGACGCGGGCGACTTCGGTCAGCAACGTGTTGAGCGCCGCCTCGGACTGTCCCGACTTGGCCATCGAGAACATCTGGAAGATGTCGGTGTTGCGCCCCATCGTGTTGGTGAAGGTGAACGCGAACATGTAGGGCGAGTCCGGGCTCTGGCGGATCTCGTCGAGGCGGGCGCGAAGCATGCCCTGGAAGAGGTCGTTGACGAGCTCGTTCTTGAAGTCGTCCTCGGTGCGCATCTTGGAAGCGGGACGCTTGATGGCAACCGAGACCTGCGTGCGTGGAGCCTCGGGGTCCGTGACGACGGCGGCGCGCGTCTTGTCCAGCAGGGGCACCTCGACGTCGGGCCGGGGCCGGGCGTTTTCGGGATTGGTCAGCTTGCCGAAGCGTGCCTTGATCTCTTGTTCGACCTGGTCGGGCTCGAGGTCGCCGACCACGATCACCGCCATCAGGTCGGGTCGATACCAGTCCTTGTAGAACCGCTTGAGCGTGTCGACCGGTGCGGTCTCCAGGATCTTCTTCTTCCCGATGGGTTTGCGCTCCGCGTACTTCGAGCCCTCGAGGTAGATTGGCATCTGCTGATCGAAGACGCGCTGCGACGCACCGCGACCGAGTCGCCACTCCTCGATGACGACGCCGCGCTCCTTGTCGACCTCTTCGGGGTCGAAGCTGATCGCCGAGGCCCAGTCCTCGAGGATGTCGAAGCCGCGGCTCACGGACTCGGCGTCGTCGGTGGGGACGGTGAGCTGGTAGACGGTCTCGTCGAACGACGTGTAGGCGTTGAGGTCGGCCCCGAAGTCCATCCCCGACTTTTCGATGTAGTCGATGAGGGTGTTCTTCTCGAACCGCTCGGTCCCGTTGAACGCCATGTGCTCGACGAAGTGCGCGAGGCCCTGCTGGTCGTCGTCCTCAAGCACCGAGCCCGCGTCGACCGCGAGCCACAGCGCGGCGCGCTGCTTGGGCGTCTCGTGCTTGCGGATGTAGTAGGTCAGCCCGTTCTCGAGCGTGCCGACGCGGACGGCGGGGTCGGCCGGGAGCGCGGGGGACGAGGGGGTCTTCGCGTCGTCGGTCGCAGCGGCGGGCGGCTTCGCGTCCGTGCTGTCGGGCTTCGCGGTCGAGGCCGAGAAGCTCGCGGAGCAAGCGGTCAGGGCGAGTAGAAAAGAGAGCGCGGCGCTGGAGAGCTTCATGGCGATCGTGGGCCCGGGGGCGTCCGCGAGGATTCCACAGGACCCGCGCATCGCATGTGAGTTCGGCGTTGCGCGGCGGGGAACTTCGCGTTGTTGCGCTCCGCGTCGCCTGCGTCACCAACGGTGTGCGAAGGCGCCATTTTCGTTATTTACTTATCGGTTATATATGGATATGTTTAATTCGTTATATGGAAGACGGTGAGCGACTCAGTGCCGTATTTCTCGCGCTTGGAGACCCAACCCGGCGGGCGTTGCTGACGCGGTTGGCCGCCGGCGAAGCCACGGTCGGAGAGCTCGCGGAGCCGCTTCCGATCAGTCAGCCGGCGGTGTCGCGGCACATCAAGGTGCTCGTCGCCGCGGGCCTGATCGTGCAGCGGGTCGACGGGTCGCGGCGCCCGTGCCGTCTTGCCGACGGTGCCTTCGAAGAGGCCGACGCCTTCTTGGCCAGCCTCCGAGATGCGGTCGACACCCAGTACGCGGGGCTCGATCAACTGCTGCAGCGCATGGCTTCACCCAGCACGAAGTCGGGCCGAGGGAAGCGACGACGCAAAGGCTGATGCCATCCCGGTCGTTGGCGTCCGGCGAGTCAGCGCAGGGCCGGGCAACGACCGGTACCGCGGCTGAGGATTGGCGCGATCTGCAAGTCGGGCAGGCGCGGGGTTGCGCGTACCATCCCGCGACCGGGGTCCACCATGTACACGCGCAGGCGATTTCCGTTTCCACAGATTCTGCTTTGGACCTGGCGGGTGCTCCCCGCATTGGGGGCGTGGGCGGCGTTGCTCACGTTCATCCACGTGAATCTCGGCCTCGCGTGGCTGCGTCTGCCGAGCTTGGTGCTCAGCGTGTTGGGCACGGCCGTGTCGTTCTACTTGGGCTTCAAGGGGAGCTCGGCGTACGGACGCTTGTGGGAGGCGCGGAAGATATGGGGAGGCATCGTGAACGACAGCCGCACCTGGGGGCTGCAGGTGACCACGTTCGTCAGCGACCTTCACCGCGACGGCGAGGACGCGTCGGCGCTGACGGCTGCCCATCGCGACCTGGTGTACCGACACATCGCGTGGCTCGCGGCGCTGCGAACGATGCTCCGGCGGCGGAAGTCGTGGGAGCACAGCCGAGCTTCGAATGACGGCGCTCGGAAGCTGTACGGCACGCTCGAGAACTCGAACGCGGTGCTCGAAGAGCGGATCGAGGCCTTCGTTCCCGCCGACGAACTCGAGCACGTCATGCAGGCGAAAAACCCCGCGACCCGGCTGCTGCACCGGCAGGCCGAGCAGCTCAAGGCGCTGTACGCCGAAGAGCGCATCGAGGACTTTCGGCACATGCAGATGATGACCCTGCTGCAGTCGTTCTTCGCGCTGCAGGGCAAGTGCGAGCGCATCAAGAACTTCCCGCTGCCTCGCCAGTACGCGTCCGCCAACTACTGGTTCGTCATCATCTTCATCACCCTGCTTCCGCTGGGTCTGCTCGGCGTCTCGCACGGCGATGGATTGCCCGAGGCGTTCGCCTGGATCACCGTGCCCGGCACGATGGTGCTTGGGTGGGTGTTCTACGTCTGGGACCGCGTCGTGGACTTCAGCGAGAACCCGTTCGAGGGCCTCATCAACGACATCCCCATGGACTCGTTGAGCCGGACCATCGAGATCGACATGAGGCAGATGCTCGGCGAGACCGAGCTACCCGCGGCCTTGCCACCGGCTGCCGAGCACGTCGCGATGTAGCGAGGAGCGGCGTCGTCCGCGACGTAGAGAGTCCCGACCGTCGGTGTTCAGAAGTGGCACCGAGGCGCTATCGTGGACGAGATGCTTCGCCAGGGATGGGGATGGGTGCTGGTCTTGGCCGCCGCGGGGTGTACCGCGGCCGACGGAGCCCCGGGGGGAGATACCGACGCCGACACGAGTAGCGCCGACGCGACGGGCCAGACGACGCCCGGCGGTGCGGATGCGGGGGACTCCTCGGGTGCCGGGGATGATGGCGTGGAGTCGGCCGACGCCGGGGAAACCGGAGACCAGCCGCAGCTGCAGGTCGAGGTCGATGGTGCGGGGCGCGTGCTCGTCGACCCACCCGGCGAAGTCTGCACGGCGAGCTGTACGTACGACGCTGCCGGCACGGTGATGCTGACGGCGATGCCGGATGCGGGGAGCTCGTTCGTCGAGTGGCTCGGGGACTGTGCCGGTGGGGACGCCACGACCGAGCTGTCGGTGAGCGAAGCCCACGCGTGCACGGCGGTGTTCGACTCTCTGCCCGAAGGAGACATCGATGCCTCGATGACGGCGTCTCGCGAGGTGGCACGCGTCCCCGCCGAGGACGCGCCCGCGAGCGATAGTGAGTCCGTCCTGGAGATGGTCAGTGATGTTGCCCTGGAGGTGACGTGGACGATCCACGGGGCGGACGACGGCCAAGTCGTCGCAACGGGGCAGGGGGCCAGCTCCACGTTTTCGTGCCCCGAGGGGCGGCGAGACTACGACGTTGCGGCGACGGTTTCGGACGGTCGAGTGCAGGCGCGGTTCTTCGAGCGTCGTCTCGTGACCTGTGTTCCGCCCCGCTCCGATGCCGGTCGGACCGTGCACTCGGTGAACCTCGCGGAGCAGAGCTACTTCCAGCAGGGCATGATCGACGGTGTGCAGGTGCAGCCCGGAGACCTCATTCGGGTTTCAGGCGAGCTCTCGGGCGCGCTGGCATTCTTCAACTTTCAAGGTCAACCGGAGGCACCGATCCACATCATCAACGATGGCCCGGTCCGCAACACCGACGCGAGCTGGCTCCTGCACCTGATCAACTGTCAGCACGTCATCGTCGACGGGCTGGGGGACGATGCCGTGCCGTATGGGTTCTCGCTGAGCAACGCGGGCGACGGGGCGCAGGCGGTGTTCATTCGCAACTACACCCAGGGCGAGAACATCAGCACCGGAAGCACCGACATCGAGCTGTTCGGCATCGAGATGGACGGCATTCCCGACAGTGGCTTTCGCGTCTCGACCGAGGGTAGCGACGCGTTCAACCGCGACAACTGGACGTTCGAGAACCTCCGCCTCCATCACAACCATGTCCGCCGGGCGGAAACCGAGGCGTTCTACATCGGGTACTACACCGACTCGAGTGACATTCAGCCGCCGCCGTTTGCGATCACCGACGCGAAGATCTACCGGAATCTCGTCGAGGACTCCGGGTGGGACGGCATGCAGTTCGGAGGCTGCGTCGAGGGACTCGAAGTCCACCACAACGTCGTGACTGGTTCGGCTCTGCTCGATGTGCAGAACCAGCGGTCGTCGCTTCAGTACAATCCCGGCAACGGCGGGGCGGTCTACAACAACGTGTTCGTGGGGGGCCGCGGCGTCGACCTGCAGGTTGGATGCACGGGTGGTGACTCGTTCTTCTTCTCGAACGTCTTCGCCAATGACCACGCGGGGTTCTATCTGCATGGCGGAGCCAGCGATTCCCCGGCATACACGCTGTTTGCCAACACGGTTCGGTCTCCCGCCGAGGTCGGCATGCGCGTGAACATGAACGGCGCACCGAACTGTGCGGCACCGGGCGACCCCGTCTCGTCGGTGTCGTACGCGGCCAATCTCTCGATCGGCGGCGCAGCGGAGGCGGTCGAGTTCGTCGTCGGCGACCCCGGGGAGGATTGGGTGCTCGAGCCGAACCTGGCGTGGACGGGCGAGGCAGCCGAGTTGTGCCTCGACGACCTCACGGCTGCGCCGAGCTGTGAGCGGTCTGCTGCGCTGGCCGGTGACGGGCTCAGCTTCGACGCTCTGGGCATCGATCCCGCGCAGCTTCCTGGCGGACGCTTCACCGACGCGGGTGGTCGTGTCCGCGATGCGCCGCTGAACTACGGCGCGCATCAAGGGCGCTGAACGTCACCGCCCCTTGCAGCGGCGCAGCTCGGCTTCGAGCCGGGCGTTCTCCGCCTCGAGCCGATCGATCTCGTCCTCGAGGCGGCCCTCTTGGCGGTTTCCGCGGCGTCGGGTTCGGCGGCGGACACGGTTTCTGCCGAAGCATCCCGTGAGCAGGGCGGCAGCACCGCCGACGGCGAGGGGCTGGAAGAGGGCGCGTCGCGAGAGCATCACCCTTACGTTGCCCCATCGGGCGCCGTCATTACGGGATTCGGAACCGTGATGAAATCGGCTGTGCGCAGCGCCACTCAGGCGAGCTGCACGTCGGTGTCGAACTCGCGCGTGACCGTCTCGTTGTGCGGGTCGACCATGAAGACGCGGGCTTTGCCGGTCTGGCCGTCGAACTCGGTCAGCAGCCAGATCTCGATCGCCCAGTCTTCGGTCTCGGCCAAGCACGGCGGCGCCCAGCCGATCACGACCGGACCGCCGAGACCTTCGGAGGTCCGCGACGCCGCAGCGCGCTGGTAGCCCTCATAGGCACGAACGGTCCGGACGGCGCCGTCGGCCACGTAGGGCTCGACCTGCTTTCGCCAGCTGCTGAGGAAGCGAAAGTCCTCGAACGTGTTCGTCCCGGGCTTCATCACGCCGACGTACGTCTCGCTGCCCTCGATCTCCCCGTAGTCTGGGGTGTCGAACTCCGGGTAGAGGTTCATCTCGGCGATCTCTGCGTCGCGGCGAGCGACGGCCGCCTGCACGTGGCGGTCGGTCTCGTCGTCGTAGCAGCCCAGGACGCGCAGCAGGACGAACTGGCTTGGGATCTGGTGGTCCCAGTCGAGCAGGACGCGGACGGACCGGAACCGGTGGTCGGAGAACGCCGACAGCTGCGGAAGCGCGTTGGCAAGCGTCTCGAGCTCGTCCTCGGTGGGGGCGTGCCCTTGGTCTTGCAGCCGAACGTGGACCTTGAGGCCTTCGATGAGTGATGTCCGGACGCGTTCTGCGTCCGCTTCGCGATCGGAACCTCGGCTCACCTAAGCCACCGATGCCTTTCTTTCGCCGACGGCTCGGCGCAGGTCTTCGATCAGCGACGTCACGGCGCCCTTGAGCTTGAGGCTCGCCGGATGCACGACCAGGCGACTGGTCACGTGCATGACGGTTTCGACTTCGACCAAGCCATTCTGACGGAGGGTTTCACCGCTCTCGACGAGGTCGACGATCTGGTCGGCCAACGAGGTGAGGGCCCCGAGCTCGACCGAGCCGTAAAGCGGAATGATCTCGGCCGCGATGCCCTTGGATGCGTAGTGGCGTCGCGACAGGTTTGGGTACTTGCTGGCCACGCGAACGCTCGCGCCGCGTCGCAGCGGGGTCGGGTTGTCGGCTTGCTCGGCGACGGCGAGTCTGCACGGCGCGAGGCCAAGGTCGACGGGTTCGTAGAGGTCGCGGCCTTGCTCCTCGAGCGTGTCGCGACCCGCGATGCCAACGTCGGCCACGCCGTACTCCACGTAGGTGGGCACGTCGGTCGGCTTGACGAGGAACACGCGATGCCCACCGGGCAGCTCGAGCGTCAGCTTGCGTCCGGCGTTTTCGACCGCGGACGCCACGTCGACGCCCGCCTCGCGCAGGAGCGGAGTCGCCTGCTTGAGGATGCGTCCCTTGGGCAGGGCAAAGGTGAGGCCAGCCACCACGCCGCATGGTAGCCCAGGTTCACGAAAAGCGCGCCCAACCGTGGTGTCGGAGGGGTGTCGTCGCTGTTTGGCGCGCCCGGTCAGCTCTTGGCGCCGGACAGTCGCCGGATTCTGGCGCCCAGGGGCCGTAGCCGCTTCTCGATCGCTTCGTAGCCGCGGTCGAGGTGGTACACGCGGCGAACCTCGGTGACGCCCGAGGCGACCAGGCCGGCGACCACGAGCGAGGCCGAGGCCCGCAGGTCCGTGGCCATCACGATTGCCCCCGACAGCGGGTTCCCACCCCGGATCACGGCCGAGTTGCCATTGACCCGCACGTCACCGCCCATTCGCGCCAGCTCGGGCACGTGCATGAACCGGTTCTCGAAGATGGTCTCCGTGATGAGGCTCTGACCGTTTGCGCAGAGCGCCAGGACCATGAACTGGGCCTGCATGTCGGTTGGGAAACCCGGGTAGGGGCGGGTGCTGACGTCGATGGGGCGGATTTCGCCGTTGCCGATCACCCGCAGGCCGTCGGGCTCGACCCGGCACTCGACCCCGGCTTCTTCGAGCTTGGCGATGGTCGCGTGCATGTGGTCGACGGGCGCGTGCTCCAGCAGGACGTCGCCCTGGGTGACGGCGGCTGCAATCGCCAGCGTGCCGGCCTCGATCCGGTCGGCGATGACCGCGTGCTCGATGCCCGTGAGGTTGTCGACGCCCTCGATCTCGATGACCGACGTGCCCGCGCCGCTGATGCGCGCGCCCATCTTGTTGAGGAATCGGGCCAGCTCCTCCACCTCGGGCTCGCGAGCGACGTTCTCGAGCCGCGTCGTCCCCTTGGCCAAGGTCGCCGCCATCATCACGTTCTGCGTGCCGCCGACGGTGACCTTGTCGAAGACGAACGAGCCGCCCCGCAGCCGCTCCGCCTCGAGCAGGACGTAGCCGGCCTCGAGCTTGATCGTGGCGCCGAGGGCCTCGAGGCCCTTGAGGTGTTGGTCGATCGGGCGTGCCCCGATCGCGCAGCCTCCGGGAAGCGACACCTTGGCGCGGCCGTAGCGGGCGAGCAGCGGGCCCATCACGGTGACCGAGGCCCGCATGGTCTTGACCATCTCGTACGGTGCTTCGAGGTCGCCGCTCGAGACGCCGACCGGGTCGATGCGCATCGTGTGCGTGTCGAGCATCTCGACGTTGCATCCGAGCTGGCCCAGCAGGCGGCCCATGGTGCGCACGTCGGAGAGGTTGGGCAGGTGCCGAAGCGTGCAGGCCGTATCGCCCAACAGCGCGGCGCACTGAATGAGCAGCGCGGCGTTCTTGGCCCCGTTGATGCGCACGGAGCCCTCGAGTCGGGCGCCGCCTTCGATGACGATCTTGTCCATGAAATGTGCTCGAGCGAACGACGCCCCGCCGATTGTGCCTATTCCTCGGGCGCAGCGGGGGGCTTGGGAACGATGTAGGGCTCGCCCGCGTCCGTGGGCTGAACGCGAGAGGCTTTGCCGTCACGCGGGACCTTCTTGGTCTGCGTTCGGACGATCGTGGGATCGGCCTGGGCGGCGAGCTGCTCCTCGACTTGGGTCAGGACGTCCTCGGGCCGAGACCAGCCGTGGGCGGCGAGGCTGCCGGGGCACGCGTCGGCGCTGGACATCTCCCAAACCCGGTGAATCGGGGACCAGGACTTGTCGGCCGTGGGCTGCGCGAAGTTGTGCTGCAGCTCGTGGCGGCTCCACATCGGGCGCCCGTGATCGAGGTTGATCAGCGTGGTGCGAATGCCCCAGATGCCCGTCTCGTTGGCCGGGCCGACCTCGCCGTGCCCGTCGGTCCACGTGCCGCGCACGAGCGCGAGGCGTTCGCCGTCGTGCTCGAAGATTCCCACCAGCTGCTCCTGCCAGTCTTCGGTGACGCAGGTGCGGTCGTGGTTGTCGGGCCCACCGCCGCCGGTCTTGGGATCCACGCACGCGGCCCGGTTGCACTTGCCGGCGACGCGGAGGCCGTTCCAACGCTCGCCGATGGCCGTGGGGCGTCCCGTCAGCTCCGGATAGCCCAGCGCCATCGTGTCTTCGATGGGATCCCACGTCTTTGCGAGGCAGCCCGCGGTGGGCGACGCCGGACCGGCCTTGGTGGCGGACAGAAAGCTGTCTCGCAGCGCGCCCATCTTCTCGGCGCGAAAGCCCTTGTAGTAGCTGGTGAGCGTGGCCACTTGGCCGGGGGCGAGCGGACGGTCAGGCTCGATTGCGGGCGCGCCATCTTCGGGTGCCTGGGTCGCCACCGAGAGGTACGAGGTCCCGTCGACCTCGTGCATGATGTCCGGCTCGTTGTCGACCGAGAGCCGCAGGACGTGTGGGCACGTCGCCGGCGGCGCCTGGTAGGCCAGCGTCGCGATCTGGGTGTCTGCGATCGCGGGCGTGATGCCGAACGGCTTCAGCGCCTCGGTCAGCTTGGGCAGCTGCGCATGCGACTCGAGGCCCGCGCCACCGCACGCGGTCAGGGCCAGGCCGAGCCAGAGAATGAACGTGCGCCGCACCGAGGTTGGAGACTGCCAGCTTGGGTGCGGCGAGGGAAGCCTGCGTCCGCCCGTGCGAGACTTGCCGCATGCGTCGCCTTCGAGTCGATTCTCGCGTATGCGTGCTGCCGCTGGCCTTTGCGCTGCAGGGCTGCCTCGTCACCGACAGCTGCATCGCCGAAGGGGCGCTGGTGCTGACCTCGCGCGGTCTCCGCCCCATCGAGTCGCTCATCATCGACGATGCGATCGTGTCGCTCGACCCGGCCTCGGGCGAGATGGTCTCCTCCGCCATCACCCGAATCGTCTCCACCAAGCGTGAATGCGTGGTGCTGCGGGCGGGTGACGTTGCGCTGCGATGCACCCCGTCGCATCCGCTGTTCGACCCCGACGCCGGGGAGTTCGCGCCCGCCTCCGCGTGGGTCGACGGCACCCGGACGGCCCTTGCCGTGGTGCGCAACGAGCAGCTCGTGCGCGTTGATGTGGACGAGGTCCAGATGGATGGCGGCGTCGCCCGCGTCTTCGACCTGACGGTGGAGAGCGCCCTGCACAACTTCGTCGCCGACGGGGTGCTCGTTCACAACAAGTCGATCGACGTCAGCTCCAGCGGTGAAGGCCTCACCACCGAGGTCTCCGCGACCGACGGCGAAACGGATGACACCTCGGGGACCATGGGCGGCTCCACCACGACGGGTGGCGAGCTGGAGACGTCGAGCAGCTCCGGGACCGGCGGCGGGTCGAGCTCGTCGGGAACCGGTGGCGGCTCCGGGTCGAGCTCGTCGGGGACCGGGGGCTCGTCGAGCACGGGCTGAAGCGCAGCCTCGACGCCCGGTGTGGTCACGTCCACCGTCATCACGCGGGAGCTCGAGTTCGTCCTCGAGACCGAGGCGGGCCGTGTGTGACTCGCTGAGGGGTGTTCGCCTCGGGTGTGGCCTTTCGCCCTCTCATTTTTGGCCAGCCGTGGAGGGGTGGAGACCCCGCGCCGACTGATAGCGTGAATGCGTGCATCGGTGGGTGTTCTTGGGGGTGGTCGCCGGACTTCTCGCGTGCGATGCGGAGACCGGAACCGATGGCGCTGTGGACACCGACGGGTCGTCCGGGGCTGGCGATTCGTCTGGGGCGGGTGAGACGGCGGTGACGACGACCGGCGCGGCAACGTCGGCCGCGTCGACCTCGGCCACGTCGGCACCGGTGACGACCGCGGCGACGTCATCACCCGAGCCGTCAACGACGTCGGGAAGCGATGAGAGCAGCGGGTCGAGCGGGTCTGCGGCGGAGGGCTGCACTCCCGATGCGCTGGAGCTGATCGATCTGCTCAATGCGTATCGAGCGGAGAACGGGCTCGGTTCGATCCCGGCGAGCAGCTCGCTGTGTCGCGTCGGCGATCTCCACGTGCAAGACCTCGTCGCTGAAGCCCCGCACACGGTCGCGAACTGCAACTTGCACAGCTGGTCCGACGCCGGACCGTGGTCGGGCTGCTGCTACACGCCCGATCACGCCGCAGCCCAGTGCATGTGGGACAAGCCGCGCGAGCTGACCGACTACCCGGGGAACGGGTACGAGAACGCGGCCGGGGGCGGCAGTTCACTCGGCCCGGCCGAAGCGCTGGACCTGTGGAAGGGTAGCTCGGGCCACAACGCGGTGATGCTCAACGAAGGGACGTGGGCCAACCTGACGTGGAACGCGGTCGGGGTCGGCATCGCCGACGGCTACGCGGTGCTGTGGTTCGGCGAAGAGCCGGACCCCGCGCCTTGAACCCACTCCGCGCAGTCGCTCCCGGGCGTTGACCTGAACCTTCATCGAGCACGTCCTCCCGGCCTTCGCAGCACCACCGCGCCCCGCAGGCCGTCGTCCGACCCGTTCAGGATTGCGGCTCGGTCGCCCCTGGCGTAACCGCGGGCCCAACCCGCGGCCGCAAGCCCGATCGCGAGGGCACCCGTGGCGGCTCCAACGTCGCCCCAGCACCCGGCAGGCGCGTGGTAGTCGAGCGAGACGAATGCAGACGGAAAACGCAGCGCGACGAAGCCCCACTCTTCGCTTCGGTACCGCTGACCGTTGATGTCGAGGTAGACGTCGGCGACGGCTTCGGCGGGGAGGGAACGTCCTGCCATCGCGCTGCGAAGCGCCTCCGTCAGTCCGACGCCGAACGAGCCGGTGTCCGAGTCGGGCAACAGACCTTCACGCTCGAGGCCGACCCCGTCGATGCCCGCGACGCAGGGGATTTGAGCGGCATTGCGAAGTCGGTCGGGCACGACGATCAGTGCGGCGGCCGCCTCTCCAGGGGTGAAGCCCGAGCGCGCCGCAGCGCCGAACATACGCTGCTGTTCGAGGGCCGCCAGGGTGTCCGCGTGCAGATAGCTGTCGGCCGCGAGCACCAGCGTGATGGCGTCGTCGTTGGGGTCGATGGCGTGCAGGGCTTCGGCAACGCCAGCATGGCCGGAGCTGCGCCGGACGTTGCGGGTCTTGATGCCGCGGAGCATGTCCTGCAGTCGCGAGCCCCAGTCGGCTGCCAGTGGGATCGCGTAGGACGAGGGCATGCCGGCCCGGGTCGACGGAAAGACCCAGTGGATGTCCAGCGGCGTGCCGGCAAGGCTCTTCCACTCTTTGAGCTGCGCGGCGACGTCGGCGATGAGGGAGCGGCCCAGCTCCTGAACGCGGTCGAACCCCTCGAGCTTGGGGTCGAGCTTCGCGTCGGGGACGACGGTCATCGGATCGCCGTTTTGGTCGATGAAGCCCCACTCCGAGGCGCGTCGGATGCCGGCCCGAACCGCTGCGGCGCTGGAGGCCGCGGTCAGTCCAACGGGGGTGCGCGCGAGCACCCCCGCGATCGACAGCCCTGTGCTCATGCCGAGAGCTCCTCCACCGCCTCGAAGCGCACGGAGCGGAGCGTGAACGCGATGGCGCCCTCGGGGACGAGGTTCAGCAGCCCGACGCGTTCTCCCCCCACCAGGGGGGCGTTGGCGCGCTGGTCGCCGAAGACGCGAAGCTGCTTCAGGTCGGGTCCAACCCGCATGCCCACCGGAAGCTCGTCACGAACCCAGTTCCGCTCCGCCGCGTAGGCGGTCCGGTTGGTCAGCAACCACACCGAACATCACCTTAACACAGCCCGGTGCCGCCGGTGAGGCGCTGATATCGTCGTGATCATGGCGAAGATCGCGATGCTCCTCATGCTCTGTGCAGCGCCGGGTTGTGCTGGCGGGGAACGTGCGGTCGCTGGATCGCAGGTAGCGTCCGAGCCTGCGAGCGAGAGCAGCCCGGCGTCGAGCTCACCCGCGGGCGAACCCTCACCCTGTCGGATGCGGTCGACGACGGTGGCAACGGACGCGGCGGGGCCACTGCAAATCGACGTCCTCGCGTCGCCGACCTTGTGTATCGCTGCCGACGGTGACGCGAACCTTGCCCCGTTCACGGCGACGGCGAAGTTCACGAACCGGGCATCGACCCCGTTGCAGCTCTCGTACATGGTCGAGCCGGTTCGATCGTTTCGAGCCGTGCGGGTGTGGCCCGAGGCTGACGCAGGTGCGGCCGTGGCCTTGGGTGCGTCCCCGGGCGCGGCCGATTCGGTTGGTGCACAGCTTCGCTCCGTGGCCCCTGGCGAGTCGTTGTTGCTGAGCAGCTGGACGCGGCATCACGACGTCATCTGGTCCGAGATGACGTCGACCCCGGCTTCGAAGCAGCAGCGCTACGTCGTGCGGTTCGAGCTCGCGCTCGAGTATCGGCTCGATGGCGATGCTGTGGCGGTCTCGAAGACCTTCGACGTGACCTTCGACGCCGTTCGCGAGCCCAGCCCCTGAGCGGCGGAGCCGGACCGCCGTCCGCCGCAAATTTTCGACGCAGTTCGGGGCGCGCGTCGCCGAGGCGGAAAGTTTGCCTGCGGCGATCGACCTGTGCCTCCTTGGCAGCATGCGACGCGCACTCTCGTCAAGCTTCTCGCGGATCGGTCTCGCCGTGCTCGGCCTGACGCTCGGCACCCTCGCACCGACGCCGGCCCAGTCCGCCGACAGCCTCGCGACCCCGATGACGGGCCAGAGCGCGCGGGAGCTGTGGCCGCTCGACGTCACCGTGGAGATCGTCGACGTGACGCCCTCGCAGAAGCACAGCGGCGGCCGGCTCGGTCGCCTGCTCGAGACGGAGTCGGTCACCGTCCGTGACGGCCACCGCCTGCAGTACTCCACCGTCGTGCTGACCCCGAACGGCCAGCATCGCGTCGACCTGGTAGTCGTTCCTCGGCACCACCCCGACACGGTGGAGATCGAATGGGATCTCGAAGTTCGTGAAGCGCCCTACGCCCACGTCAGTGTGCAGGACTACTTGCTCCATCGCCTCGGCGTCGGGCCCACCCTTCAGCTCCAGGACGAGGCCCTCCGCGTGGCCCGCTCGGACATCGAGAACACCAAGAACGACCGCCTACGCCGGCGCGTTCGGGTGGATGACCAGGTTTACGAGATCCGCATTCACGCGGCACCCGGGCGCGGTTGACACCCCCCACCGCCGTGTTAGAACCGCTGCCAACGGCCGCGTTTGGCCCCTCCAACGGCATTTCCGGCCGTTTCGACCACATCCGACGAAAGACCCTCACGATGCGATCACTTCTGCCCCGCCTCGCCTCGTTCTCCCTCGCCGCCGCAGCGTTCGCGCTGACCATGCCCATGGCCGGCTGCAAGAAGCCCGAGTACCCCGAGTGTAAGAAGGACAAGCACTGCAAGGCCGACCTCGGCGAGAAGTGTGTCGACGGCAAGTGCCAGAACTGCACGACCGACACCGACTGCGTGGGCAAGGGCCCCGCGGGTGAAGACCAGGTCTGCTTCGAGTTCCGCTGCACCGATCCCAACGCCATCCCAACGGGCGACGGCGGCGTCGGTGGCCTCGGCTCCCCCTGCACCCAAACGATCGATTGCTCCGGTGGTCTCGTGTGCACCGCGGGTCAGTGCTCGGCGTGCGTCGACGACCTCTCCTGCGAGGGCGGCACGTGTGACATCGCCACCGGCACCTGCTCGGGTGGCGGCGCAGGCGGTGGTCAGTGCACCACCGACGACCAATGCGCGATGGATGAAATCTGCGACGGGGGCATGTGCGTCTTCTCGGGCGTGGAGCCGGGAGGCACCAACCCGTGTGGAATCGACGCCATCTACTTCGGATTCGACAGCCCCAAGATTCAGCCCGAGGCGCAGCAGCAGCTCGACCAGATCGCGCAGTGCCTGATCGACCAGGGCACGCTCGTCTACCTCGAGGCGCACGCGGACGCGCGCGGCACCGAGGAGTACAACATCATGCTCACCGACCGTCGCGGTCAGGTCGTGAAGACCTACCTCGAGACCAAGGGCGTCTCGGGCGAGAACCTGCAGGTCATCTCCAAGGGCAACCTCGAGGCGACGGGAACCGAAGAGGCGAGCTGGTCCAAGGACCGCCGCGTCGAGTTCATCTTCCCGTAGGACACATCATGTCGAACCGCATCCTGTCCCAGGCAGTGCGACGCGCAGGGGCTCTCACGTTCGTGGGGGCCCTTGGGCTTTGCAGCACGTTCTCCAGCGGGTGCATCGCACTCAAGGCGGATCAAGACGATCTCGCGGCCGAGGTCGACAAGCTGCGCAAGGAGGTCCTCGCGCAGGATCAGCAGAGCGAGCAGACGATCACCAAGGCCGAGAAGCTCACCGAAGAGCTCGAGAGCAAGATCGCCCAGCTCGAGGAGGTGCTTCGGCGCAACCAGGCCGACCTGGGCCTGCGTGTCGACAACCTCGAGACCGACACGCAGCAGCTGCGTGGTGCGGCCGAAAACGCTGACTTCGTGGCGACCGCGGCCAAGCAGGAGCTCACCGAGCTGCGTGGCGACGTCGACGTTCGCCTGCTGGCGCTCGAGGAGAAGCTCAACGAGGCCACCAACATCCCCGAGAGCAAGAAAGAGCTCTGGGCGGAGGCCGAGAAGCAGTTCAAGGCCAAGAACTACAAGGCCAGCCGTCGGCTGTGGCGCACGTACGAGTCGCGCTACCCCTCCGACGAAAAGATCGCCGACGTTCGGTTCAACATCGGCCTCACGTTCTTCAGCGCCCGCGAGTACCGGCAGGCGCTCGGCGAGTTCTACCGGGTGATCCAAGAGACGCCCAAGGCGTCGGTCATCCCCGACGCGCTGTACTACTCGGGTCTGGCGTTCGCGAAGCTCGGCCAGTGCCAGAACGCCATCGCGTACTTCAACGCTCTGCGGCAGAAGAAGACCAAGGCGCCCGCGCACTACAAGACCAAGGCCAAGGAGCAGATCGACATCCTCGAGAAGGATGGCGGCGACATCTGCACCGATGGCAAGAAGCCCGCTGACGCGAGCTGACCGGAAGCCTTGCGTCGCAGGCACGAAGAGCACCCAAGGCGTGGCCGGGGTGCTCTTTTTCGTGCTGTCCCCGGTAGGGGTTGGCGGTCGGGTCGTTGGCGCCCTCTTCGTGGAGACGCTCGAGAAGCACCTTGGATGCTCGCTTTACGCATCTCTCCGTATTGATTCGGCATGTGGAGCTTTGTCAGCTTTCTATCTGTGAGTGACACCGAAAAGTGTTTTATGTCGCTTTTTGAGGCCGCGAGGACGACGTCGCCGGGAGGCCGAGCACGCAGGGCGTCGGTCGCTCCGGGTCCACGACAGGCCTTCGGCCGCCCGATGCGCGGCGTCTGGGCAGTCCTAATGCTCGGGATGCTCTCGGGCTGCCCGACGGCGATCGTGCCTGCCTCCGGCGAAGGGAGCTCGTCCTCGGGCGACGCGACGTCGGGCCGTTCCACGAGCGAAGAGGACAGCGGCGGCACGTCGACGAGCGGAGGCGGTCGTTCGACGTCGACCGGTCCGCGGACGAGCCTGGAGATGACGAGTTCGACCGGGGATGAGGACGCCAGCGATGACGGTGTCGATACGCTCACCTTTCTCGACGAAGACCCTCCACCGGACTGCAGCCGGCGTTCACCCGTGGACCAGACGTACTCCAGCCAGTGCGACCTATCGCTCCAAGACTGCTGCGAGGGAGAGGGGTGCAAGCCGTGGGCAAACGATGGCGGCGACGAATGGAACGCTGTGCGCTGCACGCCGCTGTCGGAGCGTCCAGATGCACAGGGTGAGCCGTGCACCGTCGAGGGAGCGGACGTTTCGGGCGTCGACTCCTGCGACGAGGGCAC
>JBCCQM010000162.1:0-19072 GCA_039024335.1 Myxococcota bacterium
CCCATGCGGGCCTGACCATCTTCGAGGACAACTCAACGCAGCGCGGTAGCCGGTTACCCGGCTGCCGCGCATTGGTTTTGTGCCCGTCGAAGGCGTTCAAACTGCCTTTATCGAGGCAGAAACCCGTCTCGTGTGCGGCCGGGGTCACTGCGAGAGCTTGCCTTACGCTCCAGATTCGGCAGTTCGCCAGAACTACGTCTGGCGGGTGGGATGCGCATCTGCGCCACCTACGGACGGGGAAACCGGGGAAACCGGCCGGCGGGTGGGATGCGCATCTGCGCCACCTACGGACGGGGAAACCGGGGAAACCTGCGCCACGAGCTGGACGACTGGCGCCGCGTCGAAGGCCTGACTCTCGCCTCGTAGGCGAGGTGAATGGTGGCGCTGCGGTAGTGTCGGGCCCGATGGTTTTCCGCACCGCCACTTTGTTCTGCACCGCGCTCACCCTGCTCGCCTGCGATGGGAACGAGAAGTCGCCCCCCGAGGAAAAAACCACCGCGCCGGAGAAGGACGAAGCCGACGAGAGTAAGGCCAAGGAGGCTGAGCCCGCGGGACCCTTTGCGGCGTGGGACATGGACGCGCGTCGCAAGGCTTGGCAAGGCGCTCACGTGGGACCGGGCAACTCGTTGGGCCAGTGGTCCGCGGTGATGGTCGAGGGCGATAAGGCCAAGGTCTGGGACGGCAAGGAGGAGAAGAACGTGGCGTTCAAGCTCCAAAGCCCCTGTGAGGCCAAGTTCACCGAGACGCTCGACGACGGTTCGCAGTCGGGCTGGACGTCGCACTACACGATCAAGGACGGCAAGATCGTGAAAGGCCTGGGTGACGCCGGCTCGCGCAAGGGCAAGGAGGCCGTGGCCTGCGTGTCGAACCTGGTCGTCACGATGAGCGCCGAGGGCACGTGCACGCAGTGGAAAGCGTCGCGGCTGAAGGAGGGCAGGTTCGACGAGTCACCGGCCGAGTGCCGCTGGCTCGAGGAGGACGGCAAGGAGTACTTCGCCGTCACCGTGCGAGGCCGTGAAACCAAGCTCATCGTCGAAGGCGACGTGTTGTGGTCCGAGCAGCTGTCGAAGACCCACTCGCAGCCCATGCCGGACTACGAAGCCGCCAAGGCCGCCCGCGACGCCAAGTAGGCGGACTGCCAGCCGCACCATCGAGGCTCCGAGCGTCGCGCTTTCGTCCCGGCTCTACGGCCGTACGCGGGGCCCATCGGGCCACGCTGGTCGGTACGCGCCTCGAGCGGCTTTGAGGCGATGGTGCTCGTTCAGTCCGCGTCCGGCGCTACGCTTGACTCCGCATGGATGCGCAGCGACTCCACGGCCTGGTCTTCTTGCTGTCCGTGGCCGGGCTCGCGATGCCCGGGTGTGACCCGGCTGAAGGGGCACCCGAAGACGGGGAAGCGCCCGAAGAGGAAGGAGCACCACCGACGGGCTCGGTCTGTGAGCGGCACGCGGCGAACTATGTGGAGTGCTACCCGGACGGGCCCTCGCTCGAAGAAACGATCGCGGGCTGCGGGGAGCGGATCGAGTATCTCGCCGACATCTCGCAGGAGTGCGCCGATACCTACGTCGTGCTGGCGGACTGCTTGTCCAAGCTCGAGTGTGCCGAGCTGAGCCGCGGCTGTGTCGAAGAGACGATCGCGCACGGCAGCTTGGTCTGCATGGGCGGCTTCTCGACGGGCGAGTGACCGGGCGGAGTCGGGGGGGATTCACTCACGCTCTTCGACCCCAACGTTGCGCCAACGGAGACCCGGTAGCTAGCAGCCTGCGTTGCAACCCATCACGACTTCTCGCTCGTCTTTTTCGCTCCTCGCGGTGTCGGGTACAGCGGCGCTTTGGCTCCTACCCAGGAGCGAAAGAGTCCTTTGTGACCCGCCGCGCCGGGTTGCACCACAGGCTGCGAAGACGTCTCATACTGTGGCGGGTCAATCCCAAGTCAGTGTCGTCCGACGCAATGGGAACGGCCCGCGGGGCACTCGCCTAGAGTCAACGCCGCCGACTTCGAACGCCGCCGAGTCTTGCTCCATCTACGGGCAGAATCGCGTTGAGCGGAGCTGCGTTTTTTTTCCGTCTCGTTGCGGCTCAGAACACCACTCCGCTACGGTCCTGCAATGGGGGAGAGGACAGATGTTGGGATCGTCGAAGGGGGGTGTGTCTACCGTACCGCGGGCGCCACGGGCGACACTCACCGGCCCCACGCGCTGCAGCTTCTCGTTCCTGTTGAAGGGGTGCTCGAGGCCACCATCGGGGGCGTCGAAATGACGGTCCCGAGCGGAAGTTCTGTATTGGTGGCGCCTGACGTGCCACGCCTGCTGCACCGAGGAGTCCTTCGCGTTGCGATGCTCTTCGACCCCGAGAGTCTCGGTTCCTCATTCGGAGCGTTCGCCCGAAGTTCGGCCACGACGGTGCTCAGCGGGGTCATCGGAGAGCGATTGCAGGCGCTGGCGCGCGACGTTTGTGAGGTGCCTGCGCTCGATGATGGAACTGTCCACGCGGCTCTTACGGAGGGGCGCGGGTTGTTGGAGCGCGCCGGTCTGGCGAGGACCTTCGACCTTGATGGCCGCGTTCGCACGGCGGTCGAGTTGTATCGACGGCCCTGGCTGAGGCTCGACCATCCTAGCATCGCGCGGCGCTCTGGGATCTCAGCCGACCACCTCTCTCATCTGTTCAAGAAGCAGGTCGGGATCAGCGCCAAGCGCTACGCGCTTTGGGTTCGTACCGTAGCCGCCCTCGAACGATTCTGCCAAGGCGCATCAGCAACCCATGCCGCCTCCCGTGTCTGCTTTGCAGATGTCGCCCACTTTTCGCGAGCGTGCCTCCGAAACTTTGGGCACTCTCCGTCCCGACTCCCGTTTCGGCGCCCACAGTGGAAACGTGAAAGCGTTGAACGAAGCCGTGCGCACTGGTCGATCGCTTTGACCGAGTGCCTCGACGGTAGCGCTGCCGCTCACTAGCTTGGCAGCGATGAAGAAGACACTACTGCTTTCGATTTCTGCCGCGCTCTGTGCCGTCGTCTTCGGGACGTTGCCACAGAGCGCCCAAGCTGCTGACCTCATCACCGTTCCCGGCGGTTTCGACTACTTCGTGTGTGGAGACGGAACTCCGATGTACTGCGGCGAATACGATGGCAATGGTGGCGCGCACCAGGTGAACTGCAGCTGGGAGCAGTTCGGGTATGCGGCAGGCCTATACTGCGAGGACCATGGAGGGGTCGCTGACATCGTCTCCGGTACGCTGGTCACCGAAGCGGTTGAGGATGACGTCGCGCAAGACGGAGACGGAGGTCAAGACATCCAAGAGGCTCCGAAGCAACGCTGACCGATTCACCGGTTAGTTGGGTGGCGGCGCGTTTGCGGAGTCTGACGCGACGCCACCCGAATTCCGAATTCCCGCTCCGTAGGAGCCTCGCTAGGCAAGACGTCGGCGGCGGTTGTGACACAGGGGACAGCTGAACTCAGCGGACGTGTGTGTGAGAAACAGTGAGACGGTCGGCGCGTGCGGTCGACAGGTGAGACGTGCTGGCTCGACACGTACACCCCGGACGGACCTACCTGCTGACGCGCCGCTGCTCTGAGCGTAGGTTTTTCCTGCGGCCGTCGGCGGAACTCAACGCGATTTTCGAATATGCGTTGGCGCGGGCGGTGTCGATGACGGGGATGAAGGTCCACGGGTGGGTCGTCATGTCGAACCACATTCACATCGTGGCAACGGACACGTATGGGGAGCGGCCGCGGTTCATGGCGCTGCTGAATACGGAGGTGGCGAAGGCAGGGAGTGCGCTCATCGGTCGTTGGGATGGCTTCTGGGAGCCGGGGCGGTCGTACTCTGCGGTTGAGCTGCTCGACGCGGAGGCGGTGGTGGAGAAGCTCGCGTACACGTGGGCAAACCCAGTCTCTTCACGACTGGTGCGCCGAGCGAGACGATGGCCGGGGTCGACGTCAGCGCGGAGGCGTTTCGGGGATACGGTCGTCGCGCAGCGGCCGAAGGGTGGGTACTACGCGAGCAGCGTGCAGCCGGAGTCGTACGCGTTCGAGGTGGAGGCGCCGCCGAACATGGACGCTGTGGAATGCGACATGCTCGTTCGGGCACAAGTGCGACGGTTAGAGAAGAAGACGGAAGACGCGCAACGCGGGGGCGGGTGGAAGTTCCTGGGTGAGAAGCGCGTGCTTCGGCAGAATCCGTACGACAGCCCGACGACTTGGGAGAAACGACGGGGTCGGAATCCGACGTTCGCGAGTCGAGACAAGTGGGCGCGCATCGAAGCAGCGCAGCGGAACACAGAGTGGCTGGCTGCGTACGCGGAAGCACTCGATACGCTGCGCGGAGGCTTCAGGGACGTGCTCTTCCCGGCGGGGACGTGGCTGATGGTCCGTCGCTACGGCTTTAGCCGCGAACCGATGCTGACCTGAGCGCTTGTAATGACAACTCGGAGACGCGAAGTACCGGTCACCGGCTGCCGCGTATTGGTTTGACGCTCGTCGCTGAGCAGCAAACGGACCGTGTTGAAGGCGGAACCGCGCATTTGGAGGCTGAGCGGATTGCTGAAGCTCGCCTTGTGCTCGAGATCCGTCAACTCCGCCGAGTGTCGTCGGACTGGCAGTATGCGCATCTGCGCCACCTACGGACGGGGAACCGACGTCTGACTGGCAGCATGCGCATCTGCGCCACCTACGGACGGGGAACCGGGACGGGGAACCGGGACGGGGAACCGGGGAACCGCCACCTACGGACGGGGAACCAGGACGGACGGCTAGACGAACATCGAGACGTCGGTGCCCCATCCCAACCATGTCCCCACCTGGTAGACGAGGACCGCAGCCACGTAGGCGATCAGCGTCATGCTCAGGAACATGAAGGCTGGCCAGCGCCAGGTCTTCGTCTCGCGCCGCACGACGGCCAGCGTCGACATGCATTGGGCCGCGTAAACGAAGAACACCATCAGGGCGGTCGCAGACAGCGGCGTGTACAGCTTGCGCCCCGTCTTTGGGTCTCGTGCCGTCCGCAAGCGCTCGCGAAGCGGCGCGTCATCCTCATCGGCGTTCTCGATTCCGAAGACCAACCCGAGCGTGGAGATGAAGACCTCCCGCGCGGCAAAGCTGCCCAAAATGCCGATGCCGACCCGCCAGTCCTGGCCCATCGGCTGCAACGCCGGCTCGATCGCTTTGCCGACGCGTCCGCCGAGGCTGTGTTCGATGGGCGTCACTTCGGCCTCGACCCCGACGTCAGGCGGTGGCTGCGGGAACGTCAACACCGCCCACAAGACGACCGTTGCCGCCAAGATGGTCGTGCCCGCATCTCGAAGGAAGCCCCGCACGCGCTCCCAGACCTTGCTCAGGGTGTGGCGCAGACGCGGAAGCCGGTACGGGGGCAGCTCGATGAACAGCGGCAGCCGCGGACCGCGGAGGATCGTGCGGCTGTATACGAACCCCATCGCCAGGGCGGAGACGGTCGACAGCGTGTACATCGCGAGCAGCAGCAGGCCACCGATGCTGAACGGCCCCCATACGATGGTGTCGGCCTCGAAGAACGCACCGATCAAGAGTGCGTAGATAGGCAGTCGCGCGCTGCAGCTCGCAAACGGGACCATCAGCATCGTGGCGATGCGGGCGCGTCGGGACCGAATCGTGCGGGTCCCCAAGATCGCCGGAATGGCGCATGCGTAGCCAGAGAGAAGGGGTACGAAGGAGCTCCCGGACAGGCCGGCCTTCATCATGATCCGGTCGATGATGAACGCCGCCCGCGCCATGTACCCGGAGTCTTCGAGTAGCCCGATGAAGGCGAACAAGAGCGCCACCTGCGGGACGAAGACGACGACGTTGCCGACCCCCGCGAGAACGCCGTCGTTGATGAGGTCGACCCAGAGGTGGTCGCCGAACGTGTTGGAGATCCACGCCTGTAGCCACCCAACTGTGGCCTCGATGCTCTTCATGAACGGCTCTGCGCCCGCGAACATCGCTTGAAACACCAGCGCCATCACGACGACGAAGACGAGCGGGCCGCCGATGCGATGCGTCAGAATGCGATCGATCTGCTCGGAGCGGCTGCGCGTGGGCTTGGGCGGTCGTATCGGCCGCACAACGCGCTCCAGCATTTGGTCGACGGCGGCGTACCGCGCCTCCACGAGTGCTTCCACAGCGCGACCCGTGTCGGGGTCGGGCGCTTGCCCGTGTGCTTCGATGCAATGCCAGCGACCCGCCGCGCGCCCATACCGGGCTTCGTACGCACGAACGGTGGGCTCTTCGACGTCGACGAACTGCGCAGCCGCCACGGGACCGCCCCGAGCCACGGTCGTGAGAAGTGCATCGATCCCATCTCCGGACCGGGCGACCGTTTCGACCACAGGCACGCCGAGCGCCTTGGCCAGCGCATCGACGTCGACGTCGATACCCGAGTCTCGCGCAGCGTCCATCATGTTCAGCGCCACGACGCAGCGACATCCCAACTCCCGGACCTGCAGCGCGAGGTAGAGGTTGCGGGCAAGATTCGTGGCGTCGAGGACGAGCACGATCACGTCCGGTACCACCGACCCGCGGCCGCACAGAACCTCGTAGGCCAGCACCCCGTCCTCCGAGCTGGCGTTGAGGCTGTAGATGCCTGGCAGGTCGACGACCTCGATCGGTCTGGCCGCGCCGTGCCGCGCCGCGACGCGCCCCACCGAGACGTCGACCGTGACGCCCGCCAGGTTGCCTACCGCCTCGGCAGCGCCGGTGAGTTCGTTGAACAGGCTGGTCTTGCCCACGTTGGGGTTGCCAGCGAGCGCGACGCGGAGCGGTCGACTCATTGGCAACGCTCCACGCGAACCGCAGCGGCATCCTCGGCCCGAAGGCAGACGTGGTAGCCCCGCACGCGAAGCTCCAGGGGATCGCCCAAGGGTGCGCGCTTGAGGACCTCGACGCGTGTGCCTCGTACGAATCCCATCTCGAGCAGCTGAACCCGCATTGCGCCCGAAGCGCACACCTTGACGATGCGCGCAGCCGTCCGCAGCTCGAGGTCGGCAAGGGAGCACGCATCCGGCGTCATACGAGAAACACCCAGAGCACCATCGCAACGACGATAGTCCGCGCGACGACGGTGCGGATGACCGTTACGGCCACGTAAACACACGAGAGTCGCTTCTTCGCTGGCGACGACCTTTCCCAACGTCGCATGACCCCTGAGCGTCTTTGCGGACAGCCTCGTACAGCCGGAGCATGCGCTTCGACGCCAACTGCGGACGGAGTAGGCGCTCCAGGCCGGTGCGCGCTCCGCCATTTCCGGTGGCCCGTCCCAAACAAGCGGACCTTCCGCGGGCACTTCGCTACGATCGAATCCTGATGCGGACTGTTCGGCTCGGGTGGCTGGCGGCGTTCGGGTTGAGCGGCGGCTGTCTCGCGGACCCCTCGCCGGCGGCTGACGTCGAAACCGTCACGACGACTTCGGGCGCGGCGTCCTCGACCGGGACCGGAGCCAGCTCCAGCTCCACGGGGGCCGAGAGTACCGGTGGGCTCGAGGTGTCCTCAGGGCCCGGGCCGGGCTCCGACTGCGTCGGTCTGGACGAGGCTTCATGCTCGGAGCACGAGGACTGCCAGGCGATCTCGGGAACTCCCGTAGATGTACTGGGTGAGACCCCGTGTTTTCGCTCGTCGTCGTTCCTCGAGTGTGCGCCGCTGGGATGGTGCTACACGATCATCACCTACGCGTGCGACCCCGCCGGGGGGCCATCGCATCGGTTTGGCAGCTCGTGCGCGCCCGAGGGGTGGGTCGAGTGCTGGCCCGATGTCACGCCGACCCTGCGCTGTGACGAGGTTCCGCTCCCCGAGCACGGTTCGTGATTGCGGCGCGGCGCAGGACGTTTGGAGCTTGATTCGAGCCGAGCGCCGCCGGGAAAACACCGCCCCCGCAGGTGCACGTGGAGTTTTGCCCCGGCGCTTACGCGCTCCACGGGGCAACTTACCCCGGGCACCCACATACAGCCCCGCGGACGACGAGCGATACGATGACCGGGAGTGGTGGTTTCTTCGGAATGAGTGTCACTCCAACCGCTGACCGCCCGGTCGCTCCGCAGGTTCTTGGTGATGACACGGTCACCATCACACCACGGACCAACGAGGATACGAGCCTCGACGAGCCGGAGATTGCCGCCAACATCGGGCGGCACGTCGTCATCGAGAGGATCGGACGCGGAGGGATGGGCTCGGTCTACCGGGCCTACGACCCCAGCCTTCAGCGCGAAGTGGCGCTGAAACGCTTGCGGCCGAAGGCGATGGGGCTCGAGGGGCGGATCCGGTTCGAGCAGGAGGCTCGGGCCATGGCCGCGCTGTCTCATCCCAATGTCGTGGCGGTCTACGACGTCGAGGTCGTCGACGATGACGACGTCGTGCTCGTGATGGAGTTCGTCAATGGACCTTCGTTACGCACGTGGTTGCGCCAAGGAAAGCGCTCGTGGAGCGAAGTCTTGGCCCCGTTCCTCGACGCAGCCAGAGGACTCGCGGGTGCGCACAGCGTGGGTCTCCTCCACCGAGACTTCAAACCCGACAACGTCGTCGTCGCCGAAGACCAAGCGAAGGTGACGGACTTTGGGATCGCCAAACGCATCACGCTCGACGGTCGCGTCGAATCTGGGCTCGACACGCAATCCAGAGGCGATTCACGCGACACGCTCGACAGCGCCAACCTGACCCGAGCCGGGACCGTGATGGGAACGCCGCGCTACATGGCGCCGGAACAACACGCGGGCGATGTCGAGTTGGGCCCCGCTGTCGATCAGTTCGCATTTTGCGTGGCGCTGTGGGAAGCGCTCACGCAGACGCATGCATATGAGGGCGTCGGCCTCAGGCGGAAGAAAGAAGCCGGGCCTCCACCGTGGCCCAGCGACCGTGGCCCGCGCTGGCTTGGCGAAGTCCTCAGGCGCGGCATGGCTCCAAATCCGGACGCGCGATGGCCATCGATGGACGCCCTCATCGCGGAGCTGTCGCGGGATCGCGCCCAGCGACGCGTGAAGCTCGTCCGCGCAGTCACGGGCGTCGGCATGGTGGGCCTCGCGGCGACGGTTGCCTTCGTCGCAGGAGCGGATGAGCGAGACCCGTGCAAGGACGCCGAACGTCAACTCGGGCACGCGTGGAATGATGAAACTCGGGCCGCCGCCGTACGCGAGATCGGGTCGGTCGATGTTGTGTACGCCCAGCCCCTCGCCAAGAGGATCGCGGGTCGGCTCGATGCGTTTGCGGAGACGTGGAGCGGAGAGCGGTACGACGCCTGTGAAGCGGGTGCGCGCGGTGACTACTCGGTCGAGCTTCGAGATCGACGTGCGGGGTGCTTGGACCGAGGACGCGTGGCGTTCAGCGCCGTGGTCGGGGTCCTGAGAAACGCGAACGTAGACGTCTTGCTCAAGGCCGACACCCTCGTCGAAGAACTGCCTGATCCTCTGCGATGCAGCGATCTCGCAGCACTCCAAGAGGGAACGATGCCGCCGGGTCCAGCAGAGGCGGCCGCGGTCGCCGAGCTTCGAGAGTCGCTCGAGCAGGCGCGGGTCGAGCGTTTCGCGGGTCGCTTCGAGCAGGCGACGAGCATTCTCGCAACGGTCGAGTCCGGGCTCGAATCTCTCGGCTACCTCCCCGTCCGCGGTGAGTTCGAGTTCGAGCGAGCCAAGCTTCGCGAACAGCAGGGACAGAGAGAACAGGCAGAGGCGGCGTACGCCGAGGCGCTCAACCTTGCGATCGCCACGACGGACAAAGAACTCACTGCCAGAGCGGCTGCGGATTTGATCCGCATCGCCTCGAGCGGTGGTCGGTACTCCGAGGTCGTCGCGCTGCGTCCCATTGCCGAATCCGCGTCTGCTGGACAGCCCCGTCTCGAATCACGCGTGACGCTCTCGCTCGGCCTCGCGCTTTCGAATGACGCACAATTCGAGGCCGCGGAAGCGTTGCTTCGACGGGCGGTTGCGCTGCTTGGCGACGCAACGAATGGCGACGCACAGCGTCTCGCGTCAGCGCGTGGAAACTTGGCCAACAACTTACGGACGCAGGGGCGCTTCGACGATGCGGATATCGAGTACCGCGCTGCCCTCCGCAGCCTCGTCGCCGCACTCGGATCCGATCACCCCACCGTTGCTGCCGCGCGGATGAACCTCGCGGAGAACCTTCGGGAGATGGGGCGCCTCGATGAAGCCTTGACCGAGGCGTTGACCGCCGATGAGGTTCGACGGCGCACCCTCGGGCCCATGCATGTTCGGTACGGACGAAACAAGAGCGGACTCGCGGCCATTTTGGCAGATGCGCGTCGGTTCGAGGACGCCGAGGCAGCGGCTCGGGAGGGCGTCGAGATTGTTCTCGCCGCGGTCGGGCGCAGTGACGTGAATGCAGCCCACGCGTTCAATGCACTCGGCCGGATCCAGTTCGCACGGGACCGCCTCGCGGAGGCAGAGGCTTCGTATCGCGAGACATTGGATATCCTGGTCGGCCTCTACGGTCCCGATCACCCGGCGGTTGCGCCGCTGAAGATCAACATCGCGTCCATCCTGCACCATCGAGGTCGGTACGAGGAGTCGGAGGCGGCTTTTCGTACCGCGCTCGACGAGGCCGTCGAGGTCTACGGGTCCGGCCACCAGTACGTCGCAACGATTCACCAGAACTTGGGTGCCCTGTATCTGAGCATGGAGCGCTACGACGCCGCCTTGGATGAGAGCGAAGTCGCGTTCTCGGTGTGGAGAGGACTCGAGCAAGGGGACAGTCCTCCGGGGGTGCAGACGCGGGGCAACAGAGCGACGGCGCTTCTTCACTTGGGGAGGCCTGACGAAGCGGAAGCGGAACACCGCGCGATCGTCGAGATCGTTGAACGCAAGAGCAGCGCCAACGACCCCGTTCTTGCAATCAAACGCGAGGCACTTGCCCGTGTGCTCTTGCACAGAGGTCGTGCCGTCGAGGCTCGTGACCTTGCTGAGCTGGCGTGGACGGCCAGCCGAAAAGACGGATTGACCCCAGAAGAGCAGGGGAATCTGCTCATGACGCTCGCACGAAGCATCGTCGCCTCGACCGATACGGGGGCCGGTGCTGCCGAGGCTCGCGTGTTTGCCAACCAGGCACTCGGCGTCTACGAAAGTGCCGGGGATTCTGACGCGGAGCAGGGCGTTCGTGACTGGCTCCGCGCCCATCCTGGATGACCGCTGGCGAGCGGCCCGGCTTCCCCCGCCCTCTCTACGAGGCTTTGCCTGACTCGGCGCGCGTCGCAGCCCGTCGGGTCGCCTCGTCGACCAAAGAGAGCGGCCCGGTCTGATAGGCGTACAGGAAGCGCAGCAGCGACATCCGCCAGCGAGCATCGTGCTGAACGACCACCATCTCGTAGCGGCCGCTGACGACCCAGTGTGCGTCGTCGAGAACGTGGGTGCCGGTCACTGCCGCCCGAACGGATGCCCGATCACCCTCCAACGACACGTCGAGGTTGCCCAGTAGATGATGTGTGTGGTCGAAACCAGGGAGCAGCGCCCGCCAGCCAGCGACGACGTCGGCCGCGGTCAGGTCGGCCGCAGACCGCCCAAAGCTCGCGTAGTCCAGGTGCATCGTCGGCGTCATCAGGGCCTCGAGCTCCGACCATGCCTGCCCATCGACTGCGCCGAAGAATCGAGCGACGGTATTGGCAACCTCGAAGTGGCGGGGCATTGGGGACGCTGCAGGTGCTCGACGATGGAGTCCACTGCCGTGGCCACCACATCGGTGCGGTCGTAGAAGTCGAACTGATTGACGTCGTCCAGCCAATGCTCGACGACCGGCGCCTCGGTCCGTGCGACGAAGGCGTGGGCGCCGGCAGGCAGGGCGGCGGCTTCCGAGCATACGACGAGCGTCGGCACGGTGAGCCGGTCGGCGACCGCCTGTGCGTCGTAGGTGAGCCACGGCTCCCACGACGCGACATCGAACCGGTTGTCGTAGGCATCGATGAGCCCGCGGTCGGACTCCGTGTAGTACGGCGCCCCAAACATCAGCGCGCTCTCGTCTGTGGCGCTCGCCGCGATGATCGTGGTCGGCGTCTGCTCAGCTTCTCGCCCAGCGGCGATTAGCGTTTGTACGGACTCCGCGCCGCCGTAGATCTGCTCGGCCATCGCCGGGTCGTGTAGCCACGGCGCGACGAGTGCGAGCTTGCGGACCCTGGGGTGGTCGGCTGCCGCGGCTGCCATGTATCCCGCCGATGCGCACACGCCGAGCCCGTAGATTTGGGCGGCGTCGACCTCTGGCTGCTCGGCGAGCGCATCGACGGCGGCGAGGATGTCGGCCGTCTTGGCGGTCGGGTCCTCTCGGTGCCGAGGAGCGCCCGACGAGGCTCCCCACCCCGCGAAGTCGAAGACGAGTGCGGCAAAGCCACGCTCGGCCAGCGCCCGGGCGTAGGTCCCGGCCATCTGCTCTTTCACGGTCGTCCATGCCCCCGTCACGACGACAGCTGGACGGGGCTCGGCTGCATTCGCCGGGAGGAAGAGCAGTCCCTCCAGCGCCGCATCGCCGCGCGCAAAGCGGATGGATTTTCGCTTCAAATCCCGAGAATCATGAGTGTTTTGGAGATTGATGCGCTCCGTCATGGCGTCCTCGCACGACCAAGGTACTGCGCTCGACCTGTCGAGAAAATCGATAAAAGGGAACACTATCTGTTCGTATAGTTCACAGATGGACGACCTTGGGCGGCTGCTGCTCTTCCGGGACGTTGTGGACGCTGGTGGCTTCTCGCATGCAGCGAACCGCCGCGGCCTCAGTCACTCGACCGTCAGCAAGCACGTCCGCAGCCTCGAAGACGCGCTCGGCGTCCTCCTGCTCAATCGGACCTCGAGGACGATGAGCCTGACCGAGGCGGGTCGCGTCGTGCTTGGCCACACGCGTGAGCTCGGCGCGTCGGTCGAGGCGCTTCACGCCCAGCTCGATGAGCTTCGAGGTGATGTCGTGGGGGAGCTGCGGATCAACAGCCTCGTGCATTTGGGAAGCCACATCGTTCAGCCCGCGGTCGAGCGCTACCGGGCTGAGTTTCCACGAGCCCGGGTGCAGCTCGTTCTCGATGACGGACCGCTGCACTTCAACCGCGACGGGTTCGACATCGCTGTGCGGGTGGGCCGGAATGTCGAGGGCAGCCTCACTGCGACCAAGCTGATGGACAATGCAGTCTGCATCGTCGCTACGCCTTCGTTTCTCGAGCGCGCGGGACCGCTGCAGCATCCACGCGATCTGGGACGCGTCTCCACGGTTGCCTATCGCTCTCGGCAGTTCGACATCACCGCTTGGTCGTACGTCGAGGGCGGCGAATATCGAAGCGTCGACGTCACGCCGGTCTGCACCGTCAATGACGGCAACGCGCTGCTGGACCTGTGTCTTCGCGGGGTCGGGGCGTGTTACGTGTCCCGGTTCGCGGTGCAGCCTCACCTCGACGACCGGACCCTCGTTCAGCTGTTTCCCGAGTTCGAGCTCCCTTCGTTCGAGCCGGTCTTCCTCTTTCGCGCTCCGACCGACCGACCGCCACGAAAGGTCCGCGCGTTCACCAAGCACCTCCGTGCGGTCGTCCAGGGCGAGCTCGGAGTCTCCGCTTCAGGGCGGTAGCTTCGCTGCGAGGTCGACCGACCGAGCGCTCGTCACGGCGGTTTCCGGGGCCTAGTTGTGCGAGTGACGTGAGAGGACCGCGCGAGCGGGCTACCATGGGGCGATGACGGACCAGACCGAACCCGCAGCGCCCATCGTGCCCACCGAGGACGCAAGCGCGCGCGAAGAGCTGCGGGTGGCGCTGCACGAGTCGGCGGTTGCCATGCGGGTCGATCGCGTCGCGCTGGCCAACGGTGAAATCGGGACATCCAAGTACACGCTCTCCGATCGCATTCGCGAGCTCGGCTTCGAAGGGGATGCCGAGCGCGTGTTCGACCTTCTGCCGCTGGTCCACGTTGCATGGGCCGACGGAAAGATCCAGCAGGGCGAGAGCGCGATGATCCTGAACCTGCTCCGCGTTCGCGGTGTCAGCGGGGGCAAAGCCTTCACCGTGCTGTATTCGCTGCTCGAAAAGCGGCCGTCCCAGGAGTATCTCGACGAGTCGCTCGAGGTTCTCAAGGAGCTGCTCAAGGACAAGCCGCGCGAAGCCAAGACCATCGTGGGTTTGTGCATCCTCGTTGCCGAAGCAGCCGGAGGCTTCTTTCAGATCTTCAACCCCATCTCTGATGAAGAGCGGGCCGTGATCGACAAGATCAGCAAGGCGCTGGGGGATGAAGCGTTCAAGGAGTACACCTCGCGGCTCGCGAAGTAGCTCGGTGCGAACTCCCACGTAGGTTCGGGAACGATGTCGTCGGCACAACCTCGGATCTACGCTGACTTCAACGCGATGGAGCTGTCTCCTCGCGTCCAGGGAATGACGTGCATCGACCTTCACCGTCGAGGATCACTTCAGGACCTGTGTCATCTCGGATTGGAGCTGGTCGAGGGGATGGCCCTCCGCGTGTACCAGGACTCTGACGAGGTCGAGGACATCGAGGTCGCGGGCGTGGCGTTCTTCGACGCCAAGACCCGCCGATGTGTCCCATCCACCGCCCCATCTTGCCCCCTGGCGCTCCGTGAACCTGGAGGTCGCGCCCTCTGCCAGTAGACGCCGCTGAGGGACTCTGGAACCCTCGGAGACAATGTTCATCGCTGCAGCGCAGGCCAGGAAGTTCTACGAACACGTGGCCTCGGAGGGCCGACTGTTCACCTTCTGCGACGATGGTCAGCTCCTCATTTTTCCGAATGGAGGCTTCGAGGTCATCCCGTTCTGGTCCAGTCAATCGCGCCTCGAGCGGGTGCAGAAGCAACACCCGAAGTTTCGAGGCTGTGCCTTCGATGAGACCAGCCTTATGGAGTTCGTCTCCGACCTTGCGCCTCGGCTTCATGCAGATGGCGTGCGGATCGGAGTCAACGGGTCCGGTGAGCGGCTGAGGGGCTACGACGTCGAGGTTGCGCACGTACTCCGGAACCTGAAGCACTACACGGACCGCTAGGCTGAGCCGCGCGCGTGCTCCCGACGCTACCTCGTGGGCGGTTGCGACCGAGTGGTTGCTTTCTGCCTCGATGCCCGAGTTGTGGTGGGTTCGAGCCGCCGACCTGCGAGATCTGCACGTCGCGCCTGGGCGTCCCCCCGACCGGTGCGGTGTCATGCAGATTTCGCAGCGTGCGTCGGGGCTGGTTGGTCGCAGTTACGACGTTATGATCATCGGTGGTGCTGCAGTCGGTTGTTTTGGCGTTGTCACTCGTCCAGCCGGGCTGGATGCTGCAGGCCCCGGACGCATCCGGAGAGCGGCAGCGCCAAGAGAAGCTCTACCTCGAAGGCCGCGCGCAGTTCTCAGCGGCCGACTACGCCGCCGCGATCGAGACCTGGACGAAGCTGCTCGCCGAGCTCCCACAAGGGCCTGAGACGACGGAGGTTCGCCTGGATCTTCTCTTCAACATTGGGCTCGCACATACGCGCGAGTACCTCTTCGATGAGGACCCCGTTCATCTTCGAAAGGCGCTCACCCTGTTTCGGCTCTACGCTGAGCGGAAGCCCTCGGACGACGTCGCCAAGCGAATCTCCGAGCTCGAGGCGCAGCTTGCTTCGCTCGAAGACGATGATTCCACGTTGGAGCCGCCTTCACCCGAAGCCGCGCCGTCGTCGAACGTCGAGACCGAGCCCCCGCGCGATGATGCGGGCGGGCCCTCTCGTGGCCTGGGGATCGGGCTGGTTGCAGGCGGTGGCGCTGCGGTCGTGGGCGGTGTTGCTCTGCTCGTCGCCGGGTCGCGTCTGCGCCCAGCGGCCGAGGAGAGCGTGGCGGCGCTCGAGGGCATGGGGCTCGAGCCCGACGACCCAGCGTTCGCCGAAGGAGACGCCTTCGTCGATGAGGAAACGCGTCGAGGCCGAGCCTTCATGGCCGGTGGTGGAGCGGTTGCCGGCGTCGGCTTGGTGGCGGTGGGCGTCGGGGTGTGGGCCCTGACGCGCTCCCGTGCGCGAGGCGGTGACGTTGCATGGTGGGTGAGCCCGACGCTGGGTGGCATGACGATGGGAGGACGATTCTGATGAAGACACGCGTTGCGAGTCTGTTCGTGGTTCTTGGGGTACTCGGCTGCCCAGCGGAGTTCAGTCCCACCCTCGCCGGGTCGACGAGCGAAGGCGGATCGTCCACGACCGCAAGCCCGACGGTCGGCACGACCGCGCAGCCGACCACGACGGCTGCATCCACGTCGACCACCGCGGCAGATGACACGTCGTCTTCGACCACCGCGGACGATACAGGGACTTCCACATCGTCAGCGTCGCAGGGCACGTCGTCCTCGAGCAGCACTGGTGATGACGTGTCCACGGGCTCGACATCAACGGGGAACTCCGCCTCGTGTGGCGACGGGGTCATCGACGAATCCGAGGACTGCGAGGGCGCCAATCTCGGGCCAGCGACGTGTCAGACGCAAGGCTTCGACAGCGGAGTTTTGCAGTGCACCGGAAGCTGTGAGTTCGACACCAGCGGATGCGGCATCTGTGGCGATGGCGAACTCAACGGCGGTGAGCTGTGTGACGGTGACGAGCTCAACGGCAATACATGCGTGACGCAAGGCTTCGTCGGTGGCGAGATCGCCTGCAACGAGACCTGCACCGCCTTCGACGCGTCGGAGTGCACCACGTGCGGCGACGGCATCATCGACAGCACCGAAGACTGTGATGGGCTTCCCGCCGTGCAGTGCGATGCGCTTGAAGGATTCACGGCGGGGACCCTGGGCTGCAATGCCGACTGTAGCTACGACACCTCCGACTGTTCCGACTGCGGGAACGGGGTCGCAGAAGGCAGCGAACAATGTGACGGCGACGACTTCATGCCCGGCACGGACGCGTGCTTCGACTTCGGGTTCGGTCAGGGGAGTGTGTCCTGTTCGACGACCTGCACCACGATCACCAGCGGGTGCAGCAACTGTGGCAACAACATGATCGAAGGTGAGGAAGTCTGCGACGGGACGGCGGGACCGTCTCCAGCCCTCGACTGCATGGACGTGGCGATTGGAGCGACCGATGGCGTCGTCGACACCTGTGCATCGGGCTGCTCGCTCGACCTTTCCACGTGCACCATGCCGTACGGCGCGTGCAACGATCCGATCGACTGCCCGATGAACGAGGTCACCGGAACGCCTGGCATCTGCGTCGGTGGCGGCGGAGGCGTTTCGTTCTGCACCTCGGAGTGCGTCAACTCGGCCGACTGTCCACCACCGCCGTTCCCGGGTCCTGACGCAGGCGGGGACACGTCCTGGCCGGTCGACGCGGTTTGTTCCTTTGGCCAGTGCGTTATCCCATGCATGACCCCCGACGACTGCTACCCCGGGCAGTCGTGCGGCGGAGAGTGCATCTGGGACCCGGAGTGAGTCGCGCCGTCCGGCCTGCTCGCACCGGCTGCGCAGGCCATCCCGGTTCATGCCCCGGGCAGTCCACCCCGCAACGCTCGACGACGGCGATGGATGTATGGCGGTCGATGGTTGCCAGAGCCACACCCTGATCAACCTCGGTCCTGGTACGATTTTTTGCGGTGTCGCGCTGGCTGGGTTCGGTTCTCGTTGTGCTGTGTGCCTGCTCGGCGGGAGTCGACGAGCCCCCGTTGGTCACCGGTCTTCCTGCATCGGCGTCTGCGGCTGACGAAACGGGCGGATCCACGGGGGACGTGTTCACCTCGGGCATGGCGACCTCGTCTGGGTCGGACGCATCGGCGTCCATGTCGACCACGGGGTCTTCGCCGACCACGACCTCTGGCCCCGGGACGTCCGGGGTCGATTCGACGGCGTCGCAAACCACGGAGGAGGACGGCGGTTCGTCTTCGTCCGGCGTCGAGCCGGTCAGCTGGCGCCGGTACTCACTCGACGTTGACGCGGGCGTTTGGTCGAGCGTCCCGCTGGACGAGATTTGGGTTGGCCCCAATGCGCCGCCCACGACGGGGATCGTTGCGACGACGGCCCTGACGCTGTTCGATCGGATCTATGTCGTCTCGGATGCGGGCATGGTCTACGAGCAGGCCGACGGCGTATGGCAGACGCCCGAGCCGATCGCGGAGCGGTTTCCGGCGGCCGCGGACCTGGACGTGTCGTCGATGCAGCACACCCCGAGCCAAGGCAAGACCTCCTCGGAGGATGTGTTTTTGATCGGACCGCAGACCGCGGTGATCTACACGCAGTTCGAAAACGGTGGCCTGGAGCTCGCCAACGTCGTCGACCTGATGGACACCAAAGGAGGCGCGCCCCAGGCCTCGGTGGTGAACGACTGGACGGTCACGGTCATTCAGATCGAAGGGATCGGCGTCGACGTGGACTGGCTTCGTTGGTACGGCGCGTACGCAAACGAGCTGTGGTTGTTCAACGCCGCATTCGAGTGGACCTTGTATCCGCTCGACGATAGCCCGTTCTTCTCGGGCGCACCCGGTGCACCCGATCCGTTCGATGTCAGAGCGGCCTATCACGACGACGCATTTGGACGCGCACACTTCATTGCGCCTTGACTCGCGTCTGCGGGATTTGCAGCCGGACGCGGCGGATTGAGCGGTTGGCGTGCTCGTGAACGACGGCGTTACGGGGTGCGGGGTCGACGAGGGTCGGTGATCCACTCGCTCCACGAGCCAGGGTACAGGCGCGGTGCAGCAAGACCGGCACACGTCATGGCCCAGATGTTGTGGCAGGCGGTCACGCCAGACCCGCAGTAGGCGATCGCCTTCGCAGGGTCTCGGTCCGACAGCGCGGCGTTGAACCGCTCGCGCAACGCGGCCGTGGGGCGAAGCCGTTTGTTATCGTCGAGGTTGTCGGAGAACGGAAGGCTCACCGCGCCGGGGATGTGCCCGGCGACTGGATCGGTTGTCTCGTTCTCCCCTCGGTACCGCCCCGCTGCGCGGGCGTCGAGCAGCGCGACAGCAGGATCGGTACGTGCGGCCGAGACGGCAGCTGCATCCACCGTCATCGATGGGTTCGGAGCCACTGGGTACGCGGCGGCGGATGCCCAATCTGTCACACCTGGCGCGGTCGGGTGACCGAGGTCGCTCCACGCTGACCATCCGCCATCGAGAACCGCCACCGACGCGTGCCCGATCCAACGGAGCATCCACCACAGTCGGGCCGCGAACG
>JBCCQM010000163.1:0-18942 GCA_039024335.1 Myxococcota bacterium
ACCAACTGGAACGACATCCCCGCGACCGACATCGCCGCCGTCTCGGCCGACAGCTACAACGCCACGCTGATCACCGCCGACCCCAACTTCACCGAGGGCGCACAGGCGTACGAAAACCTCGACCCCGAGTTCAGCGCACAAGGCTGCTCGGTCGAGTAGTCGCGGCACCGTTTTCCACCAAGGCGACCCTGGCCATGCACGACATTCACGCTCTGTACGACGATATCGGCCCCGAGCTGATCACCCACCTCTACGACCCCGAGACCGGCATGAAGGCCGTCGTGGTCGTGGACGCGGTCATCCCCGGTGGCGGTGGCATTCGCATGCTGCCGGACATCACGACCGAGGAGATCGCGGGTCTCGCTCGCGCGATGACTTACAAGTTCTCGATCTTCGACCTGCGCTTCCGGGGACTTCCGTACGGCGGCGCCAAGGCGGGCATCTTTCACGACCCCAACGCCGAGGATCGCGACGCGATCATCGCTGCGTTTGGACGCGCCGCGTCCCCGCTGATTCGTGCGCGCGTGTTCGGCACGGGCGCCGACATGGGGATCAGTGAAGAAGACGTTCTTGCGGTCTACAAAGCTGCCGACGCCGAGAACCGAGGCCCCTCGCCCGAGAGCCTCGCACTCAAAGACGGCATGCCGATGGACCTCCACTACACGGGGTTCGGCATTGCGACCGCCGCCGAGACCACGAGCAAGGCCGCGGGCTTCTCCATCGAGGGAGCGACGGTTGCCATCGAAGGGTTCGGCAAGTCGGGTGTGAGCGCTGCCATGTATCTCAGCCGGCTCGGCGCGCGCGTCGTCGCCGTGTCCACGATCGAGGGACTCCTGTACGACCCCGCCGGTCTCGACGTCGAGGCCCTCCGGCAGGAGCGGGCGAAGGTTGGCGACGCGGTCGTCCGGACGTACGCCCGCGGCGAAAAGATGCCCAAAGAGGCGCTCTTCACCTTGCCCGTGGACGTGCTCATCCCCGGCGCACGCCCCTACGTCATCACCGGCGAGAACGCCGGTGACATCCAAGCCAAGGTCGTCGTGGAGGGTGCCAACATTCCAACGACGGAGGAAGGCGCCGCGATCCTGCACTCCAAGGGGATCTTGGTCGCTCCCGACTTCGTGTCCAACGGCGGCGGACTGATCGCCGTGCTTCGTGACCGCGAAAACCAGGGTGCGACGCCGCACGATCGCATCTTCGACATCGTGCGCGACAGCATTCGCAAGACGCTCGGAACCGTCCTCGACAACTCGGTGAAGGGCGATGCGCCCCCGCGAGAAGTGGCGATTCGAATGGCGCGGAAGAACATCGCATCGAGGCGCGAAGAGAGCCGCCGCCTCCGCGCCGACTGGCCCGCCTACGAGAAGATGCAGGGCTAGCGGCCCGTGACGCTGGGCGAACATCTCGTTGCGCTGCTCGAAGCGCATGGCGTGGACACCGTCTTCGGCATCCCCGGCATGCACACGGTCGAGCTGTATCGTGGGCTTGCCCGCTCCTCGATCCGTCACGTCACGCCGCGACACGAGCAGGGCGCGGGCTTCATGGCGGATGGCTACGCGCGCGTGAGCGGCAAGCCGGGTGTTTGCCTGCTCATCACGGGCCCCGGCTTGACCAATGCGATCACCCCGATGGCGCAGGCGTACGCCGACTCGATCCCGATGCTGGTGATTTCGGCCGTCAACCGAAGGGGTCGACTCGGTCACGGCGAGGGAGAGCTACACGAAAGCCCGAACCAGCAGCAGATTGCGGCGCAGGTCAGCGCATTCAGCTTTCGCGTCCTGTCTCCGGAAGACCTGCCACGCGCGATTGCTCGCGCATTCGCTGTGTTCTCGAGCGGCCGCCCGCGGCCCGTTCACATCGAGATCCCCGTCGATCTTTTCTCCGCGCCGGTCGAGCTTCCCCCCCCGGCCGAACCCGTCGCGATCGCGCCCCCGCGCCCGGCGGCCGTGACCATCGCGCGCGCGGTCGACCTGTGCGCGAAGGCTTCTCGCCCGGTGCTGCTCCTCGGTGGAGGGGCACGCGCGGCCTCTCGCGAAGCCACGCAGCTCGCCGAAGCTCTCGACGCGCCGGCGGTCATGACGACCAACGCACGCGGCATCCTCCCGCTCGAACATCCGCTTTCGGTTCCGGCGAGCCCCTCGCTTCTCGGCGTCCGCGAGCTCGTTGCCGACGCCGACCTCGTCATCGCGGTGGGAACGGAGCTGGGCCGGACCGACTACAACCTTCGAGGGCGCGACGAGTTCGCGGTCTCCGCTCCTCTGATTCGCATCGACGTCGACCCTCTGCAGCTGGTTCGCAATCATCGCAGCGACGTCGCCGTCTGTGCTGACGCCAAAGCGACGCTCGCCGACCTTCTCGAAGCGTGGGGCGACCGTACCGCGCACCACGAGGGCGCACAACGAGCCGAAGCCGCACGCGCTGCCGCATGGGACGAACTCAGCGCAGAACGGCACGCCATGATCGACGCTCTGCACGCTTTGCGGGACCTCGTCCCCAATGCGGTCTTCGTCGGCGACTCCACGCAGCCCGTCTACGCCGGCAACTTCTACTTCGAGGCGCGCTCGCCCGGGTCGTGGTTCAACGGTGCAACCGGCTTTGGCGCCCTCGGCTACGCGCTCCCGGCTGCCATTGGAGCCAGCGTGACCGAAGACGACCGACCGGTCATCTGCATCGTCGGTGACGGCGGCTTGCAGTTCTCTTTGATGGACCTTGGGACCGCTGTCGAAACCGGTCGCCCCCTGCTCGTCATCGTGTGGAACAACGGCGGCTACGGGGAGATCGAGGCTGGAATGCGACGCGCGGGTGTCGACCCCATCGGCGTCGACCTGCACACGCCCGACTTCACGGTGCTCGCGCGGGGATACGGAATCCGAGCGGAGCGCATCACGACGCTGTCGGATCTGCCGAGGAGAGCGGCCGCCCTGCTCTGCGAAGGTGGACCATCGCTCTTGGAATACGACGTCGGATGAGCGAACGGTATCGACACACCGCACATTCACACGCAGTTGGGGAACGAAATGAAGAACGCTGAGGATTCGAGTCACATCGGTCACGACACGCCTGCGTCGCTCGACATGTCTCCAGAGGACTTTCGCGCCCTGGGCCACCGGCTGATCGATCAGCTCGCAGACTTTCAGGCGGGTCTCTCCGACCGACCCGTCTACAACCCCACGCCTCGCTCGCAGCTCCGTGAAGCCCTGGGCGACGGACCGCTTCCACGCGACGGTACGCCCACGCAGGAACTCCTGGACCGCGTGCTGGAGCTTCTGCAGCAGTACTCCAGGCACAACGGGCACCCCAGATTCCTGGGCTACATCGTGTCTCCGGGCTCCCCACTCGGCGCGCTCGGAGAGCTCATCGCGGCCACGTTCAACCAGAACGTCGCGGCGTCGTTCGCAGCACCGATTGCGACCGAGATCGAGATGCAGGCGGTCCGTTGGATCGCCGAGATGATCGGCTACGACGTTCACTGCGACGGCCTGTTCGTCAGCGGCGGAAGCGTGGCCAACCTCGTCGGCCTGCAGGCTGCCCTCGGCGCTGCCCTCGGAGAACGCCTCCGCACCGAGGGAGTGCGTGACGCGCGCTTGCGTTGCTACACCTCGAAGACGACCCACGCGTGGATCAAGAAGGCCGTGCGGATGTCGGGGCTCGGCACCGACGCCATCGGCTGGGTCGACGTCTCGAGCGACGGCCGCATGGACGCTCGACATCTGGAGCGCCTCATCACGGAAGACCTCGCCTCCGGCCTTCGGCCATTCATGGTCGTGGGCAACGCGGGCACGACGATGACCGGCGCCATCGACCCGCTGCCCGAGCTCGCCGCCCTCTGCAAGCAGCACGGACTCTGGTTCCACGTCGATGGAGCCTACGGCGCCGTTGCAGCCGTCCTGGGCGATGACCACCCGGAGTTCTCCGCGCTCGAACACGCAGACTCGATCGCCATCGACGCGCACAAGTGGATGTATGCGCCAGTGGAAGCGGGGTGCGTGCTCGTCAAGGACCGCACTGCCCTCGCCAACGTCTTTCACGACGACCCCGAGTACATCCACAGCCTGCCTTCCGACCGCGAGACGCCCTTCTTCGGGCGGGGTCCACAGCACTCCCGGCAGTTTCGTGCCCTCAAGGTTTGGCTCGCGCTCAAGCAGCTCGGTCGCACCGGGTACGAGCGCATGATTCGGCAGGACATCCAGAACGCTCGCCAGCTCCACGAGCGCGTCACCACCACGGCCGAGCTCGAAGCGACCAGCGTGGGCCTGAGCATCACCACGTTCCGCTTCGTGCCCGACGGCCTGTCGGCGGACGCTGCGGGTACGGGGGAGTATCTCAACCAGCTCAACGAAGCCCTGCTGACCGAGCTGCAGGCCTCGGGCGAGTTCTACCTGTCCAAAGCCGTGAGCGACGGGCGCTTTCTCCTTCGCGCGTGCTTCATCAACTACCGCACCACGAGCGACGACATCGCGGCGCTTCCGGACGCGACGGTGCGATTGGGACGGGCCCTCGACACTCGCCTTCGGCCCGCGGCACTCGCCTAAGACAAGGGCGCACGAGGCACGAGGATGACCACATCGTCACGTACCCAGCCCAGCGAGACGCGCCTCATCCTGGTGCGCCACGGTCAGTCGGAGTCAAACCTGCTCGGTCGCTTCGCGGGCCAGCATGAGACGCCGCTGACCGACCTCGGACGTCAGCAGGCGCGGGACGCAGCCCAGCGACTCCTGGGCGCGGGCATCGAGGTGGCGTACACGAGCACCCTCGGGCGCGCACGCGAGACGGCCGAGATCATCTGCGGTGCCCTTGAGCTGCAGCTCCACCCCAGCGACGCCCTTCGCGAGATGTGTTTCGGGCCCTGGCAGGGCGAAGAGATCGCCGAAGCGCAGCGCCGGTGGCCCGTCGACTTCGGGCACTACCGGCATGAACCCCATGCGTTTGCCCTCGAAGGGGCCGAGACGTTTCGCCAAGTCCAAACGCGCATGGTCGACGGCATCCATCGAATCGCAGAGGCCCATCCCGGACGCACCGTCCTGGTTGTCTCGCACGGCATGGCCATCAAGATGCTCATGCTGCATCGCGGCGGACGTGGACTCGAAGACCTCCCCAACGTAGAGACCCTGCCGAACGGTCACCACATCGAGATCGTCGTCCCCACATCTCCAGCATGAATGCCGGGTGTCCGTCATCACGCGCTCGCTCCAAAGAATACGCGGTTACAAGCGACCCCGGTGCTAAGATACGCATATGTCGCAGACCTCCTCGCCGTGTGTGGTCATCGTTGAAGCCGTCAGCACCGCCGCGATGTTCTCTCCCCGGCTCAAAGAGCAGGGATTCGAGACCGTCCATGTATCCACAGACCGTCCGTTCGCTGAGGGCCTTGCAAATACATATCGAGCGGGAGACCACGTGGCGAATATCGTCTTCAACGGTGATATGGACGCCTGCGTGGCCGAGGTCGCAAAACATCGACCGCTCGCTGTCATCCCCGGCCACGACCCCGGCGTAGAGCTTGCCGACGCGCTCGCGGAGCGACTTGGCCTGCCGAACAACGGCACGACCTTGAGCGTTGCGCGTAACAAGAAGTTCCCGATGCAGGAAGTGCTGCGCAACGCCGGGGTCCGACACATGCAGAGCTACAGCGTGGAGAGCTGGACGCAACTCGCGGCCTTGTTCCCCGAGAAGCTGCAGCTCCCGGTCGTCATCAAGCCCAACGCCAGCGCAGCCAGCGACATGGTCACGCTCTGCCGCACGATGGAAGAGCTCGAGACCACGTTTGGGCAGATCTACGGGCAGGAAAACAAGCTGGGCGTGGTCAACGACTGCGCCATCGTGCAGCCCTTCTTCGACGGCATCGAGTACTGCGTCAACACGGCCAGCTGTGCAGGCCGACACGTCTTCACGGACTTGTGGCGCATCGACAAGGTCGTCGGCAACTCCTTCGTAGACGATCGGGCGGAGATTCTTCCCGTCGACGAGAGCACTCGCCACCTCCGCGAGTACTCCGAGGCCGTTCTCGACGCGATGGGCATCAAGTTCGGGGCCGGCTACCTCTCGATCATCGTCGACGAGCAGGGACCGGTCCTCATCGAGATGGCTGCACGCACCGTCGGCCAAAACCCAACGCTCATGACGGAAGCCACCCTGGGCATTTCACAGCTGGCCGCCACGCTCGACGCCTACATCAATCCAACGCGGTTCTTCGAACGCGGGCGGTCGCCCTACGTCATGAGCAAGCGAGGTTCACTCATCAGCTTGATCTCTCCCCGAGCGGGCACCATCGAGGCATTGCCGCGATGGGAAGAGATGTCCACGCTGGAGTCTTTCTTCAGTGGCCACACCGGGATGAAACCGGGTGTGCACATTGAGAAAACGGAGAACCTCCACACCTCTCCGGGCTACGTCAACCTGGTGCATGAAGACCCCGAGGTCGTCGAGCGCGACTACGCCACGATTCGGCGCTGGGAGCGAGACGACTTCTACGTCTTCGCGTAGCGGGTCAACCCGCGCGTCGGGAACGCTCGCCGAGGTAGCTGCGCAGGCGCTCGCACGCCTGCGACAGCACCTCGGTCGGGACCGCCGAGAAGCACAGGCGGGCATGCCGCTCGTACGCGGCACCGAAGAGTGCTCCGGGCGAGAGCAGAACGTCGGCGTGGGTCACGATGTCCTCGAGCAGCGCAGTCGGGGTGCGCCCGCCCAGGTGCCTCGAGAGGTCGACGAACAGATAGGTGGCGCCGTCGGGAACGACGAAGTCGCACACATCCTGCAGGGCCGAAACCGCGACGTCGCGCGAGACCTCGTAACGGGCCCGCTGAGACCGGCCATGTGCATCGGCCACGCCGAGTGCGGCAAGGGCAGCGCGCTGCGCCAGATTCGAGGGGTGAATGCCACTGAGCATCAGCGCGTCCCGGGCTGCCTGACACAGCGTTGGCGGCACGATGGCGTACCCGACCCGAAGGCCACACAACCCGTAGGACTTGGAGAAGCTCGAGACGGTGAATGTGTGCGCCGCGGCCCCGGGGAGCGTCGCCGTGGGCACGTGCGCGGGCGCGTCCGAAAACCGGATCTCCTCGTAGCTCTCGTCCGAGAGAATCCAAAGCCCGTGCTCCCGGGCGAACGCGACGATCTGCGCGACGACGTCGCGAGGCAGCACCGTCCCGTCGGGGTTGTTGGGGTTAGTCAGCGCGATCACCTTGGTCCGCGGCGTCAGGAACGAGCGGAGGTTCTCGAGCGCTTCCGCTGGACGGCGTCCGTAGAACGGCACCTCGATCGGCACGGCGGAGGCCGCCGCGAACGCCTGCGGGATCAGGGGGTAGTACGGCGAGAGGACGAGGACCTCGTCGCCGGGCTCGCACAGCAAATGGGCTGCGCAGAAGATCGCCTGCGTCGCGCCGTGGGTGATGAACACCTGCTCCAACGCTGGATCGGACTCCACAGCGTTCATGCGGCGCCGCGCAAGCACGGCATCGCGCAGGTCATCGTGGCCGGCGATGTTCTGGTACCGATACGTCTGAGGGTCGCCTGCTGCCGCCGCGACGGCTTGCTGCACCTCGACGGGCGGCGGGGCGTACGTGTCACCCAAGTGGAGCGGTGCAAGACTCGGCTGCGCCTGCGCTCGGGCAATGAGCGGGGCGATGATGTTGGGAGGCAGGTTCCGGTACCACGCGGGCGGAGAAGGAACCGTCGTGCCGTCGAGTGTCGTGCTGGCCATACCGAGGTCTCACGAGAACGCGCGCGCAGGCCGACGAGCGACCTGCGGGAGGAAGCGGTCGGAAGGCGCCGCTCAGAGGACGGTCTTGTCCGTCCAGGTGTCGACACGCACCCGCTCGAGCGGGCGCTGCACGGTGTCGATCGAGACGCCGTGGCGCATGGCCATCAGCAGACCCGCGGCCTCGCAGTAGCTCTCGGCAAACTGGAGTTGCCCTGGCATCCACGGGAGGCTGGTGAGGTCGTTCTTCATCCGGTTCTGCTTATCGCGGACCGCGATGACGGGAATGCCCTGCTGCAGCGCGGCCAAGGTGGGCAGGCCGATGCAGCGGTCGGGCGTGACGAGTGCGGAGATGTTGGACGCGTCGATGACTCCCGGCGCGGCCCACTGCGCCCGATCGCGAACGAGTCGGGGGCTCGTGTGCAGACCCTTGTAGACGCAGTGAGCGTAGGCGGTCGAGACCACTTCAGCCGCGTGCGTCGGTTCGACCACGCCAACGCCCCACGAGGCGAGCGCGCCGTTGGTGCCCTGCGCCATGGGGGCGTGGGCCGATGGCACGTGGTACATGCCCGAGATCGCGTGGGTCAGCATCGCCTCGACCCCGCCCCACGGGTTGACCGAGTCCGCGTCGCCCTTGAGGTACTGCATCGCCTGTTCCTTCGGGAACACGATCTGGGACAGGATCGCGACGGCGTCGTACTGGCCCTTGTACTTCTCGAGCACCCGGAACACGCGGTCGATGCCGATGACCTTGCCCGCGGCGCGACCATCAGGCGTGAACGAAGCGTGCATCTCGAACGGAGGGTTTACCTTCACGTACTGCGTGCAGTTGTAGCCACTTGCCGCCCGCGAACCGTTGATGGAGTTGATCGCGGCGTCCGTGACGGACTGCACCGGGTGGTTCTCCGAGATGATGATCATCCGGTTGCCCCGGCTGGGCTGAAGACCGAGGGTGCCCATCATCAAGCGATTGATGACGCTGCCTTCGACGTACATCGTGTTCGGCGTCATCTCGTTGATGTCGGACGCGTTCACGACGTTGGGGTGCGTCACCAGGGTGTCGCAGGTGCTCGCCAGAAGGCGGGCGGCAGGCGTGGCGTCGCCGGCGTGAGCGCCGTACTCGGCCCCGATGCCCGTCGGCACGATCATGACGATGTTGAAGTCACCGTCGGCCAGGCATTCGCGGCGCCGAAAGTCGAAGATCGACTCGTGCTGGGGGAAGTCGCTGCCGCCCTCGAGCACGGCGATGTCGCATCGGTACTCGTCGGCCGTGGTTTCGTTCACCACGAAGCGCGTCGGGGCGACCGAGTCGCCGAGCCGCGACTTCATCTCCCGCGCAAAGTGGGCGAGCAGGTCTTCGCCGGTCTTGGGGCGAGGGAGCAGTACGGTTTCTTCGCGAACGTTGAGCATTGTTCTGGGTCCTGTTGAAAGTTGTGGGTCTCGCGTCGGCGTGGGCCCGCCTAGTCGAGTGAGGGGGACGGCGAAAGCTGCGACGGCTCTGGGCTACGCAAGCGCGGCATGCGTGGACGCGGAGCCACGGCCAGCGCTTGGCGGCCGAGGAAGGTGGCTTGGGCCCCGAGCTCGCGCTCGATCTCCGTGAGCCGGTTGGTGACACCGCCGACGGTGTCTTCCTCGCGAATCTGTCCGGTGTCCAGGCCGACCGCGTAGTCCGCAATCTCGGCCCCCTCCCCGCGGCTCTTGCAGGGAATGACGCGATAGCCATGAGACTGCGCCAGCGCGACGGTCTCGAACGCCTCGCTGATGGTCCCCACCTGATTGACCTTCAGCACCATGCCGTTCGCCGCGTGATGGGCGATGCCTTCGCGCAAGCGCTGCTCATTGGTGGCGAACAAGTCATCGCCCACGATCTGAATCCCCAGGTCGCGGGTCAGCCGCGCGTGACCGTCGTAATCGCCTTCGTCGAGCGGGTCTTCGATCACGACGAAGGGATAGTCGGAGACCATCTCCCCATACAGCTGCACAAGGTCTTCGCGCGTCTTGTCTTCGGCAGAGAACAGACCCACGAACCGCTGACGGCTCGACTCGAAGTACATGCTCGCCGCCACGTCGACTTGCAGACCGATGCGGCCCGTGTAGCCCTTGTTCTCGATGGCTTCGACCATCAAGTCCCACAGCTGACGGTCGTGCTCGATCGTTCCGGGCTTGAGCATGCCGCAGCCCTGCCAGCTCTCGACCCGGTAGCGCTCCCACAGCAGGCGGAAGTACTCGCGCGAGCTCTCCCAGCCGGCGAAGATCGCTTCGCTGTAGCTGGAGAAGTCGAAGCACACCATCGAGTACGTCGGCTTGGTGCCGCCCAGCGGGGTGCCACCGTACCGACGGCCGCCCATGACGGTGGTGACGCTCGGAACGGGCAAGACGAAGTTGCCGGTCGCCCGACGTTGCGTGCGGATGTGTTGATATAGGGGCAACCCCGCCGCCGCCGCGCCAGCGCGGAGTACCGCCGCCGAGACGCTGCCCGTCGCGTTCGCGCCCAGGTGCTCCTTGGAGCGAGTCCCATCCAGCGCAACGATGACCTCATCAATACGACGCTGGTCGGTGGCATCGAGACCGATGAGGCTCGGTCCGATCGTCTCCACGACGTTCCGCACCGCTCGCGTCATCCCGAGCCCGTCCCACTTGTCGCCTTCGTCGCAGACCACGGCCGCCTCGTACTCCCCGACCGAGATGCCGGGCGCTGCCACAGCGACGCCGACGGCTCCGCCGCGCGTCACGACGGTCGCTTCCACGCCGGGGTGGCCGCGGTCGGAGTAGATCTGGCGCGCCGAGACGTGTGCGATGTCGCTAGGCCGAACTTTGCTGGTTCCGTTCATCTCTATCCCCCGTTGAGAGCCGGTGAGGTCGTCGCCGCGTCAGGTCCGCCAGCTCGTGTCGATCTTGTCGATCTGCCGAACCCACGAGTCGAACTCGGCGGTGCCGTTCTCGCAGGTCATGTGGAGGTCGCGCTGGTGCACGTCGATGACCTCCTGCGGAATGGTGATGGCTTCCCCAGCCTGCATCGTGGCGAGCTGGATCTCGCACGCGCGCTGGAGAGCCCAGTACTGCACCAGCGTGCCTGCAAGCGACTCTCCGATGACGACCGCCCCATGGTTGCGGAGCATGAGCACTCGGTTGTCGCCGAGGTTTGCGATCAGTCGCTCGCCCTCGTCCTCGCGCACCGTGACGCCCTCGAAGTCGTGATAGGAGAGCTTGCCCATGAAGCCACAGGCGTAGAAGTTCACGGGCTGAAGGCCGCCCTTCGTGCAGCACACCGCGGCGATCGCCGTCGTGTGCGTGTGAACGATGCAGTTCGCGTCGGGCAGGTGCCGATGGAACACGCTGTGCTGGACGAACCCGGCCTTGTTGACCCGGTGCGAACTCCCGCAAAGCTTGTTGCCGTCGATGTCGATCTTGACGAGGTTGGACGCCGTGACTTCGCTGAACTGCAATCCGAAAGGATTGATGAGGAATGCCCCGTCCTCGCCGGGAACCTTCACGGTGATATGGGTGTAGATGAGCTCATCCCACCCCATCATGGCGAAGATGCGATACGTCGCGGCCAAGTCCTGACGAGCCTTCCACTCAGCATCGGTCATCGCGCCCGCGTCGTTCATTCCGACCTTCTGTAGTACTGTGGACATTGTCGTCGCTCTCCTGTGCCCTCGTTGCATCGACGTGGTCGCCAATCCCGCGCTGTCGAGTCCCGGACGAGGTCACCGCCACGTCACAGGCCCAAGGGCCACCCGAACGCTGCTTGTCGCGCTCCCGATGTGGCCCCGAGCACGGCGGCACCTTCATCGGGGATGGCCGGTGGGGTTTGGCCTGAGCCCGTTCGGGCACGGTTGAGGGGCAGCACCAGGTCCACCACGTAGTCGGGTTTCGCGCCGCGAGCCGCGAGAGCGGTACGAACGACGTTCAACGCGAGAAGCATGTGGGTCCGGGTAGCATCTACTGCTACCCGATTCAACGAAACCTGGCGAGCTGACGACGAGCGAAAACGCGAGGACGTCCCGAATTCGAACGCAAACAGGGCTCTATCTCGGCGAGCAGTTTTGAGCCCGGCCAGCTCGGAATCGCGCGCGATCTCCGGAGCGGACCGCGAGCCCCGAGTCTGTGCAGCCATCGAGCTCGCGCGACGGCGCATCCTCACCAGGGGCCCCAAGCCGACCAGCTGGCAACAATCCGACGCGACGCAGGTCCCTGCAATCGAGGTATCGGCGACACCCGCGCTACTCACTGCAATGAGTGTTCTCGGGCGGACCGCTTACATTCAGGCATGCGTCGTCGTCACGACGCAACTGCTCCCGCCGAACGCTCTGACCAGATTCAAGCGGCGCAGCGAAGAACGCTTCATACCCGGGGGGCAACCACCGTCGCCTCGCAGTCGAGAAGGGCGGCGCCCACGACGGGAAGCGTCGTGCGGACGGCCCTCAGACGACGGATCGACGGCATCTGTTCCGCCTCTTCAACGTCGCCTTTCACAAGCGGCGGAGGCCGCGGCTAGAGGACGCTGAACTCGTAGTTGAAGGGCGCAATCGTGATCGGCGGGAACGTGTCGGTCACGTCGTCCCCTTCGGAGAAGATCTCGACGACCTCTGCGCCCGTGCAGTCGACGGTGCCACTGGACACGATTTCGAGAATGTTCGCGTAGTCGTTGAGGGTAACCGTCGCCACGCACGGCTCGAGCCGCCAGCGAGCAGACTGCCCCTCCGCCGTGGTGCCGGAGTAGTTGACCATGGCGTCGACAGGCTCGGCGGTCGTCGCGTTGAGTCCCTCGACGGGAAGGCTGACGGTGAGCGACGCATCGCCGGCAGCTTCGAAGATCAAGAGGACCACCTCACCAGAACCGGCGGCGCTGCACTGCTCGGCGTTCACCGCTGCCGACACGGCCCCTTCGATCTGCGCGTTCGTACTGCAGCCCGAGGGAGGAGGCGCGCCGCCGGTCTCTCCACCGCCGCCGCAGAGGCATCCGTCGAGCTCAGGACATTCGACGCTCTGCGTCCCGTCGGGACACACGCAGGGTTCGCAGGCGCCGGGCGTACCGCCACCGCCACCGCCATCGTCAGCCGCCGAGCCGCCGTCGGCTCCGGAACCGTCGCCGTCTCCAGCCGTCGCGGGGTCGTCGCCGCCGCTGGAGTCGGAGGCCGCGGTGGTCTCGGAGTCGCCTCCGTCCTCGTCACACCCGGGCAGGGCGAAAAGGCAGGCAGCAGTGGTGATGGCGAGAAGTCCCCGATTTCCCATGGTCAGCGTGTCCCAAGACGCCCCACACACCCCGCTATTCACGCGCTCCGCGAGTGCGGCCGGTGAAATCGTGGTGATGTCGGCAGCTTGAACACAGAGGAGGAAATGTAGGACTTTCGGCGCTAGACTCTCGGCACCCGGTGCATGAAAATATCCAGGAGCCCCGAACGGCGCTTGGATGCAGGAAAATCGGGGAGGAGCACAACAAATGGCGGTCGGACGCAACTACAAGCTCGTGCGAAGGAACGGGTGGACCACGGCATCTCTCTTGGGGCTCGCGCTGAGCGTTGGCTGCGCGACTGCGGAAGGCCCGGATGGCGCGTCCCCCACGGGCGGCGACATCACGAAGGGCGACGACCCCAACGACCCGACCACGGGCGAAGACCCCGACGGCACGACCGGCGACGAACCCGACACCACGATCGGTGACGACGAGAGCAGCAGCGGTGGCGGTGCCGACGAGAGCACGGGTGAAGAGCTGCCCGACGCCAGCGACGACATCGACGCGTACATCATCGGCCTCGGCACGCTCGAGACGCCTCCGTCCGAAGTCGAAGAAGGCATCGCCACGGCGCCCGCCGAAAACGGCGACTACATGTGCACGACGACGAACCTGCTCGAGACGAAGCAGTTCGATAAGATCGTCGCCTTCGCGGCCAACTCCGGCACCCTGTTCCCCGGAGCCATGGTCGGCGGCAACTCGATCTCCGACGGCACGCTCACGCCGAAGGTCTTCGACCGCGCTCCCCTGACCTTCTCCGCGTCGCTCGAAGGCGTCCTCGACGGCGACGTCTCGGCCACGATGGAGTCGCCCACGCTCAGCTCCTTCCGCGAGGCGATGGCCGGCATCCTCGACGCCAACGTCATCGGCAACACGCCCGCCAACATCGCCTACGAGATGAGCGAGGTGCACAGCACCGAGCAGCTCAGCCTCGCGCTCGGGCTCGACGTCTCCTGGATGAGCGGCGACGTTTCGGCCAGCATGGAGTTCGACCAACAGTCGCGAAACAGCCGCTACCTCGTCAACTTCACGCAGGCCTACTACACCGTCGACATCGACCCGCCCGGTGCTCCGAGCGACTTCCTGCGCGACGACGTCACGCTCGAAGACGTTCAGTCCGTGCTGCAGGGCGAGCCGCCCACGTACGTCTCCTCGGTCACCTACGGCCGCATCGTCTACTTCGCCGTCACGTCGAACTTCTCCAGCGAAGAGCTTCGCGCCGCGCTCGAGTTCGGCTTCAGCACCGGCGCCGTCGACGTGGACGGCAGCGTCTCGCTGACGCACTCCGAGGTGCTCTCCGAGTCGCAGATCACCGCCTTCATCCTCGGCGGTGACGGCAACGTCGCTGTGCAGGCCATCCAGGGCGCCGACGGCATCGCCGAGTTCCTGCAGAGCGGCGGCACCTACTCGCCCGAGTCCCCCGGTGCGCCCATCGCCTACAAGATGGCGTACCTGGCCGACAACAGCCCCGCCGCGTTCGCGCTGACCACCGACTACGAAGTCCAAGACTGCACCCGCGTCTCGCAGAACGTGCAGCTCACCTTGCGCAACATCTACGTCGTCAACGACGGTGGCGACAGCGGCGGCGACCTCGAGATCTACGGCTGGATTCGCGGCTGGGACGGCCAGTCGAACATGTACCCGCTGATGGAGCGCAACGACGACCAGTGGGTCACCATCAACACCGGCCAGCAGTGGCCGCTGTCGGGCACCATCGAGACGCAGATCGTCCCGGTCGTGCCACAGCCGGACAACAGCTTCTCCATCACGGTGAACCTGCGGGAGCACGACGGCTTCCTCAACGGCGACGACAACCTCGGCGACCACACCATTGTCGTCAACTACGAGGACGGCTGGCGCAACGACGACTTCGTCTACAACCTCGCCGACGGCGACCAGCAGGTCGAGGTGCGCCTCGCCTACACGCCGGTCCCGTAGCAGCCTGTGGTGCAACCCATCACGACGCCTCGCTCGGCCTTTTCGCTCCTGGCTGTGTCGCCGAATCTTGCAGTACGCCCGGTACAGCGGCGCTTCGGCTCCTACCCAGGAGCGAAAAATCCATCGCGATCCGCCGCGCCGTGTTGCACCACAGGCTGCTAGCCACGGTCTCGGTCCGGCTCGAAGCGCCTTCCCTCGGGGAGGCGCTTTTTCGTGGTTCGGTGGCGCCCGGAAGGCAATCAGCCGAAGAGCGTCATGCCGAGCGAAAGCACCAGCAAGACGACCGTCGTCACCGACAGCCCAGCGAGCAGCAGCGCCCAACCGACCACGTTCCAATCCATCGGAGGGTCGCCCTCGAACGCAGCGGGAAATCTCGTTCCCACCCAGGCTCGCGCCGAGCGACCCATCATTCGCCGGATCACCAGATGCACGACGCCATCGAGCGCTACGATTGCGAGGGGCGGCAGCATCGCGGCCGACAGACTCACCGGGCCGTGGATGTCGATCGACGCGGCCAGCAGCCCGACGCCGCCGAGCACCTCGAGCACGCCGAGCAACACGCTCGCACAGCCCGCCGCAGGCACGACCACGGTGCCGGCGTACGGCTCTGGAACGGGCGACATCCCCAGCGCTTCACGCAGCGGCATGACGAGCTTGAGCGCCTCCTCCGGCGCGATCACTGTATCGAGTTCCACCACGCGCCCCGGGAGGATGACGTAGGTCCCGAACTGGGTCGACGCGCCCTCGGCTGCTGGAAGGAGCGGCTGCACGACCACGTCGCGCACCTCGGAAGCGTTCACGACGAGGTGGTCGAGTCGAAGGAGCGTCTCCCCGTTGGCATTCGTCTCGACGGTGATGCTGCCCGGACGGCGAACGAAGAATGGGCGAAGCCCGAACGTCATGGCGACGAACAGGCTCGCGGCGAACAGGCCGCACAAGGAAAGAATCCCCCAAAGCAGCCCGAAGAAGTCGAACGCGAGCAGGAGCGGGCCGGTCGAGATCATGGCCGCAACCGCGATGACGTAGGCAACCGTGGCCCTGAACCCCGGAGAGCTGCCGACACGCCGCATCGCGAACGGCTCGGCTTGAATCTCATAGGCGCCGGCCCGGTAGGACTCCTCCACTCGCCGACGATCGCACCGGGCACCTCCGGCTTCAATGGGAGGTGGACGAGGGCCCTCGACAAACGGTTCGACTCGCGCAACAACGCCCGAATGAAGAAGTCCTTCGACCTGACCGACCCCAAGCACAAGCCCGCCCGGGTGGTCGAAGGGATCAAGCACCAGGTGCGCAAGTACATCCGTCGCGAGCGGCGGAAAGCGGTGCCCGAGGAGGCGGACTTCTGGGCGTTCAACTGCAAGGTCGGTCGCGAGGGTCCGGAGCGTGACGTCGCCGAGAAGGACCTGGGCAAGGCGATCGACGAAGCCGCAGCCGCGCAGTGGGACGCCGTGTACATCGAAGTGGTGGCAACCGCGGTGAAGCGCTCGGGCAAGGCGCCCGAGGGCTGACGCTGCGCCGTGCGGACACGAAAAAACCCCGGTGTGCCGAGGCACACCGGGGGACACCCCAACACCGCGCGAAGCGTGGGGATTTGCGCGCGGCGTTGACTCCTACTCCAGGGTCGCGAGGCCCGTGATTTGCGAGTCGGCGGCGATGTTGCCCAGCGTTTGGAACGCGCCGGGGCCTTCGTCTGCAACGCCGCCTGCAAGGGGCTTGATGAAGAACGGCATCGGGCTGTCGTCGGGGTCGGGCTCGACCGAGATGACGACGGTGTGTCCGATGAGGCTCATGGCCGGGTCGATGAAGTCCTGGCCGGGGAACGGGGGGGCGCCGTCGGGGCCGGCGGTCGGGCCAGCGCCGTCACGGTCGGCCGACGCGGGGTCGACGAAGGTACCGGTCGAGATGGGGCCCTCTTCGCCGACGACCCAGCCCTCGTAGGCCCAGCCGGCGGGAAGCTCGGGAAGGCGGAGGCCAGCACCGGGGCCTGCGGCGGGCTCGAGGAACCAGACGCCTTGGTCGTAGTCGTCGGCGATGCCCGCCGTGGTGGGCGTCTCGAGGATGAAGCCGCCGTTGCTGTCGAGGAAGTCGGTGCCGAGCGCAGCGCCGTGGACGGTGGTGAGCTGGGCGACTCCGTTCACGAACGGACCCGCGACGATGTGCGTGTCGGAGGGCGCCGGGTCATCGCCGAACTTGGGCTCGATGGTCAGCACGAACAGCGTGCTGGCGTCGGCGAGCTCGCGGTCGATGGCGAACGTGTGGCTGCCTTCGTCACCCGAGACGGTGAAGCGACCGGAGGTCACGGGGCCGTCCGCGGTGATGAGCCATCCCTCGTAGAGGTAGTCATCACCCAGCGCGGGCAGGCTCTCGAAGGAGAGCTCGAGCTTGGCGTCGGTGTTGTCTTCGGTGATGCCGCACCACACGTCGACGGCCGTCTTGGCGCAAAGCACCGGGCCGCTCTCGACGACGTCGAGGTTTGCGGGCGACTCGCCCTGGGCGCGCGCCATGGCGCCGAACACTTCGCTCGAGGCGGAGTCGAAGCGCTCACCGTGAATCGTGGCGAGGAAGTCGCCCTCGTCGAGCGTGGCCTGGCGGGAGTACAGGTTGCAGGCCGCGGCTTCGCCGTTGCTGACGCAGATGCTGTACACGCCGTAGCGGTAGTCGAGGCCGTTGCGGGTCAGCTCGTTGAAGCCGCCGCTGCGGTCGAACACGTCGTACAGCTCGACGGCCGCGTCGCCGCGAACCTGAAGGATGTCGAACGCGCCGCTCTGAGCGATGGAGACTTCGCTGCCGTCCGCTTTGCCGGCGGGGGCGCCGAGTCCGTCGGGCGTGACGCCTTCGAACGGCTCGGACGAGTCGCATGCGAGGGGAGCGATGGCGAGGAGGACGAGGGTCTGAATCTTCTTGGACATGGGTCGTGTTCCGGTGGGTTTGGAGGCCGCGTCCGCGTTGCGGCTGGTGTGGGGCCCGCTCCCAAGCCCCGTGTGTCGGTGGGATACGTGGGCACCCCCAGCCCAACCAGGTCAGAGAATCGAACGTCCTGTGCAAACCGCAGCAACAGGCCCGCGGGGAGCCGTTCACGCCCGCCCAGCCCGGATCCGTGGGCCGGTTTAAAAACCACGTGGGCACGAAGAAGCGCCGCCGAAGGCCCCCGCTCCACTCGGAGGCCCTCGACGACGCATGTTGGATGCGTAGGGATGTTTACAGCGGACTCAGTCGGCAGTGGTCAGCTCGAGCGTCGCACCGGCCGGCGTGTCGGCGTCGCCCTCGGCGCCGGCGTAGCCGAACACGGTCCACGTCACGACGACGCCCTCGTCCGCGGATTCGCCATCGACCTCGACCGTGAAGTCCATCGAACCAAGGTCGACCGCGTCTTCGATGGGGATCTGGAAGGACACCGCCCTCCGGGTGCTCAGGAAGCCGTCCTCGTCTTCCACGCCCAACTCGAACGCACTCCGAACCGGGTCGATCCGCTCGTCGCTGGGCACGAGGGCGAGTTCTCCGAAGAACCGGCCTTCGCCTTCGACCTGGACCACCGCGGAAACCTGAAGCCACTGCGCCTGCTCGGCGACCACGTCCGTCCACGCCAGCGTGAACACCTCCGTGGAGGCCTCGTCGACCAGCGCCGAAGCTGGCGCCTCCCGCTCGACGGAGGCTTCGATCTCCCACATCAGAGGCGAGCACGCCGTGCCCAGGGCCACCAGGCCGAGCGTTGCGGAGCGAAGAGCGATGTGAAGCGCGGAAGCTTGCGAAGTCATCGTGCCCTGTTTGTGCCCTCGGTCGGCCAGCCGATCACGGGGCCAGGCATCTTTTCCTGCGACCGGCATCACATGTTGCAGCCTGCAACACAGGCTCCGACGTCAAGACCCACGGTCCGCCGAGGCTAGAGTTCCTCGGCGGCGAATTCCTGCATGCGAGCCAGGGCCTGCAGCAGGAACAGCTCCGTGGTGGGTCCGGTCTCGTTGATGAGCAGGATGTAGCCCACGCCCGTTTCGGGGTCGTAGCCCATGGCCGTGGAGACGCCTGGGTCACCGCCGGTGTGGCCGTACAGGCCGAGGTAGCGCTCCCAGAAGAT
>JBCCQM010000164.1:0-18912 GCA_039024335.1 Myxococcota bacterium
CCCGAAGCCGACGACGAAGACAGCCCGTAGGCGCTACTTCCACTCGACTTCGGTCTTGCGGGTCGCCGATCGCCCGACGAGACCGATGACGATGAGGCCCAGGCCCCCGAACGAGAGGATCTGCTTGAGCGTGGCGAGACCACCCACCGCGTCCGCGGCAGACTGGACGAACGCTTCGTTTGCAAAGGACGGCACGGCGAACCCGGCCAAGCCTGCGGCGACGCCGAGGTACAGGATGAACGCAAAAACGGACGACATGGTGGTGCTCAGGACGCGTCGGGCAGGACTTGGGCGCGCAGCTGGCGGGCCCACGTCTCGAGCCCGCTGACGGTGCTTTCGAGGGTGCGTTCGTCTTCGGCCAGCGCGGTCAGCTGCTCCTCGAGCAGCTTCTTCGCGCGACGAATCCGACCGCGAACGGTGCCTTCGGGAACCTCGAGGATCTCGGCGAGGTCTTTCGCCGTCATCTCCTCCCAGTAGTACAGCTCCAGCACGACCTGGTGCTCGACCGGGATGCGCCGCAGCGCCTGCAGGGTGAGCGTCTGCTCTTTCTGCTTGGCGACGAGCACGGTCGGGCTCAAGCCCAGGTCGTGGACGGACGACACGCCGAGGTCGAACCGGTCGTTGTCCCGGCGACGCTTCCGAAGCGAAGAGCGAAGCACGTTGTGCGCGACGCCGAAGAGATAGGTGCGAAACGAGGACTGCCCGCGAAAGCGCTCTTTGCCTTCGACGCAGGCCGCGAAGGTCCGCTGTACGAGGTCATCGACGTCTCGGTCCACCTTGTTCGCGAAAAAGCGACAGATGCTGTCGAAGTGCCGCTCGAACAGCGCGCTGCCGCTTTCGCGGTCGCCTTGGCGCCAGGCTTCGAGCAGCTCAAGGTCGGTGGCCACGAACGGCAGAGTAGCAGCTCGGCCCCGCGGGACGGGCGGCTTTGCGCGGGGTCTCGCGCGGAGGCATGATCTGCCGACCATGTCGGAGACACCACCCGATCGCCAGCCGCCGGGCGAAGCCGGCTCGGCGATGGGTGACGCTCCGGCCGTCGAGGTTCGGGACCGCGAACGCATCCGGGCCGGCGCACGCGCCAAGCTGTTCGGCGAGCTCATGCCGACGCCCTCGTCCAAAGACGCGGACGCCGGGCGACCGAAGGCGACCACACCGGCCAAAGACCCGGAGCGGGTGGGCCGCTTTCGCATCCTGGATCGTCTCGGCGCAGGCGGAATGGGCGTGGTCTACAGCGCCTACGACCCCGAGCTCGACCGAAAAGTCGCCCTGAAGCTGCTGCGCCCCGACATCGCCGAGGACGCCAGCCAGGGCAGTACCGGAACCACGCGGCTGCAGCGAGAAGCGCAGGCGATGGCGCGATTGAACCACCCGAACGTGGTCACCGTTCACGAGGTTGGGCGGCATGGGGAACAGGTCTTCGTGGCGATGGAGTTCGTCGCGGGCCAGACCCTGCGAACGTGGGCCGAGTCGGAGCACGACTGGCAGGAGGTCCTGCGGGTCTATCGCGACGCTGCGGCAGGCCTTGCCGCCGCCCACGACGCCGGCATCGTTCACCGCGACTTCAAGCCCGACAACGTGATGCTCGGTGACGACGGGCGCGTACGCGTCATGGACTTCGGGCTCTCGCGCGCTGAACCGGGAGAGGTCGCCGCGCCCGACGACGCGCAGCACGTCGCGGGCGACAACCTCACGCGAACCGGGATGTTGATGGGCACGCCGGCCTATATGGCGCCCGAGCAGCACAACGCCGCGCCCACCTCGGACAAGTCGGACCAGTTCGCGTTCTGCGTCGCGGTGTGGGAAGCCTTGGCGGGCGAGCGCCCCTTCGAAGGGCGAACGTACGGCGAGCTGGCTGGCAACGTCGCGGTCGGACGGGTACGCGACCCGCCCGGCACCGCCGCCGCCCCGACCCGCATCTTCGACGTGCTTCGCCGCGGCCTCGCCGTGCGCCCCGACGAGCGACACGACTCGATGCAGGACCTCGCAAACGCGCTCGCGCCTCCGCAGCGCGGCAAGGGCGTTTGGGTGGGTCTTGGCCTGCTCGCAGTGGCGGGCGTGGGCGCTGGCGTATACGCAACGCGCGAGCCCCCGCCGAGCGTGGAGGCCGGCGCCTGCGACGACGCTGGCGACCCCATCCGCAAGGTCTGGAACGCCGCAGCCAGCGCGCGCATCAAAGACGCCCTCGCAGCCTCGGGTGCGCCCTACGCCGATGCTTCCTGGCAGACGGTCTCCTCCATGCTCGACCGCTACGCCGACACGTGGGCCGCCACCGCCCAGACCGTCTGCGCGGCGTCGATGGTGAAGCGCGGCGACGCCAACGCAACCCAGCGCCAGTCACAGTGTCTCGCCTCTCGTCGCAGCGACGTTGCAGCGCTGGTCGACGTGCTCTCCACACGCGAAGACGGCCTCGCCCAGCAGGCAGTACAAGCGGTCGTCACGCTCGCCCCGCTCGAGGCCTGCACTGACCCGTCACGACTCGAGGGGTTCTCCATCGCGCGAGACCCCGACGTCTTGGCCGAACTCAGCGAAGCCAGAGCCCGGTTGGCACGCGCCAAAGCTCGGGGTGGCCTGGGCAACTACGCCGAGGCAGTCGAGGAAGCGGAGGCCGTGGTTCAAGAGGGCAAGAGCCTCGACGACCCCGCCACCGAAGCCGCCGGCCTACTCGTCCGCGGGCAGTACGAGGAGCGCGTCGGCAACCGCACCAAGTCCGAGTCGACCCTGCGGGCCGCGATCAAAAAAGCGGAGATCGCCCACGACCACACGACGCGCGCACTCGCGCTGATTCGCCTGATCTATGTGGTGGGCAGCGACCCCTCGCGACACGACGAGGCGCTCACGCTCGGAGCCGACGCAGGCGCCGTGCTGCGCATGCTGGGTGCTGACCCGCTCCTGCAGGCCAAGCTCGACATGAACCTGGGCGGCGCGGACCGAGCCGCCCGCAAGCTCGACGATGCGCTCGACCACTACGAAGCCGCGCTGGACGCCTATCTGGAGCTGTTCGGCGAGTCTCACCCCGAGACCGGACGCGCCCTGACCAGTCTCGGTAGCGTGCTCATCATCCGCGACGAGCCCAAGCGCGCAATCGAGGTCCTCCAGCGCGCGCGGACCAGCTTCGAGACCACGCTCGGAGCACAGCATCCTTTCGTTCCCCTGGTGATCAGCAACCTCGGGACCGCTCATACGGCGCTCGACAACCACGAGCGCGCGATCGAAATGTTGGAGCAGGCCCTCGCGCTTCGCACCGAGATCCACGGACCCGATCACCCCGGCGTCGCCAAGACGCTCTTCAACCTCGGCAACGCGCAGTACAAAGCGCGCCGATACGAAGACGCGATCGCGACGCTGCGCGAGGGCATTCGCGCGGTCAAGACGTCGAACCCGCCCAAGGCACGGCTGGGCCGCTACCACATCGTCATAGGCGGCTCGCTCACCGCCCTGGGCCGGCTCGACGAGGCGCGCGAGGAGTTCGACCCGTGGCTCGACGTCTACCCACTCGTTGCAGGCCGCGAGGGGGAGTACGCACGGAAGATCCGTTACAACCTGGCCATGGCCTACATCCCGAAGGACCTTCGGCGGGCGCGCCTGATGCTGCAGTCGGCCCTGGAAACGGCGACGGGGGACGAGGACTATTACGAGGGGATGCTGACGGTGTTGTGGCTCATCGACACGGCGCAGTTCGGTCCGACGCTGCCGGTCTCCGCCCTCGATGAACAGCGCATCGGGGGCTGATCACCCGGTCGACGAGGAGCCGCCGCCGCTGCTCGAGCCGCCCGTGGACGAGCCCTCGCGCTCGACGATGCAGTAGCCCCGCGCCGTGCAGACCGCGTTCGCATCGCAGCAGGACGCGTCATCGATGCACCACGCGCGCTCGTCGAGGATGGGCACGCAAGCAAACTGACACTCCAGCGGGCCTCGGGTGTTCGTTTCAGGGTCCCACGCAGCAGCGCACGCCCGCCCGCCGTTGCAGTCGTCGACCGAGCCACAGCGATCGTCTTCGGCCTCTGCCCCGGTCGAAGCTCCCGTCGTGGAGGGATCGGGCGCGGCCTCGGTCTCGCAATCCTCGGCGCCACCGGTCGTGTCGCGGCATCCGCCCGGCGGCAGGTCGTCGGGCATTGCATCCCCGAGATCGCCATCGGCGGAGGCGTTGGGGGAAAAGCAACCAGCCGTCGCCAGCAGCCCGACCGTTGCAAGTTCACGCAGCCTCATGCGTCTGTCCCCGTGGACCCGCCACCCGTACTGCCGCCGGTCTCGTCCTCGACGACGCAGTAACCCCGCTCGGTACAGCGCGCAGCCGCGTCACAGCACGCGGCGTCATCAGAGCACCACGACGCATCGTCGAGGGCCGGGATGCAGGCGAACTGACACGCCAAGGGCCCACGCGCCTGCGCCTGCGGATCCCAGGTCGCGGCGCACGACTCGTTGCCGTTGCAGTCTTGCGAGCCTTCGCATGCGTCCGACGACTCGGGGCCGCCCGACGAGGAACCGGTCTCCGCTGCGCCCGTCGACGTCGTGGCGTCGGTGTCACACGACTCCAGCCCACCGGTGGGTTCGTCCTCGGCTCGGTCGGTGTCGCGACAACCGCCCGCGGGCAGATCGTCGGGCATGTAGTCGGAGAAGCTGTCGCCCTCCGCCTGAACGTCGCCGGAGCAGCCCCCGAGCGCCGCGACCAGCAGCGCTGCGATCCATGGTCCGTGTGTGTTCATCGTGATTCGCCCGCGTCGGTGTCCCCGCCGCTGCCGCTGCTGCTGCTTCCGGTGGCATCGCCACCGTCACCCGGGACGCAGTATCCACGATCGGTACACGTCGCGCCCGGCTCGCAGCACGCGTCGTCGTCGGCACACCATCGAGCATCGTCGAAGTTGGCGACGCACGCGAAGTTGCAGCTCGCCGGTCCCGGCCGCTGCGTTTGCGCGTCCCACGTCGCCGAGCAGACCCCCGCCCCGAGGCAGGTGTCGGTCCCGACGCACGAGCCGTCCGGGCCGCCGGTGCTGCTGCTGCCATCCGCGGCAGCACCCGTGGTCGACATCGCAGTCGAGGTGGATGCGTCCGTATCGCATCCGCCGGTGGACGTGCCCTCGGTGTCGCACTGACCCGCCGGAAGGTCATCGGGCATCTGGTCCGTCAGGTCTCCGCCGTCGGAGTCACAGGCGGCCGCACACAGAAATGCGACGAGCATGATCGAGCGTTTCATTCGGGTTCTCCGTTTGTGCTGCCGGTGGACTCGGTGGTGCCGCTCGACTCGTCTTCGATCACGCAGTAGCCGCGCCGCGTGCAGTGAGCCTCAGGATCGCAGCACGACGCGTCGTCGATACACCACTGCGCCTCGTTGAGCACGTCGATGCAGGCAAAGGCACAGGAGGCCGGAAGGGGTTGCTGTGTTTGTGGATCGTAGGCCGAGGCGCAGACGCCCGACATGCAGTCTTCGGTTCCGGCGCACTCCGGCTCGTCGTCGTCGCCGGTCGTGGCCGCGCCTGCGCCTGCGCCCCCACCGGGCTCGGGTTCGCCTTCGGTTTCACAGTCGTCGGTGTCGGTCTCCCCGTCGGTGTCGCAGCTCCCCGCGGGGAGCGTCTCGGGATCGACTCCAATCGTTTGCCCGGCGGCCCCCGTGGCCCCAGCGTCGTCACTCGCGGCACTGCACCCGGCCGCCGTAAGCCCGGCCGCGATCAGCGCAGCCGCAATCCAATCCAACCTCATGATCTCACGGTAGCGGCAAACCTGGCCCTCGGCCCGCGAAATCCACGGTTTGGGCGGATGCGAATTCGCGTGTCGCGGTGCGTGATCGTTCGGGGTCCGGCCGGCACTACCCCCATGGACCCCTCCTCTCGGAGACCGTTTTCATGACCTCCCCTGCTCGCTTGCCCCACCTTCGACGGGCCCTGCTCCACCCCGCCTGGCTTGCCGCCATCGGGACGCTCGCCCTCAACGACCACCTCCTCAAAGGCTCTGGCTGGGCCCCGGGGTGGCTCACCGGAAAGCTCAGCGATGTGGTCGGCCTGTTCGCCGCCCCGCTTCTGCTTGCGGTTTTGCTCCGCGTTCGCAGCCACCGCGCGTGGGCGGCCTGCCACGTTGCCATCGGGCTCGTCTTCGCCGGCATTCAGGTGTCCGGCCCCTTCGCGGACGCCTGGAGCAGCGTCATGAGCCTGTTCGGGTTTCCGTGGGTCATCACCCGCGACCTCACCGACTTGCTCACGCTGCCGGCCCTGGTGCTGAGCTACATCGTCGTGCCTCGCCTCGCCCTCTCGATGCAGGGCCCTGCGCACGCGGCCGAAGTCGTCGTCACGGGCGCGGGCGCGCTTGCGTGCGTCGCGACGAGCGCGCCCCCCAGCGAGCCGTTCTTCAGCTCGTTCGACGCAGACACGTACATCCACAACGGCACCAGCTTCGACATCGTGGTCCGCATCCGCGAGCTTCGCCCCACGGTCACGCTCGACTGCGACCTCATCGAAGAGGACCCCTCCGCCTACCTGCGAGAGCCCGTCTTCGGAGATGTCGCGAGCTGGACGCTGGCCTCCGACGCGAACATGCCGGTCATCGAACTTTGGGATCGGACGCCCTCGGGCTGCTACGCGGCGATGATCGATGCCGACAACCTCTCGCCCACGATCGTGTTCTGGCGCGACGGGCAGCTCCCCGTGCGCTGGACCGACGGGCTCGGCATCGACGAGAACGCCCCCGGCTGGATCGACATCACCTTCGATGACGACGGCAACGGCAGCTACGAAACCCAAGAGGACATCCTCTTCCCCGTCACCGACCTGCCCCGCGAACCCGAAGGGCTTTGCGCGCCCACGGACCCCGGCATGCAGCTCGCCTGGAGTAACGTCCCCAGCGGAGACTGGCGCCTCGCCAACATCGACGAGGGCCTCGACGGCTGCGTCTTCATGGAACTCCAGACCGGGCTCGAAGCCGAGCTCGAGGGTGAGGGGCGCCCGTTCACGGTGTGCCTGCCCGCTGGCGCCTTCCCCTTCGCCGACGGTGATTCGATCGAGCTTCGCGAGACCTCGCTGAGCAACGGCGGCACGCTCCTGCAGCTGTGGGGTCTCAACCCGCAGACCAGCGCCTACGACGAAGGCTCTACGGTGCTCGCACTTCATCGCGGCGGTCGCATCGACGACGTCTTCGGCATGGCCGCGTTCGCGACGGCCGACCCCGACTGCGCGCCGCGGGCCGAAGAGACCTGCGGCACCGTCCTGCAGAGCGCGAGCGTGTCGCTCAACGGCGGCGGCTATGAGGGCGTCTCGCTGCGCCGAAGCAGCACCCCCACGATGGCCCGCGGGGATGGACAAACGATCGAGCTGTACCTCGTCCACGCGGCCGTACAGCACCTGGTCGACACCGAATGTGAAGGCACCGGGACGCTCGGCCCCGACCTGGAAATCGTCGCGGTGCGCCGCGCCGAAGGAGGCGAATGACATGAACTTGACCACGACCCTCACCAAGACCTTGATCGCTGGCTGCGTTGCCCTGTGCCTCCCGGCTTGCTTCGCCGCAAACGACGAAAGCGCTGATGGAGGCTTCGGAGGCGTCGGCGGTGCCGGCGTGGCGCAAGGTGGCGCGCAAGACTTCGGTCAGTTCCGCCAGATCCTCGACGACGGCGAGCTCCCCCACCCCTCCACGCTCGACGACGTCGGCTTCTTCAACGAGCACAAGGTAGAGTTCCCCACGCCCGACTGCGGCGACGACGTCTGCCTTCACGGCCAGCTCGGCGTCATGGGCAACATGATCACCGGTAGCAACTGCACCCTGATGCTGCTGGGCATGAACACCTCGATCGACCCCAACACCTTCGAGCGGCCCCCGCTGAACATGGCGATCGCGGTGGACACCTCGGGATCGATGGCGGGCGACAGCATCTACCACCTTCGCGAGGGCCTGTTCCGCATGCTCGACGACCTGCGCCCCGAAGACCGGGTCACCCTGGTCGCGTTCGACGCCCAGGCGCGCACCTTGGTCGAGTCGGTCGAGGGCAGCGACCCGACGCTCGCCGAGGCGATCGGCACGCTCCAGGCCGACGGCTCCACGAACATCTACGACGGCCTGCGCACGGCCTACCGCGCCGTGGAAGCCCACGCCGCAGACGGCGTGCAGAACCGCGTCATCCTGCTTTCGGACGGCGCGACCACGGCCGGCATCACCGACGACGCGCGCATCACCCAGATGTCGCGGCAGTACAACGAGCTGGGTTTCGGCCTGACCACGATCGGGGTCGGCGACAGCTTCGACGCCGACCTCATGCGCGAGCTCTCCGAGACCGGGGCAGGTGCGTTCTACTTCCTCGAAGACAGCGCCGCCGTGCAGGAGGTGTTCGAGGAAGAGGTCAAAGCGTTCTTGGTGCCGCTCGCGACCGACCTGCGCATCGACATCGAGGTCAGCGAGGGCTACGACCTCCGGGCGGTCTACGGAACGAAGAACGCCGAGGTCGTCGGCAACGAGGCCGCAATCGACATCGCGACCGTGCAGCTCGCCGGGCGCACGTCGGTCGACGATGACGCAGGTGGCCGGCGAGGCGGTGGCGGAGCGATCATCGCCGAGGTCATCCCCGTGGACGACAGCGTCGGTGCGGGTGAGGTCGGCTCGCTCGTGATGACGTACACCGTGCCCGACAGCGGCGACACGGTCGTGCAAGAAGTGCCCATCACCTCTGCCCTCGCCCCAGACGAGACTCCCGAAAAGGGCGCATTCGATGGGGAGAGCGTCGAAAAAGCGTTCGTGATGCTCAACATCTACGCCGGCTTCGACATGGCATCGGCGCGCGCCTCCTACGGCGACCTTGGCGGTGCGCTCGGCGTGCTCGAGCCCCTGCGGAACTCGGTCGAGTCGTGGCTCGATGAGAACGACGACGCGGACATCGAGGATGACTTGATCTACATCAACCGCTTCATCGAGAACCTGCGCCGCGCCGGCGCCGAATCTCCCCCGCCCGAGCGACGGCCGCCCGAAATCTGGCCGCTCGACTGAGCGACGAGCCAGCACATGCCGCACCCCGAGCGCCCCGACCGGACCTCGGGGTGTTTGCGTTGAGACCGTGAACGACCTGCCACTCAGAGAAGACACTAAGTGACAAAATTGTCGTTCACGGAACGTGGATCGCGACGGAACCGCCAGAGGACGCGCCGCAAGTGCTCGGAATTACGAGGCACGACATGTGCACAAACCTCCGACCATCATGGCGACCCGCCACGCGCTTACTCCCCTTCTTCTTACGTTGCTTCTCATCCCCGCCTGCACCGACGCGGAGGCACCGACCCCCGACTCCGCGGCTGGCGGCACCGGTGGCGGCACCACCACCACGCAGGACCCTGGCTCCGAAACCGACGCACCGGACCCTGGCGACGACACCGATGGCGATGACGATCCCGACGGATCGGAGTCCTCGAGCTCGGGCGGTGACGCCGACGTCTGCGTTTTTCCACAGGGCGACGAGCTCGACGGCTCGATGACCATCATCACCATCCGCAACGACGCTGCCGAGCCCCGGTACATGCTCCCCAGCTCCAACTTCTTCTGCAGCGCCCCCCAGTTCGAACTCATCCTCGACGGGGAGAGCGTGCTCGCCGACGGCCCCGGTGCCGCTCCCTTCCGGTGCGAGACATGCGACGGCACCTGCAACCCGGGCTCGGGGACTGGACTCGTCATCAACCCCGGCGCCACAGCCGAGATCGCCTGGAACGGGGGCTACTGGTCCGCCGTCGAGCGAAGCGAAGCGTGTGGCCAAGAGGCTTGCGAAGACATCCCGGGATTCGAGGACGATTCACCAGCGACGGCCTGCGAGGTGCTCCGGGCGATGGGCACGCAGGACTACACCGTGCGGGTCGCGGTCTCGCAAACATGCCCCTCCGACGAAGAGTCGTGCATGTGCGAGGACGACGTATGTCCATTCCCCACGAAGGCGCGGAGCGCTGAGTTCACCGTCGAAGCCTCGGCAACGTTCCCCGAAGCGGCCAGTCTCGTGCTCGAGTAGTCGGCCGCCAACCACGAAAAAAGCCCGCGGTCAGCCGCGGGCTTTTCCTCGCGAGGGCTGATGATCAGCCTTCGGTCTTCTCGCCGCCGCAGGAGCCTTCGGCCTTCTCGCCGCCACAGGAGCCTTCGGCCTTCTCGCCGCCACAGGAGCCTTCGGCCTTCTCGCCACCGCAGGAGCCTTCAGCCTTCTCGCCACCGCAGTGACCTTCGGCCGGGTGGTCGTCAGCAGCGCAGGACGCTTCGCCCGCATCGCCGCCGGGGGCAGCAGCTTCGGGGACTTCGGTCGCGGGCTTCTCTTTGTCGCAGCCCGTCATGACGAGGGCGCCCGAGCCCAAAAACGCGAGGGTGGTCGCAATCTCTTTGAGGTTCATGATGCAGCCAGGGTCTCACCGACGCCGCGTTGCGTCGAGGGCGCGAGGAGCGGCCACGCTCAACTGCAAGCAAAACGCCGTAATTTCATCGCTCAGGCGATGCTGTAGCCGGGTCAGTTCGGCTCGATGCGCACGAGGACCCGGTCGAGGATGGCGAGCGCTCCCAGCGGGATGGTTTCGCCGGGCGCCAGCGCCTGGAACGTCCCCAGCTCTCGGATGACGCGAAGTCGGCGGTACGCGACCGGCTTTTCGTCCCTGGAAACGCGGCGATAGACGCCCTCGAGCGAGCCGAGCGAGTCGAGCCGCAGGCCCTCGACGGTCGCCGTGAACGTGCCGGGAGATTCGATCGCCGGGCCGTCGACATCGAACGGTTCCCCGAGTTCGAGACGGTACAGGACCGGCTGCGTCCGGTTTCGCGACGTCTTGCCAGAAGCTTCGCCGAGCAACGTGACGGTGAGCCCGTCACCAGGCACCGACCCGACGTTGGGCAGCGCGTGCATCACCGTGGCGTCCTCGGAGGCCGGTGTCGGCACGCTGCCGGGCGTGGTCGGCTCACCGTTGGGTTGACCGGGGAACGTCGTGTCCCCGCCGATCCCCGGAATGCCCGGCACCGACGCGAGCGAAGTGTCGACGTCGGTGATGTCGTTGCGCCGCCCCACGGGAACGGGCGCGCCCATCTCGACGCCACACCAGCCGCAGAACTTGTGCTTGGCGTAGTTGTCCCCGCCGCAGGCGCGGCACTTGAGGTCCAGCTTCACGTGCGATGCGGAACGGGCCGAGCGCTGTGGCACCCAAGGCCGTCGTTTCCCCATCGATCCCGTATTCCGCATGACCCGAAGTACAGAGTACCCGAGAGGGGTCCCGGTCCGGAAGCCAATTCCCGGTCACGCGAGCGCGGCGCGCGAGTTCAACCGCCGGGATACCAGTCACGCAACGCGGCACCCAAGCGCGCCGCCCAAGCCGCCTCGTTGTGACCTGCTCCGGGCGACCAACGGTAGAAGAGGTCCGCGTCGTCAGCCCACCCCAAACCGCGAAGGGCGTCCGCAAAGGACACGTTCTCGCAGTAGTTGTCGCTGCCGCCTCCTGGACACGGCCCGCCGCCACCACTGTCGACGTACAGCACCACACCCGTGGGTGGATCTGCGAGGTAGCGCGACTGCATCGTCTCGTTGTCGAGTCCGAACGTCCCCCAGCCGAGGGTGCCGGACATCGATCCGGCGTAGCCGAATACGTCAGGGTGACGCTGCGCGAGGTGCAAGCTGATGAGTCCCCCCATCGAGCTTCCAAGCACGCCCGTGGTCTCGGGGAGCAGCGCAACGCCGTACCGCGACGCCAAGAACGGAAGCACGCCGTCGACGACGAAGTCGGCGTACGCATCGCCGAGACCACCGAGCGCTCCGCCGCCGATGTCGTCGGGGACGTGGCTGTATTCCTCGAGTCGGGCAGCGGTGTTGTCGATCGCCACGAGCAGGACCGGCACGATCGCGCCGTCTTCGACGAGCGCCGTCGCGGTCGACGAAGCCTGCCATCCTCCGAAGAGCGCCTCCGGTGAAAATACGTTTTGTCCGTCGTGGAGCAGCAGCGTGGGCGTGGCGGCATCGAGCGCGGGCGGCACGAACACGCGGAGCGTACGCGGCTCGAGTTCCCCGATCGCACCGTCGAACGCCGGCCAGCGCTCGTGATGCCCAGCGTCGACCCGAGCGTCGACCCGAGCGTCGACGAGGCTGAATTCCCCGAACTCGTCCCAGCCGTAGCGGCGCGCGAGCGGGTCCGCGATGAAGGTCCCGTTCTCGACGAACTTGTACAGACCGCCCGGGGCTGCGAGCTCGACGTCGGCAACCTGCAGGGGCGCGCCCGCAACCGGAACCATCATGGGAAGCGCGTCGGGATCCCAATCATTGAAGTCTCCGGCGACCGAGCGTGGGGCCTCGGAGGTCGAGATGAACACCACGCGGTCCTCGCATCGCAGCGGCAGGCCGTGGGCGCCGTACTGCGCCTCCCGGATGAACGTGGCAACCGCCGCGGCGGGGTCGTCCTCGTTCGGGAGCGCCTCGACAAACGCGTCGAACTCGTCGCACGCGTCGGTGGTGAGACCACCGGTGGTCTCCTCGCCTCCCTCGCTGCCCGTCGACGCCTCCGAGCTGCCCAGTTCGCCCGACGTCGACGTCGAGTCGCCTGCCTCCGACGAGGAGGAATCGCCAGCGCTCGTGCTCGCGTCGGCGCCGCTGGTGCGGCTCGTCGTCTCGCCGCTCGTGTCCACCCCCTCGAGCGTCTCTCCGACGCCTCCACACGCGAAAAGCGAGCACGCGAACAACGAAGCCCATCGCCGGTCCACCACGACGCAGACCCTACCCGAACTTGGCTGCTACAGGTCGAGGGGACTGCGACCCGATGCGACGCGGTAGTCGGCGTGGGCGCGGTGGTAATCCGCGAGCGCCGAAATGGCAGAGGTCTGCGCGTCCGCGAGGGCGAGCTCGCGCAGGTTGACCACGACGAGGTCGCTCGCGCCCTCGGTGAATCGCGTGCGTTCGGCGTCCGCGAGCTTGGCCGCGGCTTCGACTTGCTCCTCGGCCAGCCGCCAGGTCCGAAGCGCAGCCACCAGGTCCACGTGCGCCTTGCGAACTTCAGCGCCGACCTTGTCTCGAAGGCCCCGGGTCTTCGCGTCCACGCCGGAGAGCTCCGCACGCGCCGTCTTGAGCTCGCCGCGTGCCTTTCGAAGCGGAATCGGGACCGAGAAGATGAAGCCGATGCCCCACTCGGTGGGCATCAAGTCGGCTTTGCCGTCTCCGAAGTCGCGCGCCACGTAGCTCTGCACGGACACGTCGGGGGCGCGCTGGTTCTTGGCCAGCCGCACGCCGACCTTGGCGGCCTCACGCTCGGCGGCGATCTCGGCCATTTCCGGGCGCCGCTCGACGGCAGCACCCACGTCGGTTTCAAGTTCGTCGGTCGAGACCGTGCGCGGCTCGGGGAATGCCCCCGGCACGCGCTCTCGGGTCGCGCGGACCGGCTCGAGGTCATCGTTTCGGAGGAAGAGCGACAGCTCGATCGCGGCCTTCGAGAACTTGCGCTCTGCTGAAACGACCTTGGCCTCTCGGGACAGGACGAGCCGAAGGTTGTCTACCGACTTGATCGCCTCCACCGCGCCCGCGTCGACCTGGGCATCGAGCGCCTTTTGTCGCGCGCGGGCGAGCTCGAGCAGCTCCTCAGCGATCTCGACGTTGCGGCCGGCGGCGACCCACGCCCAGTACGCCTCGGCAGCCTCACGCTGCAGCTTCAGCCGCGCCGTATCGACGCCTGCGCCCGCGCCACGAAGGCCGGCCTTGGTTTGGGCGATCTTGGCGCGCCGCGGGTCGATCGGTCCGCCCTTCCAGATCGGCACGTCGATGCCGGCCCGGAGCTCGCCGGCGTTTCGCGTCTGCAGGTCGCCCTTGTAGACGGGGAAGTTGCCCCATCCGAAGCGATAGCCCGCGTAGACGGAAGCACCCCAGACCGGGGTTGCCTGCTGAATCGACGCGTCGATCTGCGTGGTGTCATAGTAGCCGACCGGCGCCCACTTCGTCTTGAGCGAGAGCTTCGGGTCGAAGCCGCCGCGAGCCGACAGCGCCTTGCCGTCGGCCGCTTCGACCTTCTGTCGAGCCCCTTCGAGCTTGGGGTGCGTCCGGTCGACGGCATCGAGCACCTCGGAGAGGCGCAGCGGGTCCTCCGCGCGTGCGGATTGGGGACCCAGCCAGAGCGCCAGCGCGACGGCGCAGAGGGTGAGCGTTCGTTTCATTGCTTGGCCAGCGCGCCGTCTTTGCCGCTCTTGCCACCTTTGCTGGCGGCATCTTGCGGAGCGTTGACGGCAGGGGGGAACCCGTTGAAGAGACGCCAGAGTTCGTAGCCCAGGCTGACCTGGTTGAGCAGCACCCAACCGTTGGCGCGAACGCCTTGCCGAAGGTAGCGGTTGTCGGGCCACGGATCGCCGTCTTCATCGGGGACGACCACGATGCGGAACTGGCCCTTGCCGTTGTCGGTGGCGTCGACGAACGAGACCGTGCCGCCGAAGGTACCCACCGCAACCGATGGCCACCCGACGAACTGCACCGCCGGCCATCCTTCGAACTGAATCCGGACGTGACGTCCCGGCGTGATGAGCGGAGCGTCGTTGCCGTCCATCCACAGCTCGACCGCGCGACCGGACACGTCGGGCACGAGCACCGCGAGCGTGTCGCCCTCTTTGACGACTTCGCCGCCCTCTTTGGCCTGCAGCCGGAACACGGTGCCGGCTCGAGGCGCGACGACCTGCATCTGCTGCTGCCGCGCGAGCTTGACCTCGATCTTGGCGAGATCGGCTTCGGCCTTGGCTTGGTCGCTCTTGGCCTTCTGCAGCGACGCGCGTGCGTCCTCGACCTTGGCCCCGGTGTCGCCCTGGACCTTGGAGCGGTCGGCCTTGGCAGCCTTCACCCCGCGGCGCGCAGCAGAGAGCGAGGCCTTCTCCTTTTGAACCTTCGCGCGACCGGTCCGCGCCTTCATCTTGGCGACTTCGAACTTGCGGGTGGAGACGAGGCCTTCGTCGTGCAGCTTTTCGATTCGCGTCAGGTTGAGCTCGGCAGCTTCGAGCTCCGCAACGGCCGCGTCGTAGAGTCGGCTTGCGCCGTCGAGCTTGTCGGCAGCGATCTGCTGCTTGAGCCCCGCGCCGGTCAGCGCGGCTGCGCGAGCCCCATCGAGGCTGGTGATCTTGGCTTCGGCCACCACCTGCGTCAGCTTTGCGGCCTCGAGTCGGGCCACGATCGCGGTCCGCTCCCGCTCGATGCGGTTGACCAGCTCGGGGTCGTTGTCGGCCAGGTCCACGATCGGCTCGCCGCGCTCGACGTGGTCGCCCTCTTGGACGTGCCACCGCACGACCCGCCCTTTGATCGGAGCCTCGACGGTCTGCTGCCGCTCGAGCGGTGCGTACGCGGTCACGCGGCCCGTGCCACGAACGGACTGCAGCCATGGCGTGACGAAGAGTGACGTGATCGCAACCGCGACCCCGAACACCAGCATGTACGCGAGAATCCGCGCCCCATCGACGGGGCCTGCCGCAGCGAGAGGGCTGGGGGCGATCGTTCCAGAGCGGGACTTCATGACACGGTCTCCAGGCGGCGGTCGTGGATGCGGAAGTGACGAGTGCAGCGACGCCGCACTTCGGGGTCTTCGGAGACGACGATCAGCGTCCAGGGCGCGGACGGCTCGAAGATCATGTCGAGCAGGCGCGAGAACGCTTCGTCGGAAAGGCCGAGCCCATCGAGGGCGCGGTCGAGGAACAGCGCGCGAGGCTGGTGGGCCAGTCCCCGGACGAGCGCGAGACGTCGCTGCTGTCGCTCGGAGAACGGCGCGCCGTTGGGCAGCATGGCTTGGTCGAGCGCCTTGGGAAGCACGTCGACGGCGTCCTCCATTTCGACCATCTGAAGCAGCCGGCGCGTGTCGGGCTCGGGAAGCGGCACCCCCCCCAAGAAGAGGTTGTCCATCACCGAGCCGGCCACGAAGGTGGGCGACGCGACCGTGACGACGAAGTTGCGGATGGAGGAGAGGTCGGCCCGCCGGAGGTCGAGGCCGTCGTACTGCACCCCGCCGAGATCCGCCGAGCGGTCACCGCTGAGCACCGAGAGCAGCGTGGACTTTCCGCTCGCACTGTCGCCGTCGAGCAGGACCCGCTCGCGCCGGTCGATCTCGAAGGCGACCTCATTGAGCAGGGTTGCCCCGCCGCGGGAGACCTTGAGCTTGCCCGCCGCAATGGTGAGCGGCTCCCCGGAGACGAGTCGCTCCCCGCCCTGGCGCTCGATCGGAAGGTCGAGCACCTGGCCGACCTTCGCGACGCCGACGTTGAGGTCGTAGAGCTTCTCGAGGTTCTTGCCCAGCTTGGCAAACGCCGCGCCCATCGCCGTGACGACGAGCTCGGCGGCGACGAGCTGACCGAGCGTGAGCTGCCGTTCGATGACGAGGTAGCCGCCAACGCCGAGCAGCGCGACGATCGCGACGACCCGAAGCACGATGCCGCCGCCGATCTGGCGAAGCAGCACGCGGAAGTGGTTCTTGCGCGCGGTGAGGTAGTCGCGAGCGAGCAGGTCGGCGCGGTTCCAGGCGTGGTCACGCGAAGACGACGCCGCGAACAGCTTGGGCGCCCGCGCGATGTCCTCGAGCCAGGCCACCACGCGGTACTTCGCGGAAGACTCTTCCTTGGCCGACTTCGTCGCGCCGCGACCCAGCGCGAACACCACGAGCAGAAGAAGCAACAGCACCAGGTCGAAGGCGAGCAGCAGCGGGTGATAGAACCCGAGCAGAATCATGCCGACCAGGGTCTGCAGCGTGAGGCTGAGACCATCGAGCAGCAGCGTCGACAACGACTTCTGGATCGTCACGACGTCAAAGAAGCGGTTGACCAGCTCGGGGCTGTCGATCTCGTCGTGAACCTCGTCGGGGACGGCCGCGAGACGCCGACCGAAGTCGTCGGCGACGCGCACGAAGATACGCCGCTGAAGAACCTCAACGACGTACGCCTCGAAGGTGCGCAGCGCCCCCGCGAACGCGAGGCCGAAGAACAGCAGGATTGAAAGAACGACCAGGGGCTGCAGCGCAGTGCCGAAGGCCACCGAGTTCACGACCGCCTGCGCCGCCACGGGCGTGGCGATGCTCAGCAGGCCGATCACGATCGCGTAGATCGCAATGACGCCGAGCTGGCTGCGCTCGAGGTTGAGGAACGAGCGCAGTCGCTTCCATGGACGGCCAGCCAGCTCCGGGCGGGTCTGGGTCGACACCGTCTCGAGCGGCAGCATCGGCTCGAAGTGCAGCCACTCCCCCGTCGCGAGCAGCTCCTGAATTCGAGCGGCGGTCAGCGTGCCTTCGGACGTGCCACGGGCGCTGACGAAGACGACGTGGAAGCGGTGCCCACCGCGGCCTGCGACGATGAGCCAGCGGCCGTCGTCGAGCAGCGCGAGCGCCGGAGGCTGCAGCTGAATGCCCGTCTCGACCCGGGCGCGACGAACCGTGAGGCCCAGCTCTGCCGCTGCCGCAACCGCAGCGTCGGTGCCGACGGTGTTTCGGGTGTGGCACCGGGCGACAGCGCGGCGAGCCGCATCGGCGGACACAGGGCTTCCGGCCGCGGTCGCGACGCGCTCGAGCGCGTGCGCCGTCGCGGCGATGGCGTGCTCGGTTCCGGGCGGTGCCGGGGTTGGGCTTGAAGCGCTCTCGGTCACGGTTGGCTCTCTCGATCCGTCTTCAGCTCAGCGCGGGTCCTGAATCTGAAAACATGAAATCGTTTTCATGTATAGGTTGACATGAAAGCGTCGTCAACATACTTTCTACACGAGCCGTCACTCTTCCATGGCCATTGCAACCACAGACGCGGGCGCTGAACTCCACGGCTGGACGTTCCTGAGCAACTACGCGCACGTCCTCGTATGCGTCGCCCGGGACCCGGATGTGACGCTTCGAGAAGTGGCCGAACACGTCGGCGTCACGGAGCGCGCCGTTCACCGCATCCTCAGCGAGCTGATTGCGGCCGGCGTGGTCAGCAAGGAGCGCGAGGGTCGACGGAACCACTACTCCGTGAACCTCGACGAACCGATGCGGCACCCGCTCGAGGAGGGAAAGACGGTCGGGGACCTGCTCTCGGGCGTGCTCACGAAGGCGGACGCTGCTCGCCTCGGGCTCTGCGTCGTACCCCGCAAGCGAAGCGGCTGAACGCCCGTCGCGGCCCGCATCATCGCTCCAAGCCCAGTCGCTCCGGCTCGACGATGCGCAGGGCGGCGGCGTGCGTGGCATCGAGGACGGCCGGCGGCGCAACGCCTGCTTCGTGCGCCTCTTTCCATCGCGCGGCGCACAGACACCAGCGATCCCCGGGCACGAGTCCAGGAAAGCGGTACTCGGGGTGTGGCGTGCTCAGGTCGTTCCCCCGCGCTTTGGTGAACGAAAGGAACGCGTCGGTCATCTCCGCACACACGACGTGAACGCCGCGGTCTTCGGGCCCTGTGTTGCAGGTGCCGTCTCGAGTCCAGCCCGTCATGGGGTCTGTGGAACACGTCGCGAGCGCGCCACCCCGCACATTGAGGACCTCGGTGCTCGAGCTCGCGGTCTGCGAAGTACAGGCATCCTCGTCCGGGCCGAGGCCCAGGCAGGCGGGCGGCGTCGCAGGCGTCGACGACGCCGCGGGTGAGGCCGCCGAGGTCGGCTCTGCGGCCGGTGCCGACTCGGGCGTGGTGCAGGCGACCAGCGCAAAAGAGAACCCGAGGATGGCGGCGCGCATCGCAGGAGAGCTAGCGCACCGCACGGCGCCCGCACGCTGATCCGCGCTCAGACCGGCGTGACGTACTGCAGCCGACCCTCGGCCAATGCGCGGGCGACCTCGAGCTGGAAGGTCCGCTCGTGGCGGTTCTCGACCTCGTCCAGCTCGGCATTGACGTGGGCGAATAGCGCAAGCAGCAGCCACGCAAGCGCCTCGGGCGAAGGGTCGTGGATCGCGTGAAGCACGAGCGGGTGGTTCGGCGACACGAAGAGGTTCTCTCCGTCGATCACACAGAGTTCGTCGCGCTTTGCGTGCTCCGCATGCACCCAGATGAACACC
>JBCCQM010000165.1:0-18837 GCA_039024335.1 Myxococcota bacterium
GAGTGCCCAACTGAATGCTGGCAACTAAGGGCGAGGGTTGCGCTCGTTGCGGGACTTAACCCAACATCTCACGACACGAGCTGACGACAGCCATGCAGCACCTTGTTTCGTGTCCGAAGAAAATATCATCTCTGATATCGTCACTAACATTCGAGCCCAGGTAAGGTTCCTCGCGTATCATCGAATTAAACCACATGCTCCACCGCTTGTGCGGGCCCCCGTCAATTCCTTTGAGTTTTAGCCTTGCGGCCGTACTCCCCAGGCGGAGTGCTTAACGCGTTAGCTTCGACAACGAAAGGGTCAAACTCTCCCGCCGCCTAGCACTCATCGTTTACGGCGTGGACTACCAGGGTATCTAATCCTGTTTGCTCCCCACGCTTTCACATCTCAGCGTCAGTATCCGTCCAGCCCAGCGCCTTCGCCACTGGTATTCCTCCCGATATCTACGAATTTCACCTCTACACCGGGAATTCTCTGGGCCCCTCCGGAACTCAAGCCACGCAGTTTTGGATGCACTTCCAAGGTTGAGCCCTGGGCTTTCACATCCAACTTGCGTCGCCGCCTACATGTGCTTTACGCCCAATGATTCCGAGCAACGTTCGCACCCTCCGTATTACCGCGGCTGCTGGCACGGAGTTAGCCGGTGCTTGCTAAAGAGATACCGTCAGGTTTCTTCTCTCTCCACAGAGCTTTACGACCCTAAGGCCTTCATCGCTCACGCGGCGTGGCTGCGTCAGGCTTTCGCCCATTGCGCAATATTCCCCACTGCTGCCTCCCGTAGGAGTCTGGACCGTGTCTCAGTTCCAGTGTGACTGATCATCCTCTCAGACCAGCTACCCGTCTTCGGCTTGGTGGGCCGTTACCCCTCCAACTACCTGATGGGCCGCGGGCCCGTCCTCTAGCGGATTGCTCCTTTCACAACAGAGCCCGAAGACTCCGTTGCCACATCCGGTATTAGCCCGAGTTTCCCCGAGTTGTTCCAGTCTAGAGGGTTGGTTACCCACGTGTTACGCACCCGTGCGCCACTTTCCTCTCCACCGAAGCGGAGATTCTCGTTCGACTTGCATGTGTTAAGCCCGCCGCAAACGTTCGCTCTGAGCCAGGATCAAACTCTCCAGTTTGAACTGTGCTCGAGCACCTCCTTCTCTCGAAGAAGGGCTTTTCTGCTCGATATTGACGTGTCGGTCAGGTTGGTCCTCTCGGACCGGGTCCCTGCCGACGGGATGAGAACCGTTACCGGCTCTCGAATCCCACACGCTTGACAGGTTCGCGACTTGCGTCGCTGAACACCGTCATACGGTTCGTCCTTGTTCGTCTATCCAGTTTTCAGGGAGCCTGCCCCGCCGGGTTTCGGTGTGAAACCGCGTCGGTTGGAGGCGGTATCGTACGGATCCGCGTTCCAGTTGCAAGCGGTTTTTCGCGATCCGGCGGAAAAAGATCAACCCCCGCTAAGCATACGAGATCGTGACGTTTTCTGAAGCATGCCGTAACAGAAGCCTTGTTCGCGGCGGAATTTCGCCTCGCGCCAGGAACGCGACCGTCGCATGAATGCGCGAACCCGTACGAGATGCCTGAACGCAAGATCGGATCGCGGCCGGCGCCTGGCCCGTTGTGGATGCTCGGAGCGATCAGCGCGTTCGGAGTGATGGTGCTGTTCGTCAAGCTGCTCCGCGAAGGCGGCATGAGCACCGCGGAAGTCATGGCGTGGCGCATGGGGCCGGGCGTGCCGGTGATCGCGCTCCTGCTCGCTCGCAAAGGACGGTCGTTTCGGCCGCGCCGTCCTCGGATGGTGGCGGCGCGGGTGCTGTTCGGCGGGACGGCGATGGCGACCTATTTCTGGTCGATTCAACACCTGAGCCTATTCACCAACGCTGCGTTGGCGCTGACCCAGCCGGTGTTTGTTGCGCTGCTCTCTCCGCGACTCCTCGGCGAGCGTCCGGGTCGCGGGGTTTGGTTCTCGTTCGTACTCGCGCTTCTCGGTGCGGCTTTGGTCGTACTGCATCGGCCGAATGCAGGGATCGCCGTGGGTATCGCCATGGTCGGTGCCCCCGCACTGGTCCGACTCGGGTCGGCGGTCAGCTCGGCGCTGGCCCACATGTTCATTCGTCGCGCGACCCATGCCGAGGCGGAGGCGTCGGAACCCGACGCGCCCGACACGGTGGTGCTGCACTTCATGGGATGGGTGGCAGTCGTCGCGACGCTGATCGGCCTCGCCAACGGGGGCTTTCGCGCACCGCCGCCAGGTCTGTCGGTTGCGACGACTGCCGGATACATCGTCGCGATGGCGGGCGCAGGGCTGGCCGGTCAGCTGATGCTCAGTCGCGCCTACGCGAAGGGTCGCGCGCCTGCTGTGGCGCTGATGGGCTACGCCGCGGTCCCGCTGAGTCTCATCTTCGACGCGTTCGTCTGGAGCGTGACGGTCAACTCGATGCAGCTGTTCGGCGCGACGGTCACGATTGGAGCGGGCCTGCTGCTGCTCCTGCGCGGTCGCGAACCCGACGACGCCACCTGAGTCGAACGGGTGCGGCATACCAACGCGTGCCGGCTTCAACGAACGCGCAGGCGTGCCGTCGCGTCTCGACTGCGCCGCGCCACCACGGCGTAGCGGACGATGCTACCGATCAAGAGCGCCCCCCCGGCGGCGAGCATCGACCCGCCCGCCGCGTAGAGCGTTCGGACGGACTGTTCTCGGCGCTCGAATCCCGCCTCACTCTCTTCCCGGGGGCGAGCCAGCGCCGCCCCGACGCCCACGACGATCGCTCCACCCACTGCGACGGCCACCCCCGAACCCAACAGCGCACCTCCCAGCACGTCCCGCGTCCACGGCTGCTCGGGCACGGCCGCTGTATCTCTCGGAGCGTCGACGGAGGGTGCCACGACAAGCACAGGCGGTGGCGGCTCCGGCTCGGCACGCGCCTCCCCGATGACCGAACGACACTCCTCGATTGCGTTCCCGGCCTCGGCAGCATCGGAAGTCGGTGGCGGAGGTTCGCTTTCGAGGAAGCGCTCGTACAACGCGATGGCGCCTCGGCAGTCCCCTCCGCGACGTCGCGCCGTCGCGGCCGCGAACAAAAACAGCGGGTCCCCGCTGCGCTCGAACTCTGCTTCGAGGTCGCGCGCGGCCTCGAGATGACGCCCCTGCTCGACCAGCGTCGCAGCTCGCCCTTTCTCCTCGTCGTCGGCGGGACCGGCGGCATGCACGGGCGACGACGCACACAGCACCGCCAGCACGCTTGCGAGGAGTCGGCCCGCCACGACGCTCAGCATCCATCAAGCCGGACGGCGCGTCCACGGTCTCAGCCGGGGCGGCGCGACGGAGGCAGATAGTCGGCAGCCAGCCCCGCCGCAGCGTCAGGAGCGGACCCGCTGGCTTTGCCCTTCCGGCGCTTCTTCTTCTTACGCTTGCGCTTGTGGGTGGCCGGCTGAGGTGGCGACGGCGCCACGTCGGACGCCGTTGGCTCGGGCTCGAGCGCGACGACCTCCTCAACGGCAGGCTCGGGCTCCGCGGCGGGCCGGGGCGACGGTGCTGCTGGAGCCGCGATGGCAGCTGGTGCGACCTCCCCCTCGGCTTCCTGCGGTGCTTGCAGCATCACGCCGACGCCGACGCCCACGAGCAACACCGCAGCAACACCGAGCCACGGGACGAGTGAGCGCCGAGCCGGCGGCGGCACGGGGACCTCGGCCGCTTCGACCGCGGGCAGCGGGATGGCGCTGGTCTGCGGGTACGCTTCGAACCCGAACGACGCTTCCATGTAGTGGGCGACGGCGACCCTCGAGAGGCGCTGGGCGTGCGCTTCGGCAAAGGCCTCGATGCGCAGCTGGACGTCGCGCGCGGTCGCAGGGCGTCCGTCGGGCTGCGCGTCGAGCCCAGTCGTCAGCAGCGTTGCCAGATCGGGGTGGATGTTGGGGTCGATGCGTGATGGCTTGGTGTAGCGGGCCTCGGCGACGCGGTTGATGAGCGCGAACTCTCCCGGCGCGCTGAAGCAGCGTCGCCCCAGCACGAGCTCGTACAGCACGACCGACAATGCGAACACATCACTACGCCGGTCCAACGGCTCACCGCGCAGCTGCTCAGGGGCCATGTACGCGATCTTCCCCTTGATGCCTGCGGTTTGGGTCGCCTGGTTGTGCGCCGTCGCCTTGGCGATTCCGAAGTCGACGAGCTTCACGTCGCCATCGAAGCTGACGAGGATGTTCGAAGGGGACACGTCTCGATGAACGAGGCCCAGCGGCGCGCCGTCGGATCCGCACCGCTCGTGTGCGTAGTGCAGCGCGCCGGCGACCTCGTGAACGATCGTGAGCGCGACCCCCAGCGGCAGCGGCCCGCGTGCGGCCTTGAGCAGCTGCAGCACGCTGCGCCCGTGAACATACTCGAGCACCATGAAGTGCTCGCCGTGCTCCGTCCCGAAGTCGTGAACGGCTGCAATGCCCGAGTGACTCAGCGTGGCGGCCAGCCGAGCCTCGTTGAGGAACATGTCGACGAACGACTTTTCCTCGGCCAGGTGCGGCAGCACCCGCTTGAGCGCGACGACCTTCTCGTAGCCGGCGTCGCCGAGCTGACGGGCGAGGTAGAGTTCGGCCATCCCGCCGAGGGCGAGGCGGCGCAGTACCTGGTAGCGCCCGAGACGAGTGCCCGGCGCAAGCACGCCCGGCCCGCTGGCGGCCTCGGTCATGGGCTCGCCTCCGTGGGCGCCCCAACCTCGGCGGTGGTCAACGCAGCAAACATCGAAGCGAGCGCCCCGTCATCGTCGGGCAGTCGTGGGCCCCGGCCGGCCATCTGCTCCATGCGTCGCCGCAGCTGCTCCCGTGCCCGAGCGAGCCGGCTTCGCAGCGTACTGAGCGGCACGTCGAAGTGCTCGGCCAGTGCAGGGGTCCGCATCCCTTCCCAGTAGTGAAGGATGAGCAGCATCTGTGGTCGGCGCGGGAGACTGCTGAGCGCACGCAGGGCGAGCAGCTGCTCGTGGCTGCGCGCAACGATCGTGCTGAGCTTGGTGTTCTGCGGAATCGCGTCATACGCCTCGTAGGCATCGAGCGGTGATTGCCGCGAGAGCTCCCGCTGATGCATCGCGAGCTGCCGACGGGCGATCCCCATGAGGTAGGCCCGGAACGCACCCACGTCGCGAACCTGGCCGGCCCGCTCCACAGCGGCCATGAACGTCTTCTGCGCCAGGTCGTCTGCGGCCCAACTCGCGTTGAGCTCGAAGTACCGCAAGACGGAACCGTAGTGCCGACGCGTCAGCGCCTCCGAGGCGAGCCTGTCACCCAGCCGCCACCGCTCCAAGAGCTGTGCGTCCGTCGCCTCCCCCATCATCCCGGTGCGGACGATAGCACGCGTCCGTCCGGGCTCTGGGCTCCAAACCCCTGAATTCGGACGAACAGGAGCGTTCTGGCCGCGCCGGAAAAAAGTCGAAAGAAAAAACGGGACGTCCGCGGGCCGAACGCAACAAGTATCCGTGGGACGCACACGGAGGATCCGCGACGGCGCATGGGCGCTCGGTTTGCTGGGCTCGCTGGGAGTCGGCGGCTGTTACGCTGGTGTGGAAGCCGACGTTGAAAACGTTTCGGCGGGCGACGGTGGATTGGCGGCGGGCGCGAGCGCGACCGACGGAAACGACTCCGACGATGGAGGGTCCGGAGGCGAGCCCGCGGAGCCGATCCCCTTGGACGTGCTCGAGCGGATCGGCGACGCAGGGCTCCGACGTCTGACCGCGACCGAGTACGCAGCCACGGTCCATGCGCTGCTCGGCGTGGAGGTCGACGCCGCCCTGCTCCTGCCCGAAGACTGGCGACAGCCGTTCGACAACGACTTCACCACCCAAAACCCGAGCCAGGCGCTCATCGACGGCGTCGAGCTGCTGGCCGCAGACGTCGCCGAACTTGCGCTCACCCCCGAGCGTCGCGACGCCACCGTTGGCTGCACACCCGCGGGCCCGACCGATGCCGCGTGCTTCGAGGACTTCCTTGCTCGCTTCGGACGGCGTGCGCTTCGTCGCCCGCTCAGCGACGACGACCTGTCTCGCTACGGCGCCTTGCTGGCCGAAGCTGAAGAAACCGGCGACTTCTACGACGCCATCAACGTCGCGATTCGAGCGTTCCTGCAGCACCCCGAGTTCCTCTATCGCGTCGAGCTGGGCACGCCGGTCGAGAACGACCCCAACGTGTTCCGGCTCAACGACTACGAGGTCGCGACGCGCCTGTCGTTCTTGCTCTGGGGGGCAACGCCTGACGACGCGCTGCTCGACCGCGCCGACGCGGGGCAGCTCGAACGCAGCGCCGACGTACGCGCCGCGGCCGAAGACATGCTGCTCGACCCACGCGCCCGGGCTCGGGTGGGCCGCTTCCACGCGCTGTGGCTCGGCTACGAGTCGCTCCCCCACGCGCCGTCGTTGAGCACGGCGATGCAGGCCGAGACCCAGGCGCTCATCGACCGGGTAATCTTCGACGACGGGATGCCGTGGCAAGACCTGCTGCGCAGCGACGACACCTACGTCGACGCGATCCTGGCCGAGCACTACGGCCTGCCCGCCCCCGCGACGCCCGGCTGGGTCGACTACGGCGATACCGATCGCCGCGGGCTGCTCTCGCACGGCTCGTTCCTTTCGGCGATGTCCAAGATCGACGACTCCAGCCCGACCAAGCGAGGCATCTTGGTGCGCACGCGCCTGATGTGCCAGGTCATTCCACCTCCCCCGCCGACGGTGGATGTGGACATGACCGAGCCCGCGGAGGGCACGTGTAAAGAGGACTTCTACCGCCAGCAGCACCTGACGAGCGACGGATGCGTCGGGTGTCACGCGCTGATGGACCCGATCGGCTTTGGCCTCGAGAACTACGACCACACCGGAGCGTTCCGCGAGGTCGAGAAAGACGACCCCAGCTGCGTCATCTCGGGCGAAGGCGAGCTCGACGGCACGCCCTTCACCGGACCCAAAGAGCTCTCCGCGCTGGTCGTGGAGTCCGGCGCGCTCAACCGCTGCGTCGCCGAGCAGCTGTACCGCTTTGCCATGGGTCGCTCCGAGCTGGCCGACGTCGACGAGTCCTTCATCGACTTCGTCGTCGACGCCAACGGTCGCGAAGGCGACTTCGACTTCGCCGAGCTGATGCTGACGTTCGTCTCCGACGAAGCGTTCCGCTACCGCCGCAACGAAACCGCCGAGTAGAGGAAAGGACCGCACGATGCCCAAACTTCGACTGTCCCGCCGATCGATGCTTCGCGGTGCCGCTGGCTTCGCGATGGCCATGCCCGCTCTGGAGATCATGAGCTCGCCCGCTCGCGCTGGCGCGATGATCCCCAAGCGCTACGTCATCGGCTTCGCCGGCACTTCGACCGGCTTTCCCACCTTCGAGTACGACTTGCTTCGGCCCGACACGATCGGGACCAACTACGACGTGAAGCGAGCGCTCGCTCCACTCGAAGACCTCGGCGTTCGCGACGACGTCTCCGTGGTCACGGACCTGGAGATCCCGTGGGGCGACGACGGCAACATTCCCGCGGGAGGACGCTCGCGGGCATGGCACGCCCACTCCACGGCGCCGCTCATCAGTGGCGTGCGCTCGATCAGCGACCAGAACGAGCGCCCCGCCGGGGCCACGTCCGACGAAATTGCGGCTGCAGCCCTGGGGGGGGATCCACTGCACCGCATCCTTCCCTACCGGGTGCAAGCGGCCTACTACCGGGGCAGCAACGGCGACGGAGGCGACCGCGGACGCATCACGTACCGCGACGAGGACGGCACGATCATCCCAATCGACCCGATCCACAGCCCGCGCCTTGCGTATGAGTCGCTGTTCACCGGTTTCGTGCCGCCCGATCCCGCAGAGGCGGCCGCGGCCCTCGCAACGCTTCGACGCCGGCGGTCCGCGGTCGATCTCGTCCTCGAGGATGCACAGACGTTGATGCCCAGGCTCGGCAGCGTCGACCGCGGCCGTATGGAGCGTCACTTCGATGAACTTCGCGATCTCGAGCGGCGGCTCGACGAGGTCTCCACCCCAACGGAGGGGGCGTGTTCGCTGCTGCCGGACCCGGGCGAAGATCCAGCGATCGGCGGCGCGGTCGAGAACGGCGACACCGGAGGCTACGAGTCCGGCGGCGCCTATTCGGACGAAGAGACGCGCGCCGGAGTGCTGACCGACCTGATGGCGATGGCCTTCACGTGCGACCTGTCCCGCTCGGGCAGCATGATGTACACGATGGCGCAGTGCTTCCTGAACGCGAATCCGCTGTTCGGGGCCGCCAGCGACATCCACGAGCTCGGCCACTACGGCGTGGGTGGCGGTGAAGTCGGCCTCAACGCGGTCAGCGACGGCGTCGCGTGGCACGTGAAGCACTGGGCGCGACTCGTCCAGAAGCTGCGGGACACCCAGGAACTCGACGGCAGCTCGTTGCTCGACCACACCGCGCTCGTGCTCGTCTTCGAAGGGGGCTGGGGGTACGATCCGGAGTCGGGCGACTCGCTCAGCGTTCACTCGAGCGAGAACATGGCGGCGCTCATCGCCGGGCGCCCCGGAGGGCTCAACGCCGGGGGCGGGCAACACGTGTCCAAGCCTGGTGGTCACCCGACCCAGGTCATCAACACCGCCCTTCGCGCCATCGGCGTGAACCACGAGATGGGCGAGGTCTCCGGCGTGATCGACGAGCTCCTGTAGCCCCTGCCGCGTGCACCGAGGTTTCGCGCGCGCGAGTGATACGCTCGAGACCGGATGCGGCGTGGAACTCGACTGCTGGGCTTGGCCTCGGCCTGGGGCCTCGCATCGGGCTGCCCCACGCTCGAGGCGTACCAGTGTGAGCGCGACGCCGACTGCAACCGCGCGGGGTTGGAGGGGCGCTGTCTCGCCGACGCGGCCTGTGCATATCCAGAGTCGGAGGGGCGCTGTGAGAGCGGATGGGCGCGTTCGGTGAACGCTGCCGACGCACCCGGCGCATGCGTCGACGAAGAGCCTCCGCCCAACCCCACGACCAATCCTGACCCCACGCTTGCCTCCTCCGACGGCTCGACGAGTACGACCGACGCCTCCACCTCGGCCGCGTCGACGGAGACCGGCGACGGGTCTGCACCGTGCGGATGGACGGCGACCCTCGATGTGGAGACACCGTTGTTCTCGCCGGGGACCGGGCTATCGGACTTCGTGCTGTGGGTTCCGCTTCAAGACGCGGGGCTCGACGCGCAACTCGAAGACGCGTCGCTGGGTCTGCGCATCACCGCCGAGGACGGCACCATCTTGCCGTACGAACGTGAAGACGGGGTCGACGGGACCCCCGCCCTGTGGCTGCACCTCCCGGACTTCGATGCCGACGCCACGGTGCGCGTCTCGTTCGAGTTCAAGCCTGGGCTCACGCCGCCCGGTCCCGCCGAGGTCTGGTCGCCGACGCTGATCGGCGTGTGGCACCTCGACGACGTGCCGACGGGTCTCGAAGACGCGCCCGTCACCAATAGCGTACGCCCGCCGGACGCAGGCACCATGCGCGGATCGATGGAGGTCGAGCAGCATGTCGCCGGCGTCACGGGGCCCGCGCTCGCGTTCGACGGGGACGACGACATCGTGCTGGTGCCCAACTCGTTCACCGGCATGCTCGACGCGTACACCGTCTCGTTCTGGGCGCGGACCGACTCCACCGATGGCTCGCTCGTCGGGAGCTTTTTTCAGCGACTCAACGGCGACTTCTTCTACCCGCGCTGCTGGCACGGTGCGAGCGGGGTGGGCCGCGTGATCTGCCAGCACGAAGTCGCCGGTGCCGTCGCGAGCACGTCGTCCGATGATCCGCTCGAGCAGGGGGAGTTCATCCACGTCGCGTTCACCCGGGACCCGAGCACGCAAACGACGACGCTGCTCGTGCGCGGAGAGACCGAAGGTGAGATCGACGATCCCAAAGGCACGCTCGACACGAACGAGCAGGCGTACCCGCTGGAGATCGGTCGCGGCGAATGGGGTTCGCTGCTCGGCGTGATCGACGAGTTCCGCGTCTCGGATCGAGCCCTGCCGCAGGCCCACATTCGGGCCGACTACCGCTCGCAGGTCGCGCCCGGGGCCTCGCTGACCTTCGGCACACCTTCGACGCTCAACTGCCCGGACTGACCGGATTTTCCCGCTTCGTCGGGGGACTCACGCCCTCGTTGCGCGAACCGGCGCTTTACGGGTCTAAGCAGCGAGCGGCCCGCTTGCGCGCCGCCGTCCCCTCGCAGGAGACTCCCTCGACTTCATGCCCGGCTCGCTTAGCTTCGGCGCCCCTACGCTGGTGGGCGCGACCAACGCACTTCACGCGTTCTTTTTGTTCAAAGACGACAAGGTCCCCAACGAAGAGGCCCTCGCGATCGCACCCACCCTGGGGTGGTTGATGCTGACCGCGGCGCTGGCCTTCTTCGTGATGTTCATCGCCCGCTCCGAGTGGTGGCGGCGCTGGTGGCTGACGATGGAAGACCCCCGCGCGATCGGTGTGTACCGGATCGTGTTCGGCTTCTTCGTCATCTGCAACATGAACGACTTCTATGAGTACTGGACCATGTTGTTCACCGACGAAGGCATCTTCACGGCCGACGTCGCGCGACAGGTCCATGCCTCAGCGCAGTTCAAGGGCTTCGGCGACGGGTTGACCGACGACTCGCCGTGGGGCTTCTTCGACAACCGCGCGATCTGGGAGTTCCTCAAGGGGCCGAAGTACTCCCTGCTGTATTTCTGGGACAGCCCGAAGGCGTTCTGGATCCACATGGCGGCGTTCCAGCTGTGCGCCGTGTTTTTCATGATCGGGTTCCGCACGCGCTTGATGGGCGTGCTGACCTTCTTCTTGATGAACTCGATCTTCTTCCGGAACCACCTGTTCTGGGAAGGCACCGAGCTCGTCTACCGGGTCTACCTCGCCTACCTCATCTGCGCGCGTTCGGGGCACGCGTACAGCATCGACAACTGGCTGCGCTGTCGAAAGCTCCGCAAGCAAGGGCTGCTCTCCGAGCGTGACGGCCCGGGCAACGGGGCTGGCGTCGCGCCGAGCGATGACCACCCCAAGGGACTGCGGGCGATCTACCGCCTCATTCCCGCGTGGCCACGACGGCTGGCGATCATCCAGCTTGCGGCGACGTACACCACCACGGGCGTGCTCAAGAACGGCAGCGTGTGGGCCAAGGGCGACGCGGTCTACTACGCGTGGAACATGGACCACTTCTACCGGTTCTACCCGCAGCAGCTCAGCGCGATCTTCGGGACGAACCTGCTGCGGTTCAACGCCTGGTTTGCCCACTGGGGCGAGGTGTTCTTCTTCCTCGGCACCATCGGGGTCATCATCAAGTGGTCGCTCTCCGAGGACGTGCCGCCCGCGAAGGGCTGGCGCGCGTGGGTGGTCAAAGCCTGCTGGCTGACCATCATCGGGTGCACGGCGGCCATCTTGTGGGTGAGCTGGCCCGTCCACTACACGCCCGCCGTACCGCGACCCGCCTTCGTGGGCGGATGGGTCGCGCTTTTGCTGGGCATGTGGAGCGCGTGGTGGTGGATCGACCGCCGCCCGTTCCGCATTCGCGGCCGGACCGGCATGTGGCTCGTGTGGCTGGGCTTCGTCGCGTTCATCGACCTGATGCTGTGGCTGATGAGCTTCCCGCTCTTGAACGCCAAGCAGCGCCTGATGCCCGTGTGGATCTGGCGAAAGATCGGGATCCTCGTCGCGTGGTCTGCCGTGGCGGTGCTCGTGCCCTGGCTGACGATGAAGTTCCTTCCGGGCGTGGTCGCGACGATACGGCGCACGCTCAAGATCGACGGCGTCGCGGCCGACGAGTTCCTCGAGCGCAAGCACGACATCGACCGGCGCTGGGTCGCGACCTGGCTGTTCGGTCGCCGCATCTGGGTCACCTGGCACGTCGCGCTCATGGGCGGAATCTTCACGCTCATGAACATCGGACAATTCCAGACCGGCATGCTGTCGCAGACGTTCGTGTTCCTGTACGGCGCGGAGGCGGCGTGGATCATCAGCTGGCTGCTCTTCAAGCTGAAGCTCAGCAAGCACCGCGATCCGGTCCCCGCCGAAGACGCAACGCTCCCGCACCATCGGCGCGACGCCGCGAAGATGCCGCAGTGGGCCATGTTCGTCGGGCTCATCGTGTTCCTGCTCGGCATCGTCGTCCGGGTGAAGGTTCAGCCCGAGTGGGAGTGGCGCTGGATCTGGGTGGCAGGCGTTGCCTTCCTCGCCGGCGTTGCGTTCGTGAACGCGCGCGCCAGCAAGGGCAAGACGCTGCCGCGCTCCGAGCGAGTCCCCGGTCGCTTTGCGTCCCCCGACGGTCGCGCCCTGATCAACGAAGGTCGCGCGAGCAAGATGCCCTGGGCGTATGGACCCGCGGGGCGCTTCATCATCAGCGCGCTGATGGTCTGGCAGATCACCGCGGTCACCACGTGGCTGACACCCGACAAAGACAGCCTTCGGACCTGGCGCGGCGATGCTCGCAAGGTGTTCACCAAGTGGCTGACCATCACCCAGACCGATCAGGGCTGGGGCATGTTCGCCCCGAACCCACCGCGCACGAACGTCTTCTTGAAGGTGCTGGTCACCGACGCCGAGGGCGAGACGTTCGACCTCAAGACCGACGTGTACGCGCCCGAGCGCAAGCCGATTCCGTGGATCTGGAACGACCGCATGCGCAAGATGAACCGCCGCATCATCGGCGGCGAATCGGGCAACACGCAGTGGTACCGCAAGTGGTACGCGCGCTACCTGTGTCGCCAGTGGGCGCTCGAGCATGACGGCGTCGCGCCGCGCAAGGTCGAGCTGGTCAAGATGTGGTACCGCATGCCGTCTCCCGAGGAGACGCTGCGCAAGGGCTACTACGACCCCGAGGACCTGCTCGAGCGGGCCGGCGCCGAGAAGCTCGAGCACACCGAGCACTGCAAGCGCACCGTGATGGGCCAGCTGCCCAACTGGGTCCGCGAGCGCCACGGGCTGGAGCCCCTCGATGAAGAGGCCGGCTGGAAGTACAAGCCGTGGCTCAAGCACAAGAAGCGCAAGTGGGAGCGCATGCTCGAGAAGGAAGCCGCCGAGGCTGAAGGGCGCGAGGTCGAGGACGACGACAAGAAGAAGTCCGCCACGGCCAAAGCCGACAAGAAAGCGCCGGCCAAGGACAAGAAGACGACCGCGCGAGCGGACGTGAAGACGCCCGCGAAGAAGGTTGGCGAGTGACCGGTTCCGTGCTCGCGCTGTTCAAGCGCATCCCCAACGAAGACGCGATCGCCCTCGCCCCAGGCGCGGGGTGGATCATGCTGTGCCTCGCGGCTCTCGCGGGCCTGATCTTCATCATCAATCGAGAGGGATGGCGCCGCGCCTTTCTCCGCGCCGAAGACCCCCGGGCCATGGCCGTGTTCCGCATCGCGTTTGCGTTCTGCGCGATGTGCAACATCAACGGGCTGTGGGAGATCTTCGAGTACCTGTTCACCGACGAAGGCATCTTCCTGACCGACGTCGCGCGGCAGGTCTTTGCGCGCGAGCAGTTCCGCGGCTTCGGCAACGGCCTCGCCGGCGACGAGTACGGCTTCTTCGACTGGGCCGCCGTCTGGCAGTTCCTCAAGGGCCCGAAGTACTCACTGCTGTTCTTCTGGGACACGCCGCGAGCGTTTTGGATCCACTGGGTCGCGTTCCAGATCTCGATCACGTGCCTGCTGGTGGGCTTCAAGACCCGCTACACGAAGTGGCTCGCGTGGTTCCTGTTCCACAGCATCATCCTGCGGAACAACATCTTCTGGGAAGGCACCGAAAACGTATACCGGTGCTTCTTCTTCTACCTGTGCCTGTCGCGATGCGACCGGGCCTACAGCGTGGACAACTGGCTGCGATGCCGGAAGCTCCGCAAGCAGGGCCTTCTCTCCGAGCGTGGCGGACCCGGCAACGGTGCCGGCGTCGCGCCGAGCGATGAGCACCCCAAGGGGCTGGAAGCCATCTACCGCCGCATCCCCGCCTGGCCGCGGATGTTCATCATCCTGCAGTGCGGCGCGCTGTACTGCTACACGGGCGTCGTCAAGAACGGCTCCGTCTGGTGGAACGGCGACGCGATGTACTACGCGCTGAACCTGGACCACTTTTACCGACTGCCGCCGCAGCAACTCTCGGCGATCTTCGGGACGACGCTGTTCAAGCTCAACACGTACGTCACCCACATCTGGGAGTCGTTCTTCCCCATCGTCATCTTTGGCATGTTCGCCCGCTTCGGGCTGCGCGAACGTCTGCCCGCACAATCGAAGGCCACCAAGATGATTCACGCTGCCGCGTGGGTCGCCTTCGGCCTGGGGTGCCTCCTGCTGTGCGAATACCTGTGGCCGGTCCACTTCGCGCCCACCGGCAAGAAGGTCACCGCGTTCCAGCCCTGGAAGCAGGGCTGGTGGACGCTCGAGAAGGCCCAGTGGGTGTTCGGCATCGGCTGGGTCCTCGGCATGGCGCTCATCGCCTGGGGCTGGCGACGCCTGCGGGACCGCCCCTTCGAGCTGACGATCCGCGGCCACGCGTTCACGCTCGACCTCGACTGGTTCCTCAAGTGGACCACGGGTCGCCGGATCTGGATCTTCGTTGGGTTCATCTTCCACCTGCACGCGTACGTGCTGATGAACATCGGCTGGTTCCAGCCCGGGGCCAGTACCGGATTCTTGGTGTTCGTCAGCGGTACGGAGATGGCGCTGATCGGCGTGGTTGTGGGGCGCGCGCTGAGTCGCCTGCCCGGTTTGCGGGGGCTCATCCCCGCCTGGGTCCGTGAGGGCGGCGACCCGACACCCGCCGAAGATCCCACGCTGCCGCACCTGCACCGAGACGGGGTCCGCCTGCCGATGGGCACGATGGTCATCGGCCTGGCGATCGCCGTCGCCGGCGTCTTCTTGCAGTACAAAGACATCGTCAGCTTCGGCTGGACGCTGGTCGGCCTGGTCGCGTTCCTGGCCGGCTCGATGTGGCGAGAGGCCAAGGCGAACGAGGCCGACGTCGAGGTCCTGACGAACCCCTACGACGGAGCGCCGGGCCGGCTCAACGCCAAGCAGATCACCGAGCCGTGGGCCTACGGGCCCCTCGGGCGCTTCTTGGCGAACTGCCTGGTCCTCTATCAGATCGTGGGCGTCGCCTGCTGGCTGCTGCCGGACAAGGACAGCTTCGGGTGGCGCACCCAAACCCACGAGCCGTTCAAGTGGTGGCTGCGCATGACGCAAACCACGCAGGGCTGGAAGATGTTCGCCCCCAACCCGCCGCGCTCGAACCGCTTCCTCAAGGTGCTGGTCACCGATGAGTACGGCGAAGCGTGGGACATGCGGACCGACATCTACGCGGACGAGAACCGCCCGCTACCGTGGATTTGGTACACGCGCCAGCGCAAGATCAACCGCCGCATCGGCGGCAGCGAAGGCGGCAAGGGCAGCTGGTACCAGAAGTGGCACGCCCGCTACTACTGCCGCGAGTGGCAAAAGACCCACGATGGTCAGGTGCCGCGCAAGGTGGAGCTGATCAACATCACCTACCCCATCCCCACGCCCGCGTACGTCTTCAAGAACGGTCCGTACGACCCGAAGGCGCGCCTGGCCAAGATGGGCAAGGAGAAGGTCGTGTACACGGCCAAGTGCCGCACCGAAGTGGGTGCGCAGCTCGTCAACGAGGTCCGGGCTCGGCACGACATCGAGCCGGCGGAGATTCAGATTCGCCGCTGGAGCGCGCTTCGGGGTCGCGAGTCCGCGTGGAAGCGCTTCCTCGAGAACGAGAAGAAGAAGGCCGACAAAGAGGCCGCCAAGAAAGACGGCAAAAAAGCCGACGACGCGGCGGCAAAGAAGAAAAAGAAGGACTGACGATGACCTGGCAAGCCGCGTGGGAAGAGAGCCGAACGCCCTGGGATGCGGGGCAGTCCCCGCCGATCCTCACCGAGCTGGTGACCGCGGGCACGCTCCCCAACGGGCGCGCGCTCGTCACGGGTGCGGGAAGCGGCTACGACGTCCGCACGCTCGCCACCGCCGAGCGTGCGGTGACGGGGATCGATCTCAGCCCGGTCGCAAAGCAGCGCTTCGACTCGCTCAGCGCCGACCACCCGCACCGCGGCCAGCTCGACTACGTCGTCGGTGACCTCTTCGCGTACGCCCCGGCCGAGCCCTTCGACATGGTCTGGGACTACACGTGCCTGTGTGCCCTCGAGCCGCAGATGCGCGCGGACTGGGCGGCCGCGATGCACCGCCTGCTCCACCCCACGCGCGGCGAGCTGGTCGCGCTGATCTTCCCCGTGGTCCCGGGCAAGGACCCGACGCAGGGGCCGCCGTACCCGATGACGACCGAGCTCGTCGAGCGGCTGGTCTCGGCACACTTCGAAACGGTCTCGATCGAACCCGTCGAGCGCAGCCACCCCGGCCGCGAAGGCAAAGAGTGGCTCGGTCGCTTCCGGCGGCGCGGCTGACCGAGCGCGCCCCCGAAACGGTGTCCCACGAGCGACGCGTCGGCCCGGCGCCTGGCCCATCCTGAACCGACACCGCGCTGGCTCCTCGCCTTCGACCACCGCATGAAGGTCGTGGCGATGGGTCTGTATGCGCGGTGGATGAAACGAGGGGCCGACGTTGCGCTGGCCTCTGTGGCGCTCGTCGCGGCGGCGCCCGTGCTCGCCGCCGTGGGCATTGCGGTGCGCTCCAAGCTCGGCAGCCCGGTGCTTTTTCGCCAGCGGCGTGCCGGCAAGCACGGGCAGCCGTTCGAGATCCTCAAGTTCCGCACGATGACGGACGCCCGAGACGCCTCGGGCAACCTCCTCCCCGATGCACAGCGGCTCACGCCGTTCGGTCAGTGGCTTCGCAGCACCAGCCTCGACGAGCTTCCCGAGCTGCTCAACGTCCTGCGCGGCACGATGAGCCTGGTGGGGCCGCGGCCGCTCCACCTGCGCTACCTCGAGCGCTACGACGACCGTCAGGCTCGGCGGCACGACGTTCGCCCAGGCATCACCGGGCTGGCGCAGGTCCGGGGACGCAACGCCTTGGGCTGGCCGGAGCGGCTGGAGCTCGACGTGCGGTACGTCGACTCGGTATCGCTGCGCCAGGACCTCCGCATTCTGCTGGAGACGGTCGTGGTGACCCTGCGCAGAGACGGGATCTCGCAGGCCGGGCACGTCACCATGACCGAGTTCGGACTCGAGTCCACCGAGCCGGAGACGCAGGCCGCGTGACGAAGGTCGTGATCGTCGGCGCGGGCGGACACGGCCGAGAGATCGCCGACGTCGTGCGAGCCTGCATCGCGGCGGGCGAGGACCTCGAGCTGGTCGGCTTCGTCGACGAAGATGACGCGCTCCACGGACGACGCTTCGACGAGACCCCCGTGCTCGGCAGCGCAACGTGGCTCGACGGTCGGCAGGAGGAGCTGTCTCTCCTGTGCGGCCTGGGCAACCCCACGACGAAGGCCGCGGTCGTCCCGAAGTTCGTCGACCGGGGATTCCGCTGGAGAGGACTCGTTCACCCCCGCGCCGAGCTCACGCGCACAGCCGCCCTGGGAGAGGGCGTCATCATCACCGCAGGCGTCGTGGTGACCAACGAGATCGTGCTGGGCGACCACGTGCACCTCAACCGCAACAGCACCGTGGGGCACGACTGCCGGGTCGGCGACTACGTTCACCTGGCCCCGGGCGCGGTGCTCTCCGGTCACGTCACCGTGGGCGAGGGCTGCGACATCGGGACGTGCGCGTGCGTGATCCAAGAGCGCACCGTGGGCGCATGGACGATCGTAGGCGCAGGCGCAGCCGTCACGCGCGACCTCCCCGCACGCTGCACCGCGGTCGGCGTCCCGGCCAAGGTCATCAAGCAGCGCTAGCAGCCTGTGGTGCAACCCGGCGCGGCGGATCGCGATGGATTTTTCGCTCGTGGGTAGGAGCCGAAACGCCGCTGTACCGGGCGTACTGCAAGTTTTGGCGACACCGCCAGGAGCGAAAAAGACGAGCGAGGCGTTGTGACGGGTTGCACCACAGGCTGCTAGCGCGGCGCGACCATCAGTAAGAACTCGCCGTCGCGTGGCGTGCCACCCGAGACGTAGGTGTCCACCGCGATATGATGGACGCCGGCCTCGAGGTCGAGCTCGAGCATGCGGTCGTGACGGGCGCGACACCCGGACCCGTCGCGAGCGTCGCCCACGACGTGAACGTCGACGTCGGTATCGGGGTCGTCCAGCACCATGATCCGCAGCGCGGTCGGCTCGTCGAGGTCGAGCCGGTACCAGACCTCGGCGCCGCCCTCGTTCGCCGAGGCGCAGTCGTAGCGATCGACGCTGGTCTCCCCACGCGCGCTCGTGTCGCCGGCGTCCACGAACGGGATGCTGTCGATCACGAACGGGTCTTCGGCCGTACCAACGCCGGCACGCACCGCTGGCGCGTCGAGGGCGTCTTCGGTGTCGAGGACGGTCGATACGCGATGCAGAGCCGTCAGCGCGGCAGCGTTGCGGTTGTTGTACGCGTACGCCAGCCCCTCGGGGCGCAGGTCGCATGCGCCCGACGGCGACTGGTTCAAGTGGACGCCATCCCCGACCAGCCCGTTCCCCGGGATGTCGGAGAGCGCCAGGTTCAGGTCGATGAGCGGGAGGTGACGCGACTGCGCCAACCCACGAATCGCGAGGTTGTACATCGGCACCCAGCGAGCCGCGTCCGCTCGATCGCGTCGCGGAGGGATCGTGAACACGATGGGCACGACCCCGTCATCGAGCAGCACGTCGAGCAGGTCGCCCATGCTCGTGTAGAAGCCGGGTAGCGCGGACGCAAAGGTGGATCCGAACTGCATGTCGTTGGTGCCGTACTGCACCAGCGCGAGTGAAGGCTCCATCGCGGAGAGTTCGCGCTCGAGGGGCGACGGTGCGCCGCGAAGCGCCCACGTGGCCGTCTTGCCGACCCGCGC
>JBCCQM010000166.1:0-18644 GCA_039024335.1 Myxococcota bacterium
AGCGCCTCTTCGGGGTTTCCGTCCCGAATGCCTTCCATGTAGAGGCCGACGGCACTGGCGAGACGAGGCTGGTTCGGTTCGGTCATGGCAGGTCCTGAACCTAGCCTCGTTTCGTGCCATCCAACTGTCAGATTGACGAACGAATACCGTCGACAGCATTTACCATGAACCTATGGATGACGTCCGCCTGCAGCTCCCTCGCATGGTGGTCTTTGCGCAGGTGATCGAACAGGGCTCGATGACGGCGGCAGCTCGAGCGCTTCGCGTCAGTCGGCCCGCGGTATCGGCCGCAATCGCGGCGCTCGAGCGCAGCATGGGCGTCACGCTGCTGCACCGCACCACGCGAACACTCGAGCCCACGCCCGCAGGTCGCGAGCTGTTCGCTGCAGCGCAGAGGATCCACAACGAGGCGCGTACGGCGTTGGCCGCGGCAACACACGAGAGTACGCGGGGCCGCCTTCGGATCAAGTCACCAGCCGGCATCGTCGCGGAGCGCATCGTTGCACCCGCGGTCGCCCAGGTCGTCCGCGAACACGATCTTCAAGTCGACCTCGAGTGCTCCGACACGCGAACGGCGGCGGTCGAGGGAAACGTCGACGCGGTCATTCGACTCGGTACCGCTCGCCAGGCGGGCCTGATCATGCGCAAGGCGGGCACGACCCACGACGTCGTCCTCGCGTCCCCCGAGGTCGCTGCGTCGGTCTCTGCCCCCGCGGAGCTGGGCACGCAGGGCTGGATCCTGCACAGCGACCTCCCCCGCCGGATTCGACTCGGCCGCGGTGACGACTCCGTCGCCCTGACCATGCGTGAGTCGGTCATCGTCAACGACAGCGGCGCGCTCGTGGGGCTGGTCCGCTCCGGCGCCGGCGTTGGCGTCGCCCCCCGCGCGGCCGTCCGAGAAGAACTCGAAGCCGGCACCCTCGTCGAGCTCTTCCCAAGCCTGCCCGTGCGTAAGCTCCAGCTCTTCGTCCTGCTGCCCTCTCGCAAAACGCCTGCGCGGGTGCGCCTGCTCGTCGATGCGCTCAAGCGGTCACTCGCGCGAGCCTGAGCAGGCACCACGGCTTCCGTGACACGCGGCTGCAAAGCGCCCATGCTCGGCGCGATGCGGTGGATGCAGGTAGCAGCGGTCATGCTCGGAGCGTGCCTTTCGGGCTGTGGCGACGACGAAGCTTCGAGCTCGGCCACCGAGGGCGGTACCGGGTCCAGCGGCGGTGCAACGAGTACGCCGAACCCCGACGCCAGCACCAGCAGTGACGCAGCCGGGACGGCCGCCGACGCCAGCACGACCACGACGACGACCGGCGCGGCGGAAGACGACAGCAGCACCGGCACGCCCGACGTTCCCGACGGCCCCGACGTTCCCGAGGTCGACTGCTCCGACTTCCCCAGCAGCATCGACGAGGCTTCGCTCGCAGAGCACCTCGCCGCGCTCCAAGCGATCGCCGACGAGCACGGCAACCGCTCCGTCGGCACGCCCGGCTACCAAGCCTCGGCTACCTACGTTCGCATGCGGCTCGAAGCAGCGGGCTACACCTCCGCAACGGATCAGTCCTTCGAGGCCACCGTCTTCGAGCAGCTCGGCCCCTCCACGCTTGCGGCCGACGACGGCGCTCCCTACCCGGAGCAAGAGGCGTATTTCGTCGCGCGCTACTCCGGCAGCGGCAGCATTACGGCCCCCGTCGTCCCGGTCGACCTCGATCTCGGCCTCGAAAACCAGAGCACCAGCGGATGCCAAGCCGAGGACTTCGACGGCTTCCCGCCCGGCGCCATCGCGCTCATCCAGCGTGGCAGCTGCGCGTTCATTGCCAAGGCTACCCGTGCGCGCGACGCCGGCGCGTCGGCGGTGATCATCTTCAACCAGGGCAACACGGTGAACCGCCTGGACGCCATCGCGTACGGGCTCGACCCGGCGCAGTCCAACCTGCCGAGCATCGGTGCCTCGTACGCGGTCGGCGAGGCGCTGGCAAACGCCGGTGAGGTCACGCTCACCATCGACGCGGTCACCGAAGAACGCACGACCCGAAACGTGTTGGTCGAGCGCACCGGCACCGACCCCGACCAAGTGGTGATGTTCGGCGCCCACCTCGACTCGGTCCCCGAAGGCCCCGGCATCAACGACAACGGCACGGGCAGCATGGCGATGCTCGCGATTGCCGAGCGCCTCGCGCAGTGCGACCCCTCCCGTACGGTTCGGTTCGCCTGGTGGGGCGCCGAGGAAATCGGCCTGGTCGGCTCGCAGCACTACGTCGACACCCTCTCCGACGAAGACCGCGACGCGCTGCTGTTCTACTTAAACTTCGACATGATCGGTTCGCCCAACTTCGTGCGCTTCGTGCATGACGGCGACGGCTCGCGTTACGGCAACGAAGGCGCGCCGGGGTCCGACGCGCTCGAGCAGTTCTTCCACGACCACTTCGAAGCCCTGGACCTGCCGATCGAAGAGGCTCCCTTCGACGGGCGCTCCGACTACGGCCCGTTCCTCAACGCCGACATCCCCACCGGCGGCTTGGCCACGGGGGCCGAAGTCGAAAAGACGCAGCAGCAGGCCAACCTGTACGGCGGCGAGGCGGGGCTTGCCTACGACCCCTGCTACCACCGCGCATGCGACGTCGACGCTACGATCGCGCTCGAAGAGTACGCGCGCATCACCGCCGCGGTCGCGACCGCGGTCGACCGCTTCGGGCTGCAGGGCGACGGGCTCTTCTCGATGGAAGCGCCACGACCGCGCGCGCTGCGAGCCGAGCCCACCGCCGACACGTACGGCTGCGGGCACGGCCTTCGCGAATAGCACCCCTTCGGCGCCGGAAATCCAGCCCACGACGCGTGTCTGATGCTCGTGCGCTACGGCTGGTCAACGATCGTCGTCCTCGGCTTGACTGCGGGCTGTGGGCCGACGGTCTCCACGAGCGATGTCGCCGACTCCGCGAGTGGATCCTCCACCGCCGTCACCACGGCGGCCGAACCCGGCTCCGAGGCGACCACGGGCAGTGAAGCCGGAGGTGAACCGACCGACGCCAGCGGACCGCCTGAACCCGCAACCTCCACCTCCTCCGGCGACGCGCCAGCGTGGGTCGACGACGCCCGCACCGAGTACCCCACGTTTCGCGCATTCTATGACGCGTACCTCGAACGCTCGTGCGCGGCCTTCGACAACGTCTGCCACGACAACGACACGTACCCCGACCTGTCGGATGCCGAGGACTACATCGACGCGTTCGGCGGTCGCTGCCACCACGTCACCGACGACTACGACGGATGTGAGCGCGTCGGGCACCCGGTCCGCATTCTCTCGGGGCCGGACGCAGGCTGGTCCTCCGAGATCGGCTGGCTCGAGCTCACCGATACCGCGCTCCGCATTGCGCCCCGCGACCGTCCACCGGCCGGTGAAGAACTCACCATCGCGGTCGAGTCCGAGTACTTCGGCCGCACGTGGATCGAACTCGACCAGGCCACCGCCGAGGGCATGCTGATCACCGCGCCCGCCGACGCGCTTTCGGATCTGCAGCGCGATGTGATCGACAGCTTCGTCTGGCAGGGCGACCAAAACCGCAACGGCGTCTTCGGGGCCGAGACCCCGCACGCCCTGCTGACTGCCGGCGACCCCGACCGCTCGTTGATCTACCTGGGCCTACGCGGCGAGGTGACCGTGTTGCCGCTCGCGCTCACCGATCCGCCCCCGGACCTGGCCGAACTCGGCGCGTTTGGCTGCTGGATCGAACAGATCGGCATCCCGCAGGATGACGACATCGACGCGCCGATCGACTACGACACCTGCACGCTGGTCTTGCCCTGAGCGGGGCCAAATTCCACGTCGACACCGACACCGACGCCGAAGCTGAACGCGGACGGAGGCGTCTCGTCCCACCGACCGCAAGCGGCACGCCCTCGGCCGCAAGCAGCGTGAACGTCCGCTCGCCCTGGCGGCTCAGTCGCAACCGGCCGGACTCATCCGCCTTGGCCCCAGTCTCCGCGAACTCGTCCTCGAGCTGGGTCGACGGCTCGCCAGCCTCGGCCCGGCTCCGAACACCCGACAAGACAAGCGGCCCACAAGACGAATGCAGCGCGGCGTGTCAGCCTCCCACCGATGGCGGGGTTTGCGACAATCGCGGCATTCCCGCGCAATCGCCAGAAATCGTCGTCGCCCGTTGTGAAATTCGCGGCTCGGTTGCGCATCCGGGGGTCTGAGGGGTCCAATCAGCGCATGGCTTCTCGCCGAGCGCAGTCGACCGATGTCGGCAAGCTCTACGCCGATCACGCTGCCCGCGTGTTTCGGTGGGTCCTGCGGTTCTATCCGCGGGCCGAAGCAGAGGAGGTCGTGCACGAAGTGTTTGTGAAGGCGCTCGAGCGCATCGATAGCTTTCGCGCGGACGCTTCGGTGACCACCTGGCTTTACCGCATGACCACCAACCACTGTCTCAACCGGCTTCGCAACGAGCATCGCCGGGCCGAGCTGTGGCGCGAGCATGCACAGGCACCTTGGACCACCCCCGCGGCGCCTGCTGATCAGGACACGGTCACCTTCCTGCGCCAGTTCTGGCGACAGCTCGACGACGAGCACGTCGCCATCGGACTGCACTACTTCGTCGACGGCATGAGCCACGCCGAAGTTGCGCGCGTCGTCGGTTGTTCGCCCCGCACGGTGGGCAACCGCATCGCCAAGCTGCGAGACCTCGCCCTCGCGGCCGACCACCCCACAGGAGCCATCCAGTGACCATGCACGACAACGTCACCTCTCTGCACGCCGGGCTGTTCTCGCGCGACGGACACCTCACCATGCTCACGCTCGACCGCTTCGAAGTCGGCGAGCTGTCCACGCCCCAGTGCGAGGCGGTGATCGAACACATCGAGTCGTGCAGCCTGTGCGCCGACCGTCTCGCGACGATGCGCGCGGACGCGGTGACGCTCGAACCTCCGACGCACGTGCGGGTGCGGTCGGCTCCGGGGCGCGCGCAGTGGGTGGGCGCGCTGGCGATCGGTGCCACCGTGGCGGCAGCGGCAGCGCTGCTGGTCATGGCGCTTCCGCAGCCGCAGCAGGTCGAGCGGGCGGCCGAGGCCGAAGGCGTCCTGACGGCGAGCCCCTACACCACGACCGATGAGTTCGAAGGCGCGGCCGTAGTGGCGCCCGCGTTCGACTTCAGCGTCGAGCGCTCGAGCGGCGCCGCCGTCGAGCACGGCGCGCGCGTGTCGTGGGATACGGCGCTCACGCTGCACGTTTCCCCGCACGAGGCGGGCTACGTCGCGGTCGTCTCCGCGAGTCAGTCGCCCGACGACATGGCGGCCGACACCGATGGCGGCGGTGCCCGCTTCGAGACCCAGGTCCTCATGCCGGTGACGCAGCTCGAAGCGCGCTCGGGACCCCATGCCCTCACGCTCGCGCACGACGGACACATCGGACTCGACGTCGCCGAAGAGCGCCTGGTCGCCGTATTCTGCCAGGACGCCTTCAACCTCGACGACCCGTTCGACCCGGAGCTGCCCGAGCTCGGCCCCGACTGCACCAGCGTCGAGGTCACGCTGAACCGGTTCGGCGACGTCGCCGATAGCTGAGCATCTCGCGCAAGCCGAACGGGCGGGTGGCCCCAATGTCGTGCCCCTGCCCGTACGAACGGGTTGAAGGCGTCGTTCCCGGGAGCGGAACGCTGTGCTGCACGCGAAGGCTGGCCATGCCGGATACGCTCGTCGCACGCACACCATGAAGACGCACGTCTCCTTGACCGTACTCGACGATGGGCCCATCAAGATCTCCGGCGACGACAAGACCGTCCACTACTGTGGCGAAGTCATCGACGTCGACACGAGCGAAGACGTCTACGTTTGTCGCTGCGGAGAGAGCAAGAACCCGCCGTTCTGCGATGGCACGCACAACAAGATCGGCTTCATCGGTGAGCCACCGGCCAAGAAGGACCGAAAGAAGGTCCACGTGTGGGAGGGAAACACGATCCGCACGTACTTCAACCCCAACGCTTGCATGCACGTCTTCAAGTGCAAGCCGCTCAAAGAGCTTCGCAAGCGAGAGCTCGAGGGTGACTCCGAAGCTGCGGCTGAGATCGCATCCGTCGTTCTCTCGTGCCCCTCGGGCGCGCTGACCTACGAGTCCACGGAGGTTGCCGCTCCTGCAGCCGAGCACGCCGCAACGATCGACATCATCGAAGGGGGTGAGCTTCGCGTTCAGGCTGCATTCGAGATCAACGAAAAGCTTCAAGAGCGCCAGCCGAACACCCGCGCGACGCTGTGCCGATGTGGCCTGTCGAAGAACAAGCCTTGGTGCGACGGCGCCCACAAAAAGCGCGAGAACTTCCGGTAGCGCAGGACAGGCATGGAGTACCTCCACACGATGATCCGCGTCCGCGACCTGGACGCGGCACTCGACTTCTTCGTCCACAAGCTCGGCCTCGTCGAGACCCGGCGCAAGGACGTTCCCAAGGGCAAGTTCACCCTGGTGTTCCTCGCGACCGAGCCGGGCGCACCCGAGGTGGAGCTGACCCACAACTGGGGGCAGGAAGAGCCGTACAGCGAAGGCCGAAACTTCGGTCACCTCGCCTACCGGGTCGAGAACATCTACGAGACGTGTGCGCGGCTTCAGGCCGGCGGCGTCACGATCAACCGCCCACCTCGCGACGGCCACATGGCGTTCGTGCGCTCACCCGATGGCATCTCGGTCGAGCTGCTGCAAAAGGGCGACTCCCTGCCGCCGCAGGAGCCGTGGGCGAGCATGGAAAACACGGGCAGCTGGTAGCGCCCCTCACTCTGCGTGGCGCGTGAGCCACGCCTCGACAGCCTCGCGAAGCGCCACCTCGGTGAGCTTTGCGGGGTCGATTTGCACCGCGTACCCGCGCGCACGGGCAAGGTCTGTCGTCTCGAGCGTTCGCGCGAGGGCAAGCTTCGTCCGTGCGACTTCATCGGGTGCCGCCGTCTTCGGGCGCAACGCGTGCGCGCGCTCGAGATCGACGAGCGCTTCGTCGGTCCGTCCGCGCTGCCGCTTGGCCTCACCGAGACTCGTCAGTGCGTAGGCGAGCATCGGATTCTCCGCGCCGCCGTCTCTCGTCCAGATCGCGGCGGCACGCTCCAAGTACGGCATCGCCTCGGCCGGGCGCTCGAGCTTGACCAGCACCTCACCGAGATTGTTCAGCGGGTGGGCGATCCCAGGATGCTCCGCCCCGACGGTGCGCTCGAACATGTCGACCGAGGCCCGGTATTCCACGAGCGCCGCCTCGGGCTCTCCTGCCGTGGCGGCGAGCGCCCCCAGCATGTTGCGCATCATCGCGAGCTCCGGATGAACGCCGCCGAGTTCGCGGGCCAAGGTCGTCGCGGCGTCGTTGAGCAACACGCGAGCCTCGGCAAGCTTTCCCTGGCGGCGCTTGATCCCGCCGAGACTCGCCCGGTAGCGGCCGCACTCGTAGCTCGACGCCATGCCGGACGCTTCGCACAGCGCGAGCACCTTCGCGTACCGAGCGTTGGCCTCCTCGAACGACCGCGTCTGCGCGGCTGCGTTCGCTGCGTTCGCATGCAGCGAGCGACGGGCCCGTGGAAAGTGGTCGTTTCGACGCAGCAGCGCCTCCGCCCGGGCCGTCCACCGACCGGCCTGCTCGGCGTCCTTGCGCATCGAGCCGTGAACGTAGACCGAGACCACCGCCGGCCAGACCTGCAGCTCCAGGTGATCGCTGGCCAAGGCGTGCTCGAAGGCTTGCTCGAGCAGCGCAACGGCTCCGTCCGCGTCCCCCAAACGGGCCTTCGCGCCCGCGAGCATCGCCTTCGTCTCCGCAAGCAGCGGCTCGTAGCCGATCTCCTCTGCAGAGGTACGCAAGGACGCGGCGAGGCTCTCGGCTTCGTCCCAGCGGCCGAGGTGAACCGTCGCGTGGTACTCGCCGAAGCGCGCGCGGACGCCTTCGACGGCATCCCGCGCGTCGGGCTCGGCGGGGGCAGGTGTCGACGACTCCAGAAAGTCCAGGTCGGCGCACACGTCCACCGGCGGCAGCTTGCCGAGCGCCGCGACCGCCCCTCCGATCATCGTGGCATCGGCGTCCTCGAAGGCCCGGACCAGTCCGTCGAACTCCCGCAGGCGACGGTCGAGGCAGCGCATCCGCAGATCCAGGGCGGCCTCGGACTGCCCCCCTCGCTCCGTGGCGCGACACGCATCCTGACGACCGTCGCGCCACGCCTGCGCGTACGTCTCGAGCCGAGGTCGCACCGCGGACCACGTGGTGTCCCCGAACGGCTGCTCTGCAAAGCGTCGCTCGATCTCGGCTGGTGTCTGCGCGTCCCAGACCGCCTCCATGCCCGCATCGACGTCTCGGCACGGCTCTTCGCTTGGGATCAGCACCCCAACACCGACGGCCGTGAGCGCTGCGCCACCGAGGGCCGCCCACGCCATCGTCCGACCCCGCTTGCGGACCTCGCCAGCCCGAAGCGCCGCGATGACGTCGCGCATCGAGGGATAGCGCGCCCTCGCGTCGAGAGACAGGCCGCGCTCGAGGGCCCGCGCCAGCCACGACGGCACCGCCACCGGCCGCTCGCCTTCAAGTTCGGTGCGCTCGTTCGATAAGACGGCGAGGCTCAGCGCCTGCGCGGTGCCTCCCTCGAAGGGCCGCTGACCGTAAAGCGCCTCGTACAGCGACACGAAAAAGCTCCACTGATCACTGAGCGCGTCCGCGCCGTGCCCCTGCCACACCTCGGGCGCCATGTACGTCGGCGTTCCCGCGAGGCCCCGCGTGCGCGTCGCCGAGGGGTCGCCGTCTTCGCTGATCATCATCTCAGCCGAGTCCAGCGACGCCGCCTGCGGCCGGGCGAGGCCGAAGTCGGTGACCTGCGGGCGGCCGTCGGAGCCGATCAGCACGTTGTCCGGCTTGAAGTCGCGGTGGACCATGTCCGCCGCGTGAATCGCATGCAGGCCGTCGGCCGCTCCGATGAACGCGGTGAGGATTTCCTCGAGGGAGCGCGGCTGTTCGTCCAGCCAGCTTCGAAGGTTCCCGCCGTCGACGAGCTCCATCACCACGAACACCTCCCCCTGGTGCGTACCCGCTTCGTACACGGTCACGAGATTGGGGTGCCGCAGCTTGGCCATCGCGCGCGCCTCCTGCAGCAGCCGCTCCTGCTCCGCCGCGTCCGCGTCGCCGCTGCGCAGGACCTTCACCGCCACCGTCCGCTCCAGCTGCGGATCGAAGGCCGACAGCACCACCCCCATACCGCCCGCGCCCAGTCGCGTCTGGGCCGAGAAGCGCCCAATCATCGTCGCCCGCCCCGAGTCGAACAGCTTCGCCTCGAGCGATGCCAACATGCGCTCCGCGTCGAGCGGACGTCCGCCCGGACCCGCGTCGTTGAAGCGCTCGGTCAGGTTGCCGGATTCCCGGCTGGTCGGCGTGACGGCCACCGAGGGCTGAGTTTATCAGCCTCGGGTCATCCGCCAGGCCCGGTGCAGCGGACGCCGCTCGAAGTCCGGCGAGGTCGTCTTCTTCGTGATCTCCTCGGCAACGAGGCCGCCCAGATCCGTGTCCAGCTTGAACCTACGGGCGTTGGTGCTGAACAGCACGATGCCGCCGGGTCGCAGCCGCGTCTCGATCGCCCGCAGCAGCGCACCATGGTCACGCTGCACGTCCCACGTGTTCTCCATCGACTTCGAGTTCGAGAAGGTCGGCGGATCGCAGAACACCAGATCGTAGCTGCGGCGCTCCTGCTCGAGCCACGCAAGCACGTTGGCGCGCAGCAGGCGGTGCTCCTTGCCCGTGAAGCCGTTGATCTCGAAGTTGCGCTGCGCCCAGTCGAGGTACGTCTTCGACAGGTCCACCGTGGTCGTGGAGTTCGCCCCGCCGCGGGCCGCATACACCGAAGCCGTGCCCGTGTACGCGAACAGGTTGAGCACGTCCTTGCCGTTCGCCAGCTCGCCGATCATCTTCCGCGTGATGCGGTGGTCGGGGAACAGGCCCGTGTCGAGGTACGTGGCCAGGTCGACCCGAAAGCGCAGGCCGTCTTCGCTGACGATCGCCCGCGCGGCATCGGAGTTTTCACGCTGGTACTGCTCCCGCCCGCGCTGACGCTTGCGCGTCTTGACGTGGACGTGATGCGGCTCGATGTCCATTACGTGGCACAGCGCGGTCACGATCTCCAGCCGGCGCGTCGCCGCCTTGTCGGGCGGGATCTCGGCCGGCGGCGCGTACTCCTGCACCACCGCACGGTCACGGTAGAGGTCGATGGCCGCCGCGTACTCGGGCAGGTCGGCGTCGTAGAGGCGGTAGACCTCGATCGACTCGCGGGTGAGCCACTTGGACAGACGCTTGCGGTTCTTGCGGAGGCGGTTGACCAGGTCGCCTTCGACCGGGCCAATCACGCCGCCGACGATGCGGGCGTCCAGTGGCCCCTGCATCACGGCGCGTGAGCGGTCGGGGACCAGGCCGGTCGCGGAGATGAGGCCGTCGTCGCTGGCGATGACGCTCGCGCGCCAGCCTGCGAACTGGCCGCGCATCGTCTCGCCCAGCTCGCGATAGCTCTCGCGGGCGGCGGACTTGCTGCCCATCCGCTCGCCGTAGGGCGGGTTGCTGGCGACCAGGCCCTCGCGCGCCCGCGGTGGAGTCCGCACGTCGGCACAGGCGGACGCGGCAAACTTCACGCACGTGCCCACGCCCGCGCGCTCGGCGTTGGCCCGCGCAAGTTCGAGAACCTCGGGGTCTTCGTCGAAGCCGTGCGCGACGACGCGACGCGGCGTGATCGCGCGAGCTTCGGCCTCGGCCCGCACGGTCGCCCACGCTTCGGCGTCGTGGCCCTTCCAGCGCTCGAAGCCGAAGCCCGGCCGCGACAGGCCTGGTGCCCGCTCGCAGGCCATCAACGCCGCCTCGATGACGAGCGTGCCGGCGCCGCACATGGGGTCGACCATCACGGCCGCGTCGGAAGTGGGCCAGCCCGCCTCGAGCAGCATGGCAGCCGCCAGGTTTTCCCGGATCGGGGCCGGCCCGCTCTCGACGCGGTAGCCCCGGCGATGCAGGCCCTGGCCCGCAAGATCCAAGCTCAGCTGGCACGCCCGACCGCGAAGGTACGCGTGAACGCGCAGGTCCGGGTCGGCCGTGTCCACGCTGGGGCGGCGGCCGGTCTGCGCCTTGAAGCGATCGGTGATGCCGTCCTTGACCCGCTGCGCCCCGTACTTGGTGTGGTCGATGCCCATGCCGCGGCCCACGAAGTCAATCGCGATCGAGCCGTCCACGTCGACGTGCTCTTCCCACGGAAACTCGGCGACCTTGGCCGCGAGCCCGTCGGCATCGTCGGCGATGAGCTCGACCAGCGGCAGCAGCACGCGGCTGGCAATGCGCGACCACACGCAGATCTCGTACGCGAACGACAGCGGCCCGCGCACGCGGCAGCCGGTGTTGTCGACCGACACCGAGCCGGCGCCGAGCTGCTCCAGCTCGCGCGCCAGCATGTCGACGAGCCCGTACGGGGCCGTGACGAAGAAGCGATGGATGCTCGAGTCGGGCACGCGGCCCCTAGAAGGGAATGTCGTCGTCGAAGGCCGGCGGCGGATCGTCGGGCGGGGGCGGCAGGTCGGGGGCATCGCCCTGGCCCGCGCCGATCCGCTCGAGCGTCCACACGTCGAGGCTGTTGAAGTACTTCACCTCGCCCCGCGGCGAGGTCCACTCGCGGCCGCGAAGGTTGAACTCCACCTCGACCTCTTCGCCGACCTTGAAGCCGTCGAGGTTGCCCACGCGGTCACCGGTGAGCTGGAAGAGGACGTGCTGCGGGTAGCGACCGTCCGCGATGTGCAGGACGAACTCCCGCTTCGAGAAGCGAGCCGAGACCTGCTGAGTCTCGTTGATCACGTGCAGGGTTCCGCGGGCCTTGAATCCCATGCGGCGCAGGATAGACGCGCCGGGCCCCCGAACCCAGGGGTAATTTGGCCCATTGCGATGGTCCACCTCTCCCCTGGCGTTCGTGGACGTCACGGGCGAGACTGCAGCCGTCCCGCCCGCTGGACGGGGGTTTGACAGACCATGTGGCTCGTCGCCGTCATCGCCATTCCCATCCTGCTTTGCTGGGTCCCCATCTGGGGTAGCCGCATCGCCGGGCGCAACGGGTCGGCGTGGGGCGCGGGCCTGGTGACGGCGCTCTCGATGCTCGCGCTCTCGCAGACGGTCCAGCCGACGCTCGACGGCGGCATGGCCACTGAGACGATCGATTGGATGCCGACGCTGGGCCTGCAGCTCGCGTTCCGCCTCGACGGCCTCGCCCTACTGATGTGCGTGCTCGTGCTCGGCATCGGCGCGCTCGTGGTTTTGTACGGGCGCTACTACTTGGACCACGTCGATCGCGACGACCGCTTCTTCTCGTTCTTGCTGCTGTTCATGGGCGCCATGCTCGGCGTCGTGACCTCGGAGAACCTCCTGGGTTTGGTCGTGTTCTGGGAGCTCACTTCGGTCAGCAGCTTCCTGCTGGTCGCCTTCAAGAACGACAAGGCCGCGGCCCGCAAAGGTGCCCGACGGGCGCTGGGCGTCACGGGGCTGGGCGGACTCTGCCTGCTCGCGGGCATGCTGCTGCTCGGCGAGGTCGCGGGCAGCTATGCGCTCACCGACGTACTCGCGGCGCACGACCAGATCGTCGCCGACAGCCGCTACCCCTACGTGCTGATCCTGATCCTCCTCGGGGTCTTCACCAAGTCGGCGCAGTTCCCCTTCCACTTCTGGCTGCCCGGCGCCATGTCGGCCCCGACCCCGGCGAGCGCCTACCTGCACTCGGCGACGATGGTCAAAGCCGGGGTGTTCCTGCTGATCCGCCTGTGGCCCGCGCTCGCCGGCACCGACCTGTGGTTTTGGATCGTCACGGGCGTGGGCATGACCACGATGGTCTTCGCCGCCTTCGTCGCGCTGTTCGAGCGCGACATCAAGGGCCTGCTCGCGTACTCGACCATCTCGCACCTCGGGCTCATCACGGCGCTGGCCGGCCTGAACACCACCACGGCCGTGGTGGCCGCGATCTTTCACGTCATCAACCACGCCACGTTCAAGGCGTCGCTGTTCATGGCCGCGGGCATCGTCGACCACGAAGCGGGCACCCGCGACCTGGACGCGCTTGGCGGGCTGGCCAAGTACATGCGCTCGACCGCAATCCTCGCGGGCGTCGCGGCCTCGGCCATGGCCGGGATTCCGCTGCTCAACGGCTTCCTGTCGAAAGAGATGTTCTTCAAGGAAGCCGTCGAGGTCGGCGCGGTGACCAGCCTGGCCCTGCCCGCGCTGGCGACCATCGGCGGCATCTTCAGCGTGGCGTACTCGGCCCGCTTCGTGTGGGGCATCTTCTTCGGCCCCGAGACGGGCAAGCTGCCCAAGACGCCGCATCCGCCCCCAACGTGGATGCAGGTTCCCGTGTGGCTGCTCGTCACGCTGTGCGTGGTCGTGGGTATGGCGCCGGCGCTCGTCATCCAGACGCCGCTCATCGGCATCGCCCGAAGCGTGCTCGGTGAGGCCACGCCTGCCATCGACATTCACGTGTGGCACGGCTTCAACGTGCCGCTGGCGATGAGTGCTGCCGCCGTCGTCGTCGGCGCGCTCCTCTTCCGCAGCTACGACACCGCCGCCAAGCTCCGCGAAGGCCTGCCCCGCGCGCCCAAGGGCGTATCGCTCTACAACGACGCACTCGGGCTCGCCTTCCGCTTCGCGCGTGGCTTCACCGAGCGCTGCTACAACGACTCGCTGACCCGGTACATCGTGCTGGTCCTCGTCAGCGCGCTCGTCGTCGGCAGCAGCCCGTTCCTCGGCGATGGCGCGCCCGACTCGGACATGGGGTGGGACCTCGCACCGCTGCAGCGCGAAGAGCTGCCCGCGCTGGCCTTCATCGCGGTGCTCATTCTCGGGGCCGTCGCCACGGTCAAGTTCCGCAGCCGCCGGTTCGTGGCGCTCATCGTGGTCGGCTTGACCGGCTTGGGGACCACGCTGATGTTCGTGGAGTTCTCCGCGCCCGACCTCGCGCTGACGCAGCTCTCGGTCGAGCTCGCCACGACGGTGCTCATCCTGCTCGCGCTGTTCTTCCTGCCCGAGAACAGCCACCCCGAAGGCTCTTCGGCCCGCCACGGGCGTGACTGGCTCATCGCCGGTGGCGTTGGGCTGGGCCTCACCGCGCTGATGTTCGCCGTGCTCAGCCGCCCCGCCTCGAGCATCGCTGACTACTACATCGCGATGGCCAAGCCCGGTGGCGGCGGCACCAACATCGTCAACGTCATCCTGGTCGACTTCCGCGGCTTCGACACGATGGGCGAGGTCACGGTGCTGGCCGTGGCGGCACTCGCCATCGCGGCCCTGCTCGAGAACGTGCGGCTCGTTCGCCGCCGCACCACCTTGGGCGCAACGGTTCGCGATGACGAGCGGCATCCCTTCCTGCTCGCCGTCATGACGCGCCCGCTGCTGCCGCTACTGCTGCTCGTCGCCGCGTTCATTCTGCTGCGCGGCCACAACCTGCCGGGCGGAGGCTTCATCGCCGGCCTGGTCACCGCCGTCGCGCTCGTGCTTCAGTTCCTCGCCAGCGGCCTCCGCTGGACGTTCCAGCGCCTCGACATCGACTACACGGTCGCCACCGCGCTGGGTCTGCTCATCGCGCTGGCCACGGGCGCCGCCGCGATGCTGTTCGGCCAGCCCTTCCTCACCACGGCCTACACCTACGTGCACCTCGGCCCGCTGCACTTCGAGCTCGCCACCGCCATGGCGTTCGACATCGGCGTCTTCATCACCGTCGTCGCGGTGCTGCTGCTCATTCTCGTCCGGCTCGGCGAAGTCGGCGAAGAGGAGGGAGAGCACGAATGATGAACCTCGCCTTCTCCGCGGGCGTCGGCATCGTCGCGGCCTGCGGCGTGTACCTGCTCCTGCGCGCGCGGACGTACACCATCGTCCTCGGGCTGCTGCTGGTCTCGTACGCCACGAACCTGTTCCTCTTCGCCTCGGGGCGCCTGAGCATCGACAAGGCCCCGATCTACGCCGAAGACACCACCAGCTACGCCGACCCGATTCCGCAGGCCCTCGTGCTGACCGCAATCGTCATCGGCCTGGCCATGACGGCCTTCGTGATCGTGGTCGCCATGATCGCCAATCAGAAGCTCGGCAGTGACCACGTCGACGCCGGGCGGGAGGACGACGCGTGAGCGGCATGCTTCCCATCGCCATGGTCGTGCTGCCGATGTTCATCGCGGCGGTGAGCCTGTGGGTCGGCGCCCGCGCCGAGAACCCCGACGTCGCGCGCGACCGCCAGCGTGCGCTCGGCCGCTTCTCGCTCGTGGCCATGGTGCCGCTGGCGATCATGATGCTGCAGGCTACCGACGCCGGCGAAGTCGCCGTGGTCCGCTTGGGCAACTGGCCTTCGCCGTTCGCGATCACGCTGGTGGTCGACCGGCTCTCGGCCTTGATGGTCACGCTCACCGTCGTGCTCACCCTCTTCGTCGAGTGGGGCGCGCGCGATGGCGCCGAAGCGGAGGGACCCTACTTCCATCCGCTGCTGCAGTTCCAGGTCATGGGCCTCAACGGGGCCTTCATGACCGGCGACCTGTTCAACCTGTTCGTCTTCTTCGAGATCCTGCTGATCGCCTCGTACGCCCTGCTGCTGTTCGGCCAGGGCAAGCAGCGGCTGCGGGCCGCGCTGCACTACATCGTGCTGAACCTGGTCGGCTCGTGCCTGTTCCTGATCGCGGTCGGGGTCATCTACGGCCTGCTCGGCACGCTGAACATGGCGGACCTCGCGGCCAAGGCGGCGCTGGTCCCCGCCGCTGACGCGCCGCTGCTCAAGGCCGGCGCGCTGCTGCTGCTGCTGGTCTTCGGCATCAAGGCGGCCATCGTCCCGGTCCACCTCTGGCTGCCGTCCACGTATCACGCGGCCGCCGGTCCCGTGTCGGCTCTGTTCGCGATCATGACCAAGGTCGGCATGTACGCGATCATTCGCGTCTTCATCCCGATCTTCGGGCCCGGCCAAGGCGAGGTCGCCTCGGTCGCCGAGCCGTGGGTGTTGCCCGTGGGCCTGGCCACGCTCGTCGTCGGCACGCTCGGCGTGCTCGCGGCGAACGACTTCAAGAAGATGCTCACCTACGTCGTGGTGGCGTCCGTCGGCACCCAAGCCATCGCGGTGGGCCTGTTCACCCAGCAGGGTCTTGCTGCGGCGGTCTTCTACATCGCGCACAGCACCCTGCTCACCGCCGGCTTCTTCCTGCTCGCCGATGCCGTCATTCTCCGGCGCGGCGAGGTGGGCGGGCGCCTCTCCGCGGGCCCGCTCATCCCCAGCGCGCGCGCCCTGGCCGTCCTGTACCTCGTTGCCGCCATGTCCACCGTCGGCCTGCCGCCGCTGTCGGGCTTCGTCGGCAAGGCACTTCTGCTGGCCGCGGTTCCCACCGCGTGGCAGCCCGCGGTGTGGACCGTCACCATCGTCACCAGCTTCGTGATGCTGGTCCAGCTCGCACGCATCGGCAGCGTGCTGTTCTGGAACATCTCGTCGGACCGTGAAGCCACGCCCGAAGTGCCGCCCGGCGTCCGCTCGCTCGCGCCCGCGGCCAGCCTGCTCACCGCCAGCGTCGTGATCTCCTTGTTCGGTCAGCAGCTCGACACCTTCTCTCGCGCCACCGCGGCGCAGATCTACGACCGCGCCCGAACCATCGAGCGCGTGATGACCGACGCCGAGCCCCCGCCCAAGGACCCCCAGAAGAAGAAGGCCCAGAAGAAGGCCAAAAAGGAGGGCGGCGATGCGTGAGCCCAAGTCGATCGGCCTCGTGCCGCGTCCGCTGCTGTCGATGATGGTGGCCGGGACGTGGCTGCTCGCCAACAACTCGCTATACATCGGCCACCTCATCCTCGCGGTCTTGCTCGGCATTGCACTGCCGCGCCTGACGGTGCACTTCTGGCCCGACGCGCCTCGCGTGAAGAAGCCCGGCGTCGCCGCCCGCTTGCTCGCCGTGTTCGCCTACGACGTCGCGGTCGCGAACTTTCAGGTCGCGCGTCTCGTGCTGGGCTCCAACGACCGGCTGCGACCCGCCTTCGTCGACGTCCCCCTGGACCTGCGCGACGAGTTCGGCGTCGCGCTACTCGCCTCGCTGGTCACCCTCACGCCCGGCACCGTCTCGGCCGACTACGACCCCACCCTCTCCGTGCTGCGGGTGCATGCGCTCGACGTCGAGGATGGTGACGCGCTCATCAAAGAGATCAAGCAGCGCTACGAGACGCCGCTTCGGGAGGCCTTGGGATGCTGAGCATCGCCATCTCCATCGCCGCCACGATGATCGCCATCGCGATGGTGCTCTCGCTCGTCCGGCTGCTCAAGGGACCCACCGCGCCCGACCGCGTGCTCGCGCTGGACACCGTCTTCGTCAACACCGTGGGCCTGGTGCTCGTGCTCGGCATCGCGTTCGAGACCGACCTCTACTTCGAAGCCGTGCTCATCATTGCGATGATGGGCTTCGTCGGCACCTGCGCCCTCGCCAAGTACGTCCTGCGGGGAGACTTGATGGAATGAGCGTCCTCGAAGTCATCATCAGCGTGCTGCTCGTGTTCGGGGCCGCGTTCGTGCTGCTGGGCTCGGTCGGCCTCGTGAAGCTGCCCGACATCTATGCTCGACTGCATGCGCCCACCAAGGCCACCACGCTCGGCGTCGGCGCGCTGCTGGTCGCCTCGGCCGCGCACCACAGCATGCTCAGCGGCGCGCCGAGCCTCCAAGAGATCCTGGTCACGGTGTTCTTCTTCCTGACCGCCCCCATCGGTGCCTTTTTGATCACCAAGGTCGCCCTGCACCAGCGGCTCTCCGCTGGCACTCCGCTTCCCCACGAAGAAGCCCACGCCCAAGCGAACCGCTCCGACGACGACGCCTGAGCCCGTCGCTGCAGGTCGCACCTGCACCTGCAATCGGTTGCGAGCGCCGCGCCTGCAGGGCATGACAGGGGCATGTTCGAGAACAAGCACGTGCTCGTCGCTGGTGGCACCAGCGGAATCAACCTGGGAATCGCCAAGGGCTTTGCGGGCGCGGGCGCCAAGGTCTCGGTCTTCAGCCGCAAGCAGGATAAGGTCGACGCCGCCGTCGCCGAGCTCGGCGACAAAGCCCACGGTGGCATCGCCGACGTTCGCGAGCCCGACCAGGTCAAAGCGGTCATCGCCGCGGCCGTCGAGGCGCAGGGCCCCATCGACGTGCTCATCAGCGGCGCCGCGGGCAACTTCCTCGCGCCCGCCGTCATGATGTCGCCCAACGCCTTCGGCTCCGTCGTCGGCATCGACCTCAACGGCACCTTTCACGTGCTCAAGTTCGCCTTCGAACACCTCACGAAGCCCGGCGCCTCGATCATCAACATCTCCGCGCCTCAGGCCTGGGTCCCCATGATCGCCCAGTCCCACGTCTGCGCCGCCAAAGCCGGCATCGACATGCTCACCAAAACCCTCGCCATGGAGTGGGGCCCCGCCGGCGTCCGCGTCAACTCGCTCGTGCCCGGCCCCATCGAAGGCACCGAGGGTATGGACCGCCTGCTCGTCGACAAGTCCAAGAAGGCCGCCCTCGCCAAGACCGTCCCCCTGGGCCGCCTCGGCCAGGTCGAGGACTGCGCCGACGTAGCCATGTTCCTCGCCTCCAACGCCGCCCGCTACGTCAGCGGCGTCGTGCTCCCCGTCGACGGCGGCTGGTCCCTCGGCGGCGCCACCTTGGCCATGGGCCAGATGATGGGC
>JBCCQM010000167.1:0-18610 GCA_039024335.1 Myxococcota bacterium
CTTCCGTAGAGCTCGTACTCGATGGGGCGAAGTCGCGGGTACGCATCGACCTGCGCTTGGGTCAACGGAATACTCATGGCGAGGTCGCGGGTGTATCCGTGCTCGAAGGCCCAGGAGAAGTAGCGGACGAGCAGCACGGCGCGCGCCTGGCCGGGGACCCGAAGTTCGGCGACGATTTCCACGTCGGGGTCGTAGGCGGTGACCGTTCGGGTGCCTGCGCCGCGGACGGCGACGTCGAGCTCGTAGCGGGTGCTCCAGGCTTCGACCCACGGCTCCTTCACGGGGGCGGTCTCCTTCACCGAGACCTTGGCGGACCGGGTGGGCGCGATTTGCTTGACCGGCTTCAACCGCCGCTGAAGTCGCGCGCGCTTGGCGTTGAAGGCGACGACGGCCGCGTCGATGTCCTCGGCGCTTTCGACCGCGCGGTACCAGCTCTTCACCTCGATCGTTCGTCCCGCGTTCGGCCCGGTCAGCGGCACGTAGTACAGCTGCGGCAGTCCGAGCCCGTCACCGTAGACGTCGCGTTCGAAGTAGATGCGCGCGTCGGCGGGGGCATAGCCCAGCACGCGCAGCGGCTCGTCGCCGCCGACGGTCGCGTGAACCATCGAGGGGAGCCACCAGAGCAGCACGGCAGCGAGGACGGCGTGAAGGCGGGTCATGAGCGGGTGACGCGCGAACAGGGCCTGACATTCCGCTGTGCCGACACATTTGGATACAAATCTCCGACAACCGCGACCTGGTCGTGCCGCGTACGACGAGCATGCTCGGGGTATGGGTCGTCGTACCTTCCTCGAGCATCTTCGTGATGCCGCTACCTTGCTGGCGCTTCAGCTCACCGGCGGCTGCGCAGCGCCCAAGCTCGAGGCGGCGGCGCCTCCGAATCCGGAGCAGCCGATCCTGGTGATCGGGGCGGGTGTTGCGGGATTGACGGCTGCGCGGGCGCTCGCCGATGCGGGATGGTCGGTGATCGTGTTGGAGGCCAGAGACCGCGTGGGGGGGCGTGTTCACACGGTCGGTGTCGGTGAGGCCGTCGTCGATGTAGGCGCCGCTTGGATTCACGGACCCAAGAACAACCCGGTCTCCGGCTACCTCGACGCCGAAGGCATCGCGTATGAACCGTTCGACCTCGAGACCGCGCACGCGCCTCTGTACGATGCTCGCACGGGCTCGACGCTGACCGACGCGGAGCTGCGAGCCTTGGAGAAGGGCTTGAATCGGTTCGAATCCCGGGCCTTTTTCATGTCGGGGGCGACCGATGATGACGCATCGGTTCAGTCGTTGATCGAGCGCTTCTTGAGCAAGCAGGGCTACGCGGAACCACTTCGCACGCGGCTGCAGATCAACCTGGAGCTGATGTTCATGCCGATGTCCGGGCCGATGTCGGAGCTTTCCGTCGGTCGCATGATGGATGGCGCACAGGGTTCTGGCGGCGATGCCATCGTGCATGGCGGCTACGTTCGACTCATCGACAGCCTTGCCGAGGGTCTCGACGTCCGCCTGGGGGCCACCGTACGTTCGGTCGAGCGTCGCGAGGACGGCGTCACGGTGCGACTCGAGGGCGAGGCCGTTCACGGGTCGCACGCCATCGTCACCGTACCGTTGGGGGTGCTCAAGTCGGGCGGCCTCGCGTTCGACCCGCCGCTTCCCGCCCAAAAGCGCGACGCGATCGAGCGCATCGGTTTCGGCACGCTCGAGAAGATCATCCTTTCGTGGGAGGAGCCGTGGTGGGGAACCGGCCCCGGCGACATCGTCGTGATGACCGGCGTTGGCGAGGCGCGTGGGGCCCCGAGCTTCCTCGACATGACCGCATCTGCCGGCACACCCACGCTTGTCGGGATGCTCTCCGGGATCGCCGCCGAGCAAGCGCAAACCTCGATGACGGACGCGGAGCTGGTCGAGGCCGCGCTCACGTCACTGTCGATGGGATGGGGGAGGCCGGTTCCGCCGCCCAAGGCGACGCACGTGACGCGCTGGGGCTCGGATCCCTTCACCCAAGGCGCGTACTCGTTCCGAAGCGTCGGCATGCTCGACGCCGACGTGGAGGCGTTGCGGGCGAGCGTCGACGGCCGATTGTTGTTCGCCGGGGAGGCGACGAGCGAACGCCAGTGGGCGACCGTTCACGGCGCAATGCTCAGCGGCTTGCGGGAGGCTCGGCGCATCGATTCTCGGGCGTCAGTCACGGGCATCGCGGCCGACTCGTTATGATGGAGCTGATGTCCAGGCACGTCCTGCTCGTCGAGGACGACGATGCTCTGGCTGGGTTGCTCGGCGACTACCTCTCCCGTCATGGCTACGCACTCACCCGCGTGGCCGATGGTCTGGCGGCCGTGGTTGCGATCGAACGCATTCGACCCTCGCTGGTCTTGCTCGACCTCATGCTGCCGGGCATCGATGGGCTGGAGGTTTGTCGGCGGGTGCGCCCCGGGTTTCCGGGCCCGATTCTGATGCTCACCGCCCGCGTCGAAGACGTCGACGAGATCATGGGACTCGACGTCGGGGCGGACGACTACATCAAGAAGCCGGTCGATCCCCGGGTGCTGCTCGCACGGCTTCGCGCCGCACTTCGACGCGGCGGGGTGGCGCAGCCGGAGTCGATGCCTCAGCGCTTGGCGTTCGATGGGCTCGTCGTCGATGCTGGCCGTCACGAAGTCACGGTCGATGGGAACGACACTCGGTTGACCACGGCAGAGTTCGACCTGGTCTGGCTGCTCGCGTCGCGTGCGGGAGAAGTCCTCACGCGTGACGAGCTGCACCAGGAACTTCGCGGCGTCGAGTTCGACGGCGTCGATCGTTCGATCGACCTTCGCGTCTCCCGCGTGCGGAGGAAACTCGGTCCCGAGGGCGCGAGCCGGATTCGAAGCGTTCGCAACGCGGGCTATCTCTGGGCGGCCGAGCGATGAGTTTGGCCATGGTGCGGGTCGTTCGCGTGGCCGCTACGGTCTTCATCGTGATGCTTCTTGGCACGGTGCTCACCGCATGGGCGCTGGAGGAGGCGTTCGTACAGCACGAGACGACCGAGCTCGCCGAGCAGTTCGGTCCCCTCGCGCCGCGCATCGTGGAGGACGCGCCGTCTGCCGAATGGGTCCCAAGGACCGAGCTTCCGCCTCCGGTCGCCGTATATGAGCGCGCGCAGGTCCACGTGATCGACGATCGCTACGTCGTCACGGCGGTCGCCGATGACGGCATGCTCGTCTCGGTGGCGACGTTCAACGCTGGATGGATACCGGGTTGGGCGGGTCCTGCAGTCGTGGCCATTGCGCTGGTGCTCGCGTTGGGGGCGTCTGCACTGCTGACCGTGCCCTTGCTGCGCCGAGTTCGGCGACTCGCGAGCCACGTGGAGGCCTTCGCGGGGGGCCGGTTCGACGAGCGTGCCGACCTCCCCGGGCACGATGAGGTTGCGGCGCTCGCCGAAGACTTCAATCGCATGGCCGACCAGGTCCAAGACCATTTCGCAGCGCAGCAAGCCCTCGTGCAGGCGATCGCCCACGAATACCGAACGCCGCTCGCGTCGGCCCGGATCGCCGCAGCGCTGGTGGCCGAGTCCGAAGATGCGGCCGACCGGGCGACCCAGGCTCAGCGACTCGAAGCTGCCCTGGACGACCTGGAGCGGCTGGCCGACGAAGTGCGATTCTATGCTCGCGCGGGGGAACCGGCCGAGGCAGAACCGATCGACCTCGCGACGATCGTGTGCGAACGCGTCGAGCGGGCCAGGGCGCTTCGCGAACTCGAATGGAGCGTCGAGGCCCCGGAGTCACTCGTTTGGTCGGGCAGTCTTCCGCTCGTGGCGCGGGTGGTGGACAACCTGCTCGCGAACGCGAGCCGCCACGCGCAGGCCCGCGTCGCGGTCACGCTCGAGGAGAGAACGGACGGCGTGTTGCTGCGAGTCGACGATGACGGGGTCGGCATTCCCGAGGCCGACCGCGCCGCGGTCTTCGAGCCGTTCGTTCGTCTCGACCGCGCGCGAAGCCGCGGAGCGGGCGGCCACGGGTTGGGCCTCGCAATCGTCGGCCGCATGGTTCGCTCCGCGGGTGGCACGGTCAGGGTGGAGACTGCCGCGTTAGGCGGCGCATCGCTGCGGCTCAAGCTTCCCGCGTGAGGGGGGCAGCCGCCGAACTCCGATCGGGGCATGCCCTTTCGTTCACGGCGTGCGGCGAAGCGGGCCCGTTGGCTTGGAGGTTGCGTGGTCGGGCCGTTTGCTACGCTGTCACGATGGGGTGGCGAACGACGGCGCTCGGCGTACTGCCGATGCTACTGGTCGCGTGCGATCCGGCCGTGTCGCAGCCCGACCCGTCGGCAGGTTCGACGAGCACGTCCACGAGCACGTCGACGACCGGCGGAGGCCCAGCCGTGACGTCGAGCAGCTCGGCGGGCGATCCGTCCACATCGGGCGTTCTTCCAGTCGGGACGAGCTCGTCGAGCGGAGAGGGTGACGAATCCGACACGGGTATTGGCTCGGGCCTCATCGTAGATCCCGACGGTGGCGGGTGCCCGTCGTTCGTGCCGGGGACGATGCCGCACTGCACGCTCGAATGCACCGTGTTCGACCAGCTCTGCGGAGAGGGCGAGGTGTGCAAGCCGGTGGGGTTCGACGGCGCTCCCACGTGGGCCGGCCCCGCGTGCAGGCCCGTCCCCGACGGACCCCTCGCTGCATCCGGGGAGCCGTGCTCGATGATGGAGAACCGCCTCTCGGGCCTCGACGACTGCGTCGATACGGCGATGTGCTTGGGCGTCGACCCGCTCACGCTCGAGGGGACGTGCGCGCCGTATTGCTCGTCGGTCATCGCGTGTGAAGACCCGATGCAGACCTGCTTCGAAGGTAACGCCGGCTTCGTGCCGGTCTGCCTCGACAGCTGCTCGCCGCTGCTGAGCGACTGCCCGGACGGCTTCGGGTGCTACCCCGGCACGGGCGACGACTTCGTCTGCCAGCGGTACGAAGAGCCCCTGTACGTCGACATGTTCACCGAGCATCCCGCGTGTGCTCCGGGGTCCTTCATGGTTCCGGTCGAGGGTCCTGCGCTTTGCAACGGGGATGGCCCGTGCTGCACATCGTTCTGCGACCTCTCGTCGCCGGACTGCCCGAACGCCGTCGCCTGCGTGCCCTTCTTCGGGGACCTCGAGGGGGTCGACGCTGCCCTGCACGATGTCGGCTTCTGCGCGATCAACCCCGCCTGACGCGACGCAAGCATCGCCATGCAGAAGCCTCGAAGCCGTCAGCGGCTGAAGTCGGCGATGGACTGCGCGAGCGTTCGAGCGCGGTCGAGGCGGGCCAGCAGGTCGACGGGATCGGCCGTGGGGGCCGCCTTGCACACTTCGTCGAGGTAGCTGGCGAGCGCCTGCCGGAGGTTGTCGGTCACGGGGTTGGTCGCGGTGACGGTGGGCCGGGGCGCAGGGATGCGCGCCGCCGGAGGCACGCCCATCGCCGCACGGGTCCGGGCCGGCGGCGGCGCGACGCTGGGCGCTCGCGCCGGGGGGCGCTGGATGTCCTTGGCCGTGGGTGCCGAAGCGCCCTGCACCACGGACTGGTCGCCTTTGTGGTCGAGTAGTCCGTCCGCCTTGGCCAGCAGCAGCGAGCAGACCTGGTCATGGGTAGCGCTCATTTCGGCGGGCAGCTCGGAGAAGTGGAACTCTTCGTCGAGCTCCTCCTTCACGTCGTTGAGCGCCTCAGCGGTGGGGTTGTCGAAGCTGATGCCGCGCTTCTCGAGGCGGTCCCGGAACATGCGGGCGGTGACCTGCGCGACCTGGTCCGGGCTGGCATCCACGCCGATGATCCCCTTGAGTCCCTGCTTCACCCCCGTGTGGTAGGTCGAAACGAAGCAGTCGAGCATGCCGTCGCGAGCGTCTTCGACGGTGATCTTCGGACGCGCCAAGCGAGCGCGCAGGCGGGCGACGTACTTCTCTTGGATTTCTTTGTCGGCGGCGGTTTCGGTGGCGGCTTGGGCGGTCATGGCGAACTCTCAGTCTCCAAAGGTGGACAGCGCCGAGATGAGCGCGTCGTCTTCGGCTTCGGTTTCGGTTTCGGGCCCCTGGGGCGCGGTGAGGGCGATCGAGGTGAGCGGGTGATCGGTAGAGCCCGCCGGGGTGAGTGTCTGGGTGGTGTCGACGTCGAGCAGACGTGAGCACATCGAGCAGCGGACGCGCAGCAGGGCGCTCGAGGACGTGGGGATCTTTCCGTGGCCGCCGCACGAGCAGCGCCAGTGCAGGCCGTCTTGATGCGCTTCGACCGTGGCGGCCTCGACGTCCGTCGTGCCGTTGCCCTGCAGGGCGAAGACGTCGCAGTGGACGTGCGTGTCGAGCAAGAAGCGGCCGCGTCGCGCGACGCGGGCTCGCCAACCGAGGCCAACCGCGTCGTGCAGCTCGGCGGTCAGCAGGACATCTTCAGGACCGGCGAGCCGAGCGAGTCGAAGCACCGCGCGAACGCCCGGGCCCAGGGCCATGCCGGTCTCGTCGATGGTCGCTCCGCCGTGGTGAAGCGCCAGACTCGGTCGCGGAACGTCGGCGGAGGGATGCGTCCGCGTGAGCCGAAGCGCTGCCTCGGCTGCGGGGACGATGGCGACGACTTCCCGCCCGATCGACTGCGCGACGCGTCCGCCCTCGTCTTCGACAGCGCGCGTGAACCATCGCAGCTGTTGCGCGGAAAGGGACCGGTCGGCGCTCAAGGACGCGGCGGCCAAGGCCATCGTCGGCGCATCGGCGCCGGACGCAACCGCCGGGTTGCGCGGCTCTTGCTCAAGCGACCGCGCGACGGCGTCGAGGGCATCGGCCACGGTGCCCGCGTTGTCGGGACGGTCCTCGCGTCGGGTCCGGAGCAGGGACATGACGACCTCGTGCAGGGGCGCGGGGACTTCGGGGCGCAGCAGGTGGAGATCCCGCGGGGGTTCGCTCAGGATCGAGGTGAGCAGCGCGATCGGGTCGTCGTCGGACCACGGCAGGGCGCCGGTGAGCGCCTCGTAGAGCGTGACCCCGAGGGAGAAGAGGTCGGCCCGGCCGTCGGTGTCCAAGCCGGAGAGCTGCTCGGGCGCGACGTAGCCGGGCGTACCGACTGCGATTCCAACCTGCGTGAGTCGGGGCCCCGCGGCAGGCGCAGCCGCGATGCCGAAGTCGACGATTCGGCCGCGCTCCCCTTCGGCGGTTTGGGCAACCATCACGTTGCCGGGCTTGATGTCGCGGTGGACGATGCCCATGCGGTGCGCGGCATCGAGGCCGCGCGCGACGTCCCGCCCAAGCCGGGCCGCCCGCAAGACCGAGAGGCGACGGGCGTGCCCGAGCAGCTGGTCGAGCGGGTGGCCGTCGACCAGCTCCATGACGATGTACGGAGCGTCGTCGGCGACGCCGAAGTCGAGCGTGGTGACGATGTTGGGATGCACGAGCCGGCTCGACGACATCGCCTCTCGGCGGAATCTCGCCAGCATCATGTCGTCCTGCTGGAGGTCGGCGGCCAACCGCTTGACGGCCACTGGACGGCCGAGCACGAGGTCTTCCCCTCGATACACCGCCCCCATGGCGCCTGCGCCAAGCTGTTCGCCGAGTCTCCAGCGGCCGCCGAGGACGTTGCCGCCCCCTTGGTCCGCCTTGCTCATCGCCCCTGAGGTACGGGTTCATCTGGTCCGCCGTTACGCACTGGTTTGCACAAAGTGTCCGCGGGAGACCCGCACGGATTCCGATCGGTCCGAAACGGCTGTGATGTCGGCCACAATCGGCAAAACGCCGCGGTGACACTCAGGACGAGCGGCGGTGTTGGAGGGAGCGATGGTCGACGCCACGCTCTTCTCTTGTGCCCTGCTCGCCCTTGCTCCCGAGGCCGCTGCCCCTGCTCCGGCGCCGGCTCCCGAGGCAGCTCCCCCTGCTCCGGCGCCGGCACCCGCACCCGCCACGGTTGCCGAGTCTGCGCCCGCGCCCGCCGTGGATGCGCCCGCGCAGGATGCTGACGCGGTCGCCGACCCGCCCGCCCCCGAACCGGTTGCCCCGACCGAGGTCGCCGCGCCCGCGCCGTCCCCCCCGGCTGCGGGCGCGGCCGAACCCGCCCCCGCGCCGGAGTACAAGGACATCCCCTTCGACGTCGGGTTGTGGCCCTCGCTCTCGATCAACGGCAAGTACCGCGACCACAAGATTCGCAACAACGTCTCGTTCGGCGTGATCTGGAACGAGGCCGACGTCGTCGAGGGACTCACGATGGCGATGGGGGCGACGGTGGTCAAAGAGCGGGCCGATGGCCTCGCGCTCGCCTACGGCGCCAACATCAACCGCGGCGAGATGAACGGAATCCAGGCTGCCTTCGCCTTCAACAAGGCCGAGCACCTGCGAGGAATCCAGGCGTCCCACATCTTCAACAAGGCCGGCACCGTCGAGGGCGCGCAGTTCTCGATGGTGAACGTCGCGGGCACGGTGCGGGGCGCACAGTTCGGCCTTGTGAACGTGGCGGAGGAGGCCGATGCATCGTTTGCCCTCATCCCGTACACGAAGAAGGGCGGGGTGCGCCCCGAAGTGTTCACGTCGGACACCGCAATGCTCAACGTCGGCATTCGCCTTCCCGCAAAGTACACGTATGCCTTCGCGTCCGCCGGTCTGCAGCCGCTTGGACGCAACGCGGCCGGTCAGTTCAGCCCGGACGGGGAGCGCGGGCGCGCTTGGGAGGCTGGTCTCGGCTTTGGTGGCCGCGCGCCGATCAGCGACGCCTGGTCGATCGAACTCGATCTCTCCTCGTACGTGGTGACCGACACGCTGCGCTGGGATGGAGACGTCGCCGGCATGGCCAAGCTACGTCTCATGGCAACGTGGCAGATCGCCAATCGATTCGCGGTGTGGGGTGGCCCCACGATCGCCACGCTGGTCAACGACGCGAGCGACGACTTCGACCGCCCGGGCTACGGCTGGGTCGCGGGCGACTTCAAGGAGGAGGACGTGCGCGTCCGCGTGTGGCCCGGCTTCGTCGCCGGCGTGCGCTTCTGAGTTGGGTTGCTAGGTCCGTCAGCGCAGTCGGAACGCGTTGATGATGATGCCGGTCACCTCGAACCCAGGCGCGGGCGCTGCTCCTGAGAGGTCCAGCATCGTGGCGGTTGCCAGGTCTGCGCTGCCTTCGGTTGCCCAGCTCGTTCCATCGAGCGTGAACGCGCGGGTGGATCCGGCCATCGGAGGCAGGTCGGTCAGCACCTCGATCGGCTCGTCGGTGGCGAGGTCGAGTCGCCCCCAACGCCACACCTGCGCACCGTTGATGTCGCCGATGTCCGTTGGGTTTGCAGGGGCGAGCGCCTCGTCCAAGATGCGGACGTAGGCCTGGGTGTCCTGCTGCTGCAGCAGGGTTCCGCCGCGGAGGCCGCCCGTTCTCTGCGGGAACGTCATGTATTCGTCGACTTCGTAGCTGCCGGCGGGAATGCGGAAGATGCACTCGTCTCCGTCGCTGAGCCCGGTGAGCTGGTTGAAGACCGCCGAGACGTCGGAGGCGCCCCAGATGTCGCCGTTGTCCGCCACGACCAGCTCGGAGACGGCCGTGCAGTCCGGGATCTCGGTCACGTGGGCGATGGAGTCGGTCTCGGGGTCGAGGAAGACCACGTTCGAGGTGGGTGCGTAGCTGCTGGTCAGCGAGACGAAGCTCTGCGCATAGATGAACTCGCCGTCGCGTGAACGTGGGGCACCCCCGACCACGCCGATCCAGCCCGCCAGCCCCGCTTCGTCAATGTCGAACGTGCCCGTGATCTCGAACGTCTCGGGATTCCACACGCCGACGATCTTCGTGAAGGTGTCGATGACGTAGGCCTTCGTGTTCGAGACGAAAATGAAGTTGCCTGCGCGGGCTCCTGCAGAGCTGGGAGAGAACGCCTCCATCGACAGCGTGCGCCCTTGCGTCACGCCGCCGTCGGGGTCGACGAGGAACTCGGTCAGTCGAGGGGTGGTGCCGTCGACGAGGTACATGACGCCGTCTTGCCCCGAGCCGACGGCGAGACCCGCGTTGGGGATCTCGATGACCTCGGCGAGGTCGACCTCCGCTGCTTGACGTGGCGAGTTGAGAATCGTGACGTACCCAAGCAGCGGCATGCCCTGCACGCGGACGGACACCGCGTACTGAGCATCGGGGTCGAACGGTTCTCCGCTGCTTTCGTCCGAGCCGACCTCACCGCCGACGTCGGCGGCTCCGGTTGAACTGGCCTCGGTCTCCCCGGCGTCGCCTTCGTTCGTGCAGGCGCCGAGTGCCGCGCAGAGCGCCACGAGCGTCGTCGCCACGCCGCGCGAGGTTCGGGGGGTACGACCGAGGGTCTCCATGGTGAGCGTCGATGTACCGCTCACGGCCGGTGCCGTCACCGCGCGCGGTTCGTCCGGACCCAAGAGGTCGAGAAACGGCCGCAAACGGGGGGCTGTCGGCCTCGTCGCGGTCTGAAGCCCGCACCTCGACAGCCACGCGGCACAGCGATACATCGGTCGCCAACCGACGTGTTCGCTCCGTTCGCCATCTTCGGGCTGCTTCTCGCGTCACCGCCCGCCGGTGAGCCGGTCGACGACAGCGACGACAGCGACGACGATGTCGACTTCGAGCTCGAGCTCGACGACCTCGAGGACGACGAAGACGCAGAGGTCCCCGAGGCCCAGGTGCCTGTCGAGCCGCCGGTCGATGACGACCGTGATGTCGATGCGGAAACCCGGACGCTGAAAATCGTCGCGGTCGAAGAGACCGAAGAGGTGCGGCTGGAACAGTCGGCCGAAGCGGTCCGGGTCATCACGACCGAGGATGCCAAGCGCGAGACGGCCGACTTGGGAGACGTGCTCGCGCGTTCGACCGGCGTCGGTGTTCGCAAAAGCGGAGGCCTGGGATCGAGCGCTCGCTTCTCGCTCAACGGCCTCGGCGGCGATCAAGTTCGTATCTTCGTCGACGGCGTACCGCTGGAGTTCTCCGGGTACCCGTTCGGCATTGCGAACATCCCCGTCAACCTGGTGCAGCGGGTCGAGTTCTATCAGGGCGTCGTACCGATTCGATTTGGTGCAGACGCCCTCGGCGGCGCCGTCAACATCGTCACCGACGACGTCGTCGGCGGAACCCACGGCGGTTTCTCGTACCAGGGGGGCTCCTTCGGGACGCACCGCGCGGCCGCCAGCCTTCGGCACCATCACGCGCCGAGCGGATTCGTGCTGCGGGCGGCGGGCTTCTTCGACCAAGCCGAGAACGACTACCGCGTCGACGTGGAGGTCCCCGACGAACAAGGCCGACTCAGCCCGGCCAACGTTCGCCGCTTTCACGACGGCTATCGGGCGTCGGGCGCCAACCTCGAGTTGGGCGTGGTGGAGCGCCGCTGGGCCGACCGCCTCGTCGGCCGCGTCTTCGTCACCGACTTCGAAAAAGAGCTTCAGCACAACGTCGTGATGACCGTGCCGTACGGCGAGCCGACGTCAGGCGCGACGGCGGCGGGCGGAAGCCTGCGGTACGCGAAGCGCTTTCGGCACGACGTCGATCTCGACGTCGTTGCGGGCTACGGGTTCACGCAGCGCCGTTTTCAGGACCTTGCGACCTGCATTTACGACTGGTTTGGCCAGTGCATCCGCGACCGGCCGGCGCCCGGCGAAATCTCGGGCGCACGTGACCAGATCGTCGACGACCACGCGGTGTATGCCCGGGCCAACGCCGGTTGGCAAATCGGCATTGCCCACGCGCTGCGTGCTTCGGTCTCGCCGACGTACGTCACGCGGACCGGCGAGGACTTTCAGACGCCCGAAGGCTCGCGTGACGTCCTCACCGCCGAGCGAGACGTCACCAAGATCGTCACCGGTCTCGAGTACCAGCTCGACGTCCTCGACGACCGGATCGAGAACATCGCGTTCGGCAAGCACTATGCCCAGATCGTCGCGGCGGAGGATCCGATCGCGGGTGGCGACTTCATCCGGCGCGACAACACGACCACGCGCTTCGGTGTCGGCGATTCGATCCGGTTCCGCATGACGGATTGGATGTTCGCGAAGGGCTCGTACGAGTACGCCACGCGTCTGCCCAACGCCGAAGAGTTGTTCGGAGACGCCGCGCTGGTGGTTGCCAACCTCGAGCTTCAGCCCGAAGTGAGCCACAACGGCAACGTGGGCCTCGTCGTCAGCGACGCGTCGACTCGCGCGGGTGCGTGGCGCGGAGGCGTCACGGGGTTCCTTCGCGACGTGGACCAGCTGATCGTGCTGCTCGGCAACGATCGCGTCTTCAGCTACCAGAACGTGTTCCGGGCCCGCTCAGCGGGCATCGAGGCTTCGGCCGGCTGGACCTCGCCGAAGAACTACCTCGCGCTCGATGCCAACGTGACCTACCAAGACGTCCGCAACGTCTCGGACGAGGGAACGTTCGGCGCCTTCGAGGGCGACCGCATCCCGAACCTGCCGTATTTGTTTGCCAACGGCACGGCTCGCCTGCAGTTCGACGACGTCGTCGTGGGCCGCGACCGGGTCTCGTTGTTTTGGACCACTCGCTTCGTCGAGGGCTTCTTCCGGGGCTGGGAGAGCGTGGGACTCGCGGAGTTCAAGCAGACCGTGGACCGCCAGGTGCTGCACTCCTTGGCGCTCACGTACCTGCTGCAGGGAGACGAAGTCTCGCTGTCGTTCACGGGCGAAGTCCAGAACCTGGCGGACGCTCGTGCCTTCGACTTCTTCGGCGTACAGCGACCCGGCCGAGCGCTGTACTTCAAGACGACGATGAACTTCTGAGGGCCGAGCCGCGCGCCCGCTTCTCGAAAGCCAGCAGCACGACGCCAAGCGCGAGCAGCACCGCGTCGTAGACGAGGACCGACGTGGGCCGTGTCGCCCATGACCACCCCAGCGAGCTGCCGGCGACCACGATCAGGGAGACGAGCGCAAAGCCCAGCCGCACGCTGGAGCCGACGGCACGGGGACGATGGACGAAGCTGCGCTCGAACGCGACGGATGCGGCGAGCCACAGGCCCAGCAGCGTGACCGTCGTGACCGCGCTGTCGAGATTGCCGGGGGGGAGAACGCGAGACACCACGCCGGCGAGCATCGTGGCCGCGACCAGGCCGTAGCACCCCGCAAGGCACCGCCGGGCAGCCCGAGAGCCGCGCGCGCGGTGACGCCAGACTTCCAGCCCGCCGACGATCATCGCGCACAGGGCGAGGCCGGCCGCGAAGTAGAGCCACCGCACCACCGCGTTGCCGTAGGTCGCGTAGTGAAGGGGCGTCAGCGACAGGATGACGCTCGCGGCTGCCGTGCGATTGGGGCCGTGATGAACCGTGCTGCTGAGGCGGCCATCGACCAGAGAGACCTCGCGGGAGCGGGTGTGCCCGGTGATGTGCCAGGGGTGATCCACCTCTTGGAGCGTCACGGAGGCCGCGGCGTGCCCGTGGTGTGCGACGTCGATGAGGACGACGCCGTGGCTGGGGTCGCGGTGCTCGGCAAGCGTGGCATCGACGCTTCTCGAGGGTGTTTCGGGCCCGATGTCATCCGGTGGAGGCTTCACCCCGAGCTGAGCGCCGAGGGCTTCGAATGCAGCATCGCGGTCACCGTCGAATCCGACCTGCGCCCCGAGCCCCACGAGCAGCAGCGTTAGACCCAAGACAGCGCCTGTGATGGCAAGTCCCGCCGAGAATGGCAGCAAAGCCAACCCGGAGAGTCGATGGAGGGTCACGGCGCGCGCACCCGGCTTGCGGGGCCAACGGGTCTTGACCAGCGCGCGGAACGAGCGGTGCTGCCACAGCCCGGTGGAGAGCATGATGAGAAACATCAGCCCACAAAGACCCACGAGCAGCCGCCCGGGGACGTGGAGCACGCCCGAGGCGAGCAGGTTCCGGTGCAGCTGAACGATGCGGTAGATGAGCCGCGTCGACGAGTCTGCGAGCACCGCACCCGTTTGCCGGTCGACGTAGTGACGCCGGAATCCGTCGGGCGTCGAATAGCCGACTTCCGTCGTGGGGTGCTCATCGTCCGGCCAGGCGCGGACCCGACCCTTCGTGCTCGGCTCTGCCACGGCCTGCGCGACGATGGGGTCGAGCGTGATCGAGTCGTTAAGGCGTGCAGACCACGTCGTGGGCTTTTCCCACTGCACCAGGTCGCGCTCCACGACCGCGACCGTGCCCGAGAAGCAGATCGCGAAAAACAACAGCACCAGCGGCGCCCCGAAGCGCATGTGCATTCGGTACGCGCGCTTGTTGGCTTCTTTCATGCCATCGCTCCGATGATGCCCAGCACGCATGCCGTTCCACAGAGCGCCCAGGCCGTTTTGGGTGGAACGAAGAGGCAGGCTGTGTGCAGCGCGAGAAAAAGCGGAATGATGAGCAGCGCCCCGATCAGCATGCGGTCTTCTTCGAGGAGAGGCGCCCAGCGCATGAACGCGGCACCGAGGCCGAACCCCCCGAGCAGAGCGCCCAGCGAGCCGGAGGCTGCATTCGAACGAGACACGGATCGAGCGTGCAGCAGCCGTGAGACCAGGTCAACTCGCTGGGCCCTGGTGAGCTGCGAACCCGCAGGCGCCTCAGGCGCCTTTGACGACGGGCGGTCGCTGCGGCACCGTCGGCCCATGTTCCGGTCACGGTGGCTGAGCTTCGGTTGTGCATTGGGCATTGTGTTCGCCTCGAACGGTTGCGGCGATACCGGAGAGGGTGGCGACAGTGTGTCGGCCGATGCGGATACGGAGGCCGACCCCGGCGACGATGGTTCCAACTCGACGTCTTCGGAGGGAGGCGAGGATGAGACCGGGAACGCTGGAGCCGAAGGCGATGGTGTGTACGTCCTTGGAAGCCGAATCCGTACTCCGTCGGGTCGCACGTTCTATGCATCGCTGCTTCCAAATCTCGAGCCGCAGACGGTCGACCTGTCGAAGGCGATCGAACTCAACGGTTTCGCACGCTCGTTCGCCTTCGATGATTCCATGTTCTTGATGGATTCGGAGTCGCTCGAGATTCAGCGATATGCCGTGGACGAAGAACTTCAGGTCACGTTCGAAAATCGCGTGAGCATGGCGCAGACTGGCGTCTCTACATTCACGACGAATTTCGTGTTCATCGCGCCCGATCGCGCATTCTATCTGGACATCGCGGGACTTCAGATCATCCCGTGGAATCCGAAGGAGATGACGGTCGGGCAGCCTGTACCGATCGAGGGGGTCGAGCGAGAGGGGTTCGTCGCCTTCGCGTCCGGCCTGCACGCCACCGAAGACCGGCTTTACGTCCCGCTGGGGTGGACGTCCGACGACCTCTTGGAGAACTCGGCGCTGCCGGTGGTCGGGGTGTTGATCATCGACGCTGTGACAGGAGAGACGCTGAGCGTCATCGAGGATGACCGGTGCGGGGTCGCAGGCGGCGGCGTCCTGCGAGAGAACGGCGACTTCTACGTGCTCGGTGATAGCGCCGATGGCCGGTACAACGCGTTTGGTCCCGTCAACTTGGCGCCGTGCCTGACGCGCGTGCTGGCGGGGACCGACGCCTTCGACCCCGATTATTACGTCGACATGCGGACGCTGACGGGCGCGCCCGAGGTTGGCGACATCGTCGGCCTGCCCGACGGTACGGCGGTCACCCGGGTCGTCATCGACGGGGTCGACCCGAGTGCGGTCGAAGACCCGTTCGACCTGACGCTGATGGAGATCTGGGAATGGGTGAAGATCGATCTCGATGCGGGCACGGCGGTACGGCTCGACATTCCACCCTCGGCGCTGACGTTCCCTCCGTTTGCGGTTGGGGACCGACTGGCCGTACAGCGCGAGCGCGAGGATGGAACCAGCACCCTGTACATCATCGAGGGCGACGGTACTGTGGAGAGCGTGGTGGTCGAGGGAGAGATTCTGCAGTTCGGCCGACTGCGCTAGCAGCCTCAGCGCGGTGGGGCCATGACGGCCCAGGGCAGCCCGCTCGCGTCGAGCTGAATGTCCAGGCCCTTTCGCGCCGTGTACGAGAATGAGGCCTGCAGGGATCCTTGGAGAAGCAGGCCGCCGTACGGGTCCGGCAGCGTCGGGCGGGCACCGGCCGTGGCTTCGGCGGCGATCGTGTCGGTCAGCGTCGCCTTCGCAGCGGCCTTGGCCTTCTTGCCGCTTGCCCACGCGTGCAGCCACGCGAGCGCGGTGATGCGGACACCCGCTTGGCGGTCTTCGGAGGTGAGACCGCGCATCGCGGCCGAGGCCTGCGTCGGGTTGGTATCCGCCTGCGCCGCGATGAGGTTGAGCTGCGGGACGCCGCCGTACTCCTGCGCGAGCTGGGCGCTGAGCGTCCACGCGTTGATGGCGGTCTCCTTGTTGCCCATGCGCCACAGGGCCATGCCCATGTTGTTCAGCGTTCGGGCGTCCTCGGGGGTCATGTCGTCGTCGAGCAGGGGTTCGAGCGCCTTGGCGACGCCGGGCCAAGACGCGGAGTCGGTGAGCTGCGCGCTCGTGACGAGGGCGTCGCCGAGAAGCTGCTGTTGTGAAGCCGAGGCCGGAAGCGCGGTCACGGCGTCGAAGCAGCGGGTGGCGAGCTTGGGGTCCGACCACGTCACCGCGAGGTCGCACAAGGCGCGTGCGTGACGGATGGCGAGGGTCTCCGCCTCGGGCCCGCTTGCCGGCGCATCGACAGCCGCCAGCGCGGTTGCCCGATCGGCTTCGAAGAGCGCGGCCGACATGCGCAGCCGGTAGCTGTGCCCGTGTTCGGGCAGCTTGCCTTGAAGCTGCATGATGCGTTGGGTCAGCGCGGGGACGCTGCGAAGGCTGGGAGCCGTGCCCGCGACGTACTGGTCGAGCAGCGTCTTGCCCACGTCGAGCACCAGCACCAAGAACGCGCCGTCGTCATTGCCGAGAGCTGCATACGCGGCTGCGTCCAACTGCGTGCGTTCGAAAAGCGGCGTCAGCAGTGCGCCCATCGTGCGGGGGTCGCTGGCGATCGCCTGCGGAATGAGCTCGGCAAGGGCCGCGGTCGCGCGGGTCCCGATCGCGATCTCGTAGAAGTCCTCGTCGGCGTTCTGCAGGGTGCCTGCGTCGTCGACGATCTTGCTGGCGCCGATGAAGTCGATCTCGGTTTCGATGGCGAGCTTGGCGAGACCCGTGACCGGGCGCGCGTCGTTCGGCGCGGCGGCCCGGAGCGCCTTGAAATCGGCTTCGGCCGCGGTCCAACGTCCCAGTTTGAGCTGGGCCTGCGCTCGCTCGAGCTTGCCGTCGAAGTCGTTCGCGTCCGCCAGCTCCACGATGCGGCGCGCGAGGATGCCGTCCTTCTTCAGCGCGTCGGCGTCTTTGGCGGAGGCTCCGGCGGCCACGGCTGCATCGCCGCAGGCGAGGTCGAGCGCGTCGTAGCAGACGCGGGCGAGGTCGAGCTGCTCGTCGGGTGTTGCGGCGTCGCCACGACGCGCGATCGCTGCCTTCGCAAGCTGCACCGCCAACTTGTCCCCGGTGCCGCGCCGCGCCTTGGCGACGGTGAGCAGGGCGGTTGGGACGCCGGCATGCTCAGGATCCGCACGGACGAGTGCAGCGGTGGTGTGCCGATGCAGCGGACCCGCGGCGCGTACGGCTTGCTGCACGACGCCCGCGAGCTGCTGCAGTTGGCCGCCGTCGGATGGACCGGCGCCTTCGGCTGCTGCGACCTGAGCAAACAGCGTGATGAACTGCGCGAACGCGTTCCGGTCGCCCGCGAGCAGGGGGACGTCGACTGCGGCATAGACACGCTCGAGTCGTGCGAGCGTCGATGGATCGTCCGACCCGGCCGCCGCGGCTTGCTCGGCGAGGACGACGGCGCGGGCGGTGAGTCGGATTGCTTGGACGATCTCGAGGTTGTCTGCGATGCCGGACTCGGCGAGCGCATCAGCTTGCATCTGTGCGTCCGCCGAGCGCCTCAGCAGTTCCTCGGGCGGCTCCGTCGGAGTCGGAGAAAGGCCGATCATCGCGAACATCCACGGCGGCAATCCCTCGGTCAACTGCGGCTGCGGTCCGGGGTCGAACTCGTCGACCAGCTCCTGGAGCGGAGGCATTTCACTCGCAGGCGCATCCGGTGCGGGTAGGTCGGTGGGGGCGGTACCGGGGCGACACGCGGCAAGCGAGAGACCGAACGCGAGAAGAGCGAGACGATGCACGAGCGCAGTGTATCGACTGCGTTGCGTGGCTGGCGTTCGCGTTTGGAGCCGCCGCGTGCTCAGCCTTGGGTGGCCCACCACACGGTTGCCAGGGCAACGCCCAGCGCCGCCACCAGCCATGGCGCGTTCGAGCGCACCGCGGGTGGCGGGGTGAGCAAGCGGTTCGCGGCGGCCTCGGCTTGACCGCGCGCCTGCTTGGGCGTGTAGGCGACGCCGGCTCGGCTGGTGCCGCCCAGCGTGACCTCCCAGGCGTACACGCCGCCCATCGGGTCTTCCGCCCACGGGTCCGCCTGGACGCGCATGGTGGCGACGCCCCGCGGTCCGCTCGCGTTCGCCGACCAGACGTAGTCGTCTTCGTGCCACCGGACCATGAGCAGGGCTTCGTCCGCAAGGTGCGCATCTTGAGTGGGTGTCCCGAAACGCATCCTGCTACCGTCCGGCCCATGGCCGACGCTCCTCGGACGCGGATCAACAAGTACCTCTCCGAGGTGGGCTACTGCTCGCGTCGGGCGGCGGACAAGCTGATCGAGCAGGGACGCGTGACCATCAACGGCGCGGTCCCGGAAATGGGGACAAAGGTCGGCTCCGCCGACGACGTCCGCGTGGACGGCATCGC
>JBCCQM010000168.1:0-18581 GCA_039024335.1 Myxococcota bacterium
CGATCGGCGGCCCCGGTCGACGTGGAGCCCTCCAGCAGAGGTTGACCCGTCGAGCTGCTCTCGTCGGCGCCAGACAGCCGCCCGGTCGTGGTTGGGTCGGGCCCGTTTCCGCCCGTACTCGAGCTGCTCGGCTCCTCTTCAACCCCAGCGCTGGCCGTCGTGGGCGGGGGAATCTCGGTATCGCTGGAGTCGTCGAAGTCGCCGTTGAGGGCCGTGCAGCCGCCAAGTCCACTCATGAGGAGCGCGAAGACGACCGAAGTTGAGCGACATGGCAGCACAGGGGAACGCCCTGTACATGCCGGTCGGCCGCTTTTCCTTCACGGTCCGGGGAAAAATCTTTGGACCCTGGGTCAGCCCGGCGGCGGGAGGGTGGTGACGCACTCCGTCAACGGCCCCGTGATCCCGCTGTGCCCGGCGGTAAGCGACCCCGTGGAGGCCGGGCCCGTCACGAGGACGTCGGACAACTCGAGCGTGATCGGGTCGGCTTCGAAGAGCTCGGCGCTCGAGTTGAAGATGTAGAAGCGCGCGGTCTCGTCGTCGAAGAGAGGCCCGCCGAGGGCATGCACGCCGAACGTGCCCCCATTGCCCACGACCGTGCCCGTGCCCGTCGTGTAGTTGAAGTCGTAGACGGTGCCCGAGTCGATCGCGAACCCTTGCCCGTCGGTGATCTCGCCGTCTTCGTCGATGCCCGGACCCATGTCGTCGATGTCTGGGGCGGAGGCATTCTCGAGGTCGGTGATGACCTCGAAGCTCAGGTCGCCCGCGAGGTAGTCGCCAGTGAACCGTAGAAGTCGGTTGCCGACCTCGCTGCTCACGTCTTCTCCCGTGTCCATCAGGTACACGAGGCCTTCGCAGTCCGTGTAGAGCCCTTCGATCCGCAGCCCATCGGGGACGGTGCCGAGCAGCTCCACTTCGATTTCGCTTTCGACGGTCGGAGGTTCTGGCAGCGAGTAGATCTCCGTGCCGCCCGCGCTTTCGCGCGAGAGGAGGAGTCCGCCACTCTCGAGCATGGTGATCCCGTTCTGCCCGTCGATCATCTCGGTGGTGATCGTGCTGGTGACCAGCTGGACGACGGAGCCGTCGGCGGGATCGAGCTCGATGTAGTGGATCTGGTCGTTGACCGCGTACCAGAGGTTGGGCGTGACCCACAGCGGGTCGGGCGGTTCGACCGTGCCGGTGGTGCCGAACGTGTCGCTGTCGTCCTCGCCCGTAGAGGTGGAGTCGCCTTCTCCCGTGCTGCTCGATCCGCTGGAGCTGCCGCCTTCGGTTCCTGCGGGACCGGTCGAGGTCGAGCCTTCTCCGCCCGCCGCCGTGGTGGTCCCTGCGGTGGTCGACGTGCTCGCGTCGCCGGTGCTCGTGTCGCCGCCCGTCGCCGTGATGCTCGATGAGCCTCCCGACCCGAACGCTTCGCCGCCCTCGTCACTCGGACACCCCGCAAGCGCGAGCGCGGCAACGACGCTCGCAATCCCCCTGTGCTTCCCCATCACGCCATCGATGGTTGCATACGGGTTGCGGGCCGGGAACGTGGTCCGCGAACGTACACCCGTAAGACCCGGGAGATTTTGCAAGCGCGTCGCGCAGGCGCCCGAAGCGGTGGTGTACTCTGAGCGCCGAACCGGATGCCCTACGTCGAGTACGCCTGCGAAGGACGCCTGCTCTTTCGCACCGAGACCACCGAAGGCGCCCAATTCGTGCCCCGCGTTCACGAGATCGTGGTGATCGACGACGAGCCCTATCAGGTGGTCGACGTCGAGTACTGGGCACGCCGGATGGGCGCGACCGACCGCCGCTTCGTGTGGCCGACCGTCTACGTCATCCCGGTCCCCTCCGAGGAGTGGGAACTGAGGCTGGCGCGTCGCAACTCCAAGCCGACGTCGGGCGCGCCGCCCATACGCTACTGACGGGGGGCTCGCCGTGTTCGGCCGAAAACGATCTCGCACGTTCGCCAAGCCGCTCCTGCCCCCACGCGAGTGGGCCCGGGTCGAGTCCTATGCACTCGACGACGCCGGCTTCGGCACTGACCGCTTCGGCACCGACGCCGACACGCTCGGCCTGGGGTACGCGCTGGGCTACTGGCTCCATCGCTACTACTTCCGCGTGGTCAGCAGCGGCCACGACCACGTGCCGAAGCGAGGCGGCGGCGTCGTGGTGGGCAACCACAGCGGCGTGCTTCCGTTCGACGCGATGATGATCGCGACCGACGTCTTCCGCCACACCGACCCACCGCGGTTGATGCGGTACATGGTCGACTACTTCGTCTACCAGGTGCCGTTTCTGGGCGTGTTCTTTCGCAGCATGGGTCAGATGCCCGGCACGCGCGCGAACTTCGACGGGTTGATCGAAGAAGGGCACCTCATCGGCATCTTCCCCGAGGGCGCTGAAGCGCTGGGCAAGACCGCCGACAAGGCGTACGAGCTGTACCCGTTCAGCCATGGCCACGTGGAGCTGGCTGCGCGTCATGGCGTCCCGGTGATCCCTTTCGGCCTGGTCGGCGCCGAAGAGCAGATCACGATGGTGGCGAACCTCGAGCCGCTCGCTCGGATCCTTCGGCTGCCGTACTTCCCGATCACCACCACGTTCCCGTGGCTGGGGCCTCTGGGCTTGCTGCCCAAGCCGGTTCGCTACTTCATCACGTACGGCGAGCCGATCGACATCGACCCCGGGGTGCTGCGCAGCATCGAGATCCGCGAGCGAGAGGTCGGGCGCGTGCGAGAGGCCGTCGCCGAGCTGCTGGTCGAAGGGCAGCACGTCCGGAAAAAATACGCAGAGGGCATCGTCACGTGACCGATGAGTTGAAGAAAAAGCGCAAGCGTCGCGACACGATGCGGCGAGCGGCGTTGGTCACCCAGGTGGACGAGGGGCCCGAGCCGGGCACGCTGCGCGAGGGCCGACGACGCGTGCTCATCGCTGGCGCGCGGCGTCGCGTTGCCGTCCATCTGGTGGAGCGGCTGCTGGCCGATCCCAACGTCGAAGCCGTGCTGGCCGTGGACCGCGGTGCATGCCCGCCGTCGCTGCTCGGTGCCGACCCCGATCGGTTCTTGTACGTGTCAGCCGATCTCTCGCGCCGTCGGCAGGTCGACAACCTGTTCCTGCTCGACCGGTTCCGTGACGCACCGCTGGACACGGTCGTTCACCTCGCGTTCCAGGGCGACCCGAAGGGCTACAGCCAGCGCAATCACGAGTTCAACGTGAGCGCGGCAAAGCACCTGCTCGAGGCGAGCCTGCGCCACCTCGTTGGCAAGTACATCTTCCTCTCCAGCGATGCCGTCTATCGCATCGGCCCGCGGGGCGACTACAAGGTCCGCGAAGACTCCGAGCTCAACCTCGATCCCAACGTGCATCCCGTTTTGCGGGACACCATCGACGCCGAGTTCATCTGTCGCGCCAAGATGGACGACCTCGAGTCCGAGATCATGGTGCTCCGCCCCAGCGGCGTGTTCGGGGGCGGCGTCATCTCGGGCATCAACCTGCTGTTCGAGAGCAACCCGCCCGTGCTGCCCGTCGGCTTCGATCCGATGGTCAACCCCACCACCAAAGAGCGCCTCTCTCGCGACCTCATGCTCGCGATCAACCTGCACGGCAAGGGCGTCTACAACATCGCCGGCGTCACGGTGGGGCCCCTGAGCAAGTTCCTCGAAGAGCGAGGGCTGCAGCCGCTTCGCGTTCCGGGGCCCGCGCTCAAGCTGCTCAACCGCGCGCAGCGGATCTTGGGCATGACCCGCTATCACGCCAACTTCCACCCGCGCCGGCTCTTCTACAGCCTGGTCTTGGACGACGCGCGGTTCGAGAAGATCTTCCGCGACAACCAGGAGCGCGTGCCGTCGCTCCGCGCGGTATGAATCGGGCGTGACTGCGATCCGTAGGCCGAAGCCCGACGACGTCGACGCGATCAAGCGGCTGGCCATCGCCGCGAAGATGTTCGACGAGGAAAGCGTCGGGTTCTTCGACGACATCCTCGCCGGGTTCTTCGACGGGACCGCACAAGGCCACGCGTGGCTCGTCGTGCCTGGCTTTGATGGGGAGCTTCTGGCGGGTGCCTACTACGCGCCCGAGCCGTTCGCCGACCGCATGTGGAACCTGTACTTCCTCGCGGTCGACCCGAAGGCGCAGGGGCAAGGCTTGGGCCAGCGGCTGATCGAGCACGTGGAGACGACGCTGCGTGGCCACGGAGAAGACGTCGCGCGGACGCTCATCGTGGAGACGTCGTCGACCGACCAGTACGCCGATACGCGAGCCTTCTACGCGCGGCGCGGCTTCGTCGAAGAGGCCCGGATCCGCCAGTACTACGGCCCCGAAGACGACAAGGTCGTGTTCTGGAAGCAGCTGTAGAACTCGCTTCGCAGCCTGAACCCCATTCATGTTCGTACGGCGCGCGGAGCGAAGTTTCGGTCGCCCCGGTGTGCAGTGGTAGACTCTCTTCGTGGGTCGGACGTGGACGTTGGTGTTGCTGCTGGGCACGCTCGCGTGCGGCGATCAGGCCAACGTCTTCCGCTGTAGCGACGCCGCATCGTGCGACGCGAACGGAGTCGCCGGCACGTGCGAGTCCACGGGGTTCTGCAGCTTTCCGGATCCCTCGTGCCCCTCGGGGCAGCGCTACGGAGAGTTCGCGGGCAGCGGCTTTGCGGGCGGATGCGTGGCCGAGGATCCGGTGGGCTCCACCTCGCTCGACACCACGTCGGGTAGCGGCACGACCGGGCCCATGAGCACCACGGTACTGCCGGATACGTCGGCGACCGACCCTTCCACGACCAGTGTGTCCACGACGGGCATGTCGACGACCAACGCCGTCGACGACAGCGGCACGACGGACCCCACGGATCCGACGAACGCGACGGATCCCACGAACGGGACGGATCCGACAAACGCGACTGACCCCACGAACGGGACGGACCCGACGGATCCCACGACCGAGAGCGGCAGCACGACCGGGGATGAGACCACCGGCGACAGCATGGTCACGGGCGACCCACCGCCGGGCCCTGCGTGCGCCAACTTCACGTGGGAGACCACGATCGGCGCCGGAACATCGGTGCCCTCCGCCGATTTCTTCGGCGACGTGCTCGACACCAGCTGCGGTGCCGCAGGCGGTGCGGACATCGTCTGGTACTGGGTCGCGCAGAACAACAACACCTACCTGTTCACCACGAACGCGCCCGCCGGCCTGGACCTGGTCATCAGCCTCTACGACGACTGCGACGGGACCGAGCAGACCTGCACGGCGACGAATGAGCTCGAGATCGACGCCGTTGCTGGGGAGGAATACTTCTTCGTGGTCAACGCCTACGGCGATACGTCGCAGGGCTACTCGGTCAGCTTCTCGGCGCAGTAGCGGGCAGCTCGCCCGCCGAGCAGTCGCGGCTGCGGCTCTTCGCAGAGTGGCGACGTACGAGAGCTGTCTCGGTGGATTCGCTGCGGGACGGTGGTCTCCAAACCAGACGAAGGCAGTGGGGCCTCGCGCCCCACCGCCAACGTCGGTGCCGATTCGCCTCAGAGGCTCTCAGCCCGCGGTGCTAGACACACTGGCTGTTGTCGTTCGGGTCGATGTCCCCGCACGAGCTCGCGCAGCTTCCGGCCTCCGCACAGTAGTCGCACACGTCGGCGGTATTGCTCGTGCAGTCGGGGTCGGGGATGCCACATCCGCAGTCGCAGCCGTCTGCGGCGTCGTAGTACGCCATGTTGCAGGTCCACTCGCCCGGGTCGCCGCCCTCTTCGCCGCCGCCTTCTTCGCCGCCACCTTCTTCGCCGCCGCCTTCGCACGGCGCGGTGCCGTCACAGTCGAAGTCTTCGCAGTCGTAGTAGCCGTCGTCGTCGTTGTCGATGCCGTCGTCGCAGGCCGCGTCGGTGTTCTCGGGCGAGCCGCACACGGTCACCGCGGGGTTCATCGAGCAGCTGAAGTCTTCACAGTCGGTAAAGCCGTCGTCATCGTTGTCCCAGCCGTCGCTGCAGGCGTCGTTGTTATCCTCGGTGAGGCACTCGCCGTACTCGCACAGCCCTTCGCAGGGCTGGTTGCAGCCGCCGCAGTGGTCCTGGTCGAACTCGACGTCGGTGCACTCGTCGTCACAGAGCAGCTCCGCGAAGCCGCAGCCTTCGATCGTGGCGGAGGCGGTCGAGCTGGTGATCAGCTCCAGGCGCCCGTCGGACTGAACCTCGGCGAACAGTAGCTCGCCCGTGGTGGTGAGACCGTCCACCACTTCGACGCGGCGGCGCGTCAGCGAGACCGACACCGCCGCAGCGTCTTGGCCACCAACCGCCGCTTCGATCGCCTCGCGGGGGACGTCGAAGCCACCGTTCGCGTCGTCGGCATCGCAGGTGATGGTGCCGTAGCTTCCGTCGAGCGCGCTGACCGTGACGCTCACGACCACGTCGTCCGTGCCGGCCTGCCACTGCACGGGCATGGGCCCGCTGCCGTACGCCTGCGAGACCGTCACGTCGTCGAGGCTGCTGTTCATCAGGGTCGTGGTGCCGAAGCTGGCGTCGAACGCCTCGAAGCCCGCTCCGGTGGCGCCACTGGCCGAGATGCTGACGTCGCTGCTGGGCAGGTACGGCGCGCCGGTGTCGAAGCCGTTGGCGACGTAGGGCGGGAAGAGGGTGATCGGCGTGGTCGTGCCGCTGAACGAGAGCGAGCCGGCGTCGAAATCCTCGCGCTCGCGGCAGGCGGCCTGACCCGGGGCGGCGAAGTAGCAGACCTCGTCGTCGTCACAGGACGCGTCGCAGATGTCGAGGCAGGCGCTCTCGCAGCCGTCCGCGAACCCGCAGTACTCGCCGTCACCACAGCCCGCGGGACAATCGGGCAGGACCGCGATCTCGCATCCGGCGACCTGCTCGGTGCACGTTCCGGTCGCGATCGCGGCGTCGGGGATGAACGCCGCGCTGACCGAACCCGAGGCGGAGCCGCTGCCCTCGACGTGGGACTCGGAGAGCACCACGCGGCCCAGCGCGTAGTCGGCCGGCGGCGGAGGATCGGCACCGGTATCGTCGCCGCCGCCGTCATCGTTGCCGCCGCCGTCGTCATCGCCACCATCGCCACCGGTTACGCCGGTTTCGGTCGCCGTGCCGTTCGCACCGGAGTCGCCGTCGCCGTCACCGTCTTCGGTGTCGCCATCGGTTGCAGCATCGGTGTCGGCCGAACCGTCACCGCCGCCGAGGTCACAAGCGACGGCAGGAAGCGCCAAGACGAGAAGGGAAGCCAAGCGAAGCGTAGAGCTGTTCATGGTGGCACCCGTCGAGACGACACCGCCGCGGCACGGTTGCGGTGTGAGCGACCGGGTGAACCGCACGCGTGGACCTATGCAACTGCGGCGGCTGGGTGGCGTCCGCGAGGCTCACGGGCCCGACGACGCGAGCACGAGTCGGGCGACGAACCGCGTCGCAAAGTCGAGGACCGCCCGCACGCGTCGCGGCGGGTCGTTGTAGGCGAAGACGGCGTAGTACGTGCGGGGCTCGGCGATTTCCGGCAGCAGCTGTACGAGCTCCCCGGCGTCGCGTGCCTCTTGCGTGAGTGCGTCGGAAAGCAGCGCGATACCGAGGCCGCCCCGAGTCACGTCGATCAGCGCGCCGACGTCGGTCGTCGCGAGCAGAGGGGCGACGTCGATCGACCCGCCGGCGCGCAACGACCAGCGTGCCGGTCCGGGGCCGCGCGGCCGATGCAGCGTAGCGTGGTCGCGAAGGTCTTCCGTCGTGCGCGGTGTTCCGTGCTGCTCGAGGTAGTCCGGCGAGGCGACGCACCGCGCCTCGGTCGCGAGCAGCAGCTTTGCGATGGCGCCCGTCTCGGGCAGGGGGCCCTCGGCCAACGCGATGTCGAGCTGGTCGCGGATGACGTTGGGCGGACCCTCCGAGGCGACCACCTCCACCGCAATGCCCGGCAGCTCTTCGCGGAGCTCGGCGATGAACTGGGTGATGAACTCCCGGCCCAGCCCCACGGGCGCGCCCGTTCGCACGCGACCGGTGGGCGTGCTCCCCTGGTCCCGAACGTCCTCCAGCAGCCGCTGAAGGCTGCCCACCAGCGGGCGTGCATCTTCGGCGAGCCGACGACCTTCGGGCGTGAGGCGCACGTGACGGGTGGTGCGCTCGAACAGCCGGCAGCCCAAACCGGCCTCCAGCGCCCGAATCCTGCGGCTCAGGGTCGATCGCGGCAGGCCCTGTACGTCGGCCGCCTGCGTGAAGCTGCCCAGCTCCGCCACGCTCAAGAACAGCGGAAGATCGGCCAGCATTGTGCCGAAAATAGCATGATGATGCCCAGATTTGTCCACAGACGACCCGGCCACGGCACCGCAGACTGAAATCGTGCCCGCGCAAGCGCCCCTGCCAGGTCCCGACCCCCTCCCGCTGCTCGGCAACGTGCTGGACGTGGAGCGCAACCTGGTGGAGGCGTTCACGCGCCATTGGCACGCGCATGGCGACGTCTTCCGCCTCCGCTTCGGGCCGAAGGATGTCGTCGTACTCGCGCACCCGGACGACGTGGAGCACGTGCTGCACGACAAAGCTGGGCACTACAGCCGCCTGCCGTATCGGCGTCTCGAGCGGATCACCGGGGAGGGGTTGCTGGTCTCCGACGGAGCCACGTGGCGCCGCAGCCGGAGGGTCCTTCAGCCGCTGTTCAGCAAGCGCTCGGTCCACACGCTCGTCCCCGACCTGGTCGCCTCCACCGACGAGCTGCTCGACCGCTGGCACGGGCGGGCGCGCCTCGACGACCTCACCCACGAGATGGGCTGGGTGACGCTGCGGGCGATCACCCGGACCCTGTTTGCTTGGGACATCCGCGACGAACTCGACACCTTCTGCGACGACGTCGGCGTGCTCGCGGGGGCGATCAACTCTCGGTTGGTTGCACCGCCGGCGTTCGACCGCTTGCCCACGCCAGCAAACCTTCGGTTCGGGCGGGCGAGCCGGCGGATCCAGTCGAGCGTGGAGCGGTGCATCGCCGACCAGCGGGCCCACGGCGACGATGAGGGGCTGCTCGGGCAGCTGCTCTCCGCCCGCGACGACGATGGCCAGCCACTCTCCGACGACCAGGTTCGCGACGAGCTGATCACGTTGTTCATGGCCGGCCACGAGACCACTGCGCTCACGCTGACGTGGATCATGAACCGCCTCTCGCTGCACCCGGACTGGTACGCGCGCTTGGTCGAGGAGGTCGATGCCCTCGACGAACCGCTCAGCGCCGCATCGCTCCGGCAGCTCCCGCTGACGATGCAGGTGGTGCAGGAGGTGCTGCGGCTGCACCCCTCCGCGTGGGTCTTTCCGCGCAGGACGACGGCGCCCGACACCTTGCCCAGCGGCCACACCGTGCCCGTCGATGCGGGCGTGCTGCTTTCACCCTACCTCTCGCATCGCCACCCCGATTATTGGGATAATCCGCTGGGCTTCGACCCCACGCGCTTTGGACCCGACGCACCCAAGCGTCACCCCTGCGCCTACTACCCGTTCGGTCGCGCCTCTCGCATGTGCATCGGCCGCGAGCTCGCGCTTGTGGAGGCAGTCACCATCACGGCGCGGATGCTGCAGCGCGTCCGCATCAGCGCGCTCCAGCCGGCGCGTGACAGCGCCCAGGGAACGCTGCGCCCTGCCTCCGCCATGCCCGTCGCCCTGACCTGGCGCCCCCGCATGCATTGAGCGGTGCAACGTTTGGGCGCCGCGACCGTCTCACCTCCGAGGCATGACGCGTCGGACCAAGCTGCTCCTCCTGCCGCTGCTGCTCACGGCTCTCGTTGCGGCCTGCTGGGTCCTTGCGAGCCTGACCGGCATTGGGCTCCCGTTGCTACTCCTCGTGGTGTTCTCGGCGATCGTCCTCGGCGTTGGCGTGCTCTACGCCCGGATGATCGTCGCCGCGCGCACGCTGGCGGCGCTCAACCAGGACGCCGTGGCGATGGTCAACCAGGGGCGGGTGCGCGAGGGCCTGGTCGCCTTCGAGTCGTGCGCCGAGAAGGCCCGAGCCGCCCGGCTGCCCGGCTACGCGATGCTGTTTCAAGCCAACGCCGCCTCCGCACTCGTCGAGCTGGGCCGGCCCGAGCGGGCGGTCTCGACGTGCCGCGCGCTCGAGCAAGAGCCCGACGTGCGCCGTTCGCTTGCCGCGACCTGGGGACACTTCGTCGGTACGGCGGCCACGGCGAAGCTGCTCGTCGCCGACGCCGACATCGACGCGACCGAGGCGTATCTCGACCGCCACGCGCCGGACGTCTCGCAGCCGCAGCGCGCGTTGCTGCTGACGCCGCGGGTGATCATCCTGCTGCGTCGCGGACGACACGCGGAGGTGGACCCGCTGTTGTCCGAGCGGTGGCTCGAGGCAGAGGGCGTGCTGCCGGCCCGGCGGCTGCGGCGGCTGCGGCTGCTGTGGGCGTTCGCGCTGCACGAAGCGGGGCGTGCAGAGGACGCGCGCGAGCGGTTGAACGCTGCTGGCCCGACGGCGGTCGAGGAGACCGAGCCGCTCACGCGCGGGTGGCCGTCGCTGGCGGCGTACCTTGCCGGGCTGCAGGGCTACCGCGCCAGCGCCCGCTAGACGCTCGAGCCTGCGATGGTGTCGGTTTTTTCGGCACATCGTGCAGGTCGGGCAGACTCCGCGGCATGGAAGCCGAGCGACGCATTCTTCGTAGCCCTGACCCCAGCCGGGCGATTCGCCTGTTCTTGGCGCAGAACGCCGGTGATGCCGGTCTTCGCGCCGCCGCGGTCGCCGACGACGACGGCCTGCTTCTCGGTGGCGTGGGCAACGATGACCTCGAAGCACTTGCCGCGCTCGGCTCCGCCAAGGGCTCCGGATGCGACGTCTCGCAGGCCTGCGCACGCGAGGGCTGGTCGGCCGAGGGCCTGTACGCGATCCCGCTGCAGGTCGGCGAGCACCGCTTCACGGTGGCCACGCTCGGCGCACCCCTTTCCGCGGCCAACGACGTCCAGTCTCTGCTGGGCCGCCTGCTCGCTTGAGGGCCCTGGTGCCGCACAGTGCGGCCGCAGCGGCTTTTGTTCGGCCCTCGTGATCAGCGGGGCGGGGCGGGTCCACTCACCCGCTACGATGACGTCCTCCCCGCTCGCCGTGTCTGCGCCCGACTTCCTCACCTTCGTTGGACTCGAGCGGTCCCATCTACGAAGTGCGGTGTATCGGCGCGTCTTCGGGGATGAGCAGGGGCCGATCCGCATCGGTCGGTACTCGATCCTCGAGCGTGTCGGTTCGGGCGCGCGCGGGGTGGTGTTCAAGGCGTTCGACAACCAGCTCGACCGCTTGGTGGCGCTCAAGGTGCTCTCCACCCGCGCCGACGACCACGACGAGCTCGTGCGGGAGGCGAAGGCGCTGGCCCGGCTCTCGCACCCCAACGTGCTGCCGGTGTACGAGGTCGGCGCCACCGAGGACGGCCAGGTCTTTCTCGCGACCGAGTACGTCAAGGGCTGGACCCTGCGCGGCTGGTTCGAGGAGGAGCACCGCAGCGAGGCGGCGGTCGTGGACGTGCTGCGGCAGGTGGCGCTGGGCGTTCAGGCGGCACACGACGAAGGGCTGGTCCATCGCGACCTCAAGCCGTCCAACATTCTCCTCGGGCGTGACGGCCGCGTACGGGTCGCCGACTTCGGGCTGGCGCGCTTCGACCCTTCCGCGGTGGAGCCCACCGAAGCCTGCGGCGCCCTGCAAACGACCACGGCAGGCACGCCCGGCTACATGGCGCCCGAGCTGTTCGCGGGCGCCAGCGCGACGCCGGCCTCGGACCAGTACGCGATCGCGATCACGGGGCACGAGCTGCTTCGCGGCGGGCTGCCCGGGCAGGAGCCCACGCCGCGTCGGCGGGTGTCGGCGGGTGTCGACGCCGTCCTGCAGCGCGCCCTGAAGGACGAGCCGAAGGAGCGCTTCGAGACGGTCGGTGCGCTTGCGGCGGCGCTCACCCGCGGGCAACGGCCGCAATGGCGACGGGCATCGACGTGGGCGTTTGCGGGCCTGGCCGCCGCGGGCGCGGGCGCGCTCACGATGGCGGCGCAGGATCCCGACCCCTCGATCGCGCTGCTGCAGGCCGAAGCGGCGCTGCCCGACGATCCGGCGCGAGCCCTCACGGCCCTGCGCGCGCTGGAGAACTACGGGACGCGTGCGCGGGCGTTGATCGAGCGCGCGGTCGCATTGGGGCCCGCCTCCTTAGAGCTGCGCCTGCCGCCCGGCATCACCTATCCGCGCGTCTGTGGCGGCTTGCTGTTCTACGGCGTCGAAGGCCACTGGCACGCGCACGATCTTTCCGAGAGCGGTACATCCGAAGTGCCTTTGGCGCAGCTGGGCATCCGCGAAGAGCCGCTGCCCGAGAATGCGATGACCCTCGGCCCTCGCTGGAGGGACCTCTCCATCGACGACCCCCGACTGCTGGCGGAATACGATGCGCTGTGCGCCGCGGACATGCAGTACCGCTCCGATGTTGCGGCCTCCAGAGATGCGTTGGTGGTGGCGCGCATCGAGGAGGGGCAGCACGCGATTCGCGTCGAAGTTCGCGGTGGCGATGAGTGGCGGCACGAGACCGACGCCACCATCCATCGTGTTCGCGTCCATCCCGATGGGTCACAAGTCGCATGGATCGAGAACCGAGGCGCTGCGTTCGTTCACGACCTTCGCATCGGGATCACCCAGGCGCTCGGGCCCGCCGCCGCCGATGTCGAGTTCGACCCGTCTCACGGCCATGTGTTCATTCGCGGATACAGCACGGGACTGTTCCGCCAAAACCTCGACAATGACTACGTCCTGAGGCTGTCCGCGGAAGACATCGAGTACTCGAGCCTCCGCGTCGCACCCGACGGACGCTGGATCGCTGCGCAAACCGGCGACGGGGATACGTTTCTCAGCCGGATCGACGGGAGGATGGCGACTCCGCGCACCGTCGAAGGCACGCTGGTGGGCTTCTCGCCCGATGGCGTGCACGCCGTGACGAAGACCGGAAACACGCTGCTCGTTCATCACCTTCTCAGCCTTAGTCAGACTCCGTTGACGGCACCGTCGTCGATTCAGTCCGCCGACTTCGACACCGACGGGGCGGTCTGGGCCGTGAGCGCAGACCGTGTCCTGCGACGGTTCGAGCTTCCGCGCGTGCATGCGCTCGACGGACACGATGCGCCGGTCTTTGCCCTTGCGCTTTCTCAGGACGGGACGACCGCAGTTTCCAGCGCGGAGGACTACACGGTGCGCGTTTGGGACGTCGACGAGGGGACGAGTCGAACCCTCACCGAGCTGGACTGGGCCCCACGGCAGCTCTTCCTCGATGAGGCGAACGACCGGGTCGTCGCGTCCCATTGGGGCAACGCAACGCCGCTCATCGGTCTCGCCTCCGGCGCCATCGAAAGCGAAGCACCTCCCGCCGATCTCATCACGATGGGCCCTGACGGAACCCTCTTCGGCATGCGTGAGGGCGTGCTGTGGAGCTGGAAAGATGGAGTCACGAAAACGGTCACCGAGGATGCACCGCGAGTCCTCGATGGCATGACCGGCTGCGGCGCACTGACGGCAGGGGAAGGGTTCGTCGCGGCGGCGTGCGGACGCGAAGCCGAACTCCACGTGTGGTCGCTCGACGGCACACACCAGCGATTGCCCATCGGTGGAGAGGTTGGCTTCTCGGGTCTTCACGTGTGGCCCGACGAAACCCACCTTCTGTTCGTAGGAGATGAGCCCGTCGCGTTCGAGCGCGATGGTGCCGGCGCCTTCGAGGCCGTCCCCGCGAAGTCGCGGCTCGATGTCGGCGGGCGACCCTACTTCCGTGGCGCGACAAGCGACGCGGGGGACCTGCTTTACATGGGAAAGGAGGGCGTCCATGCACTCTGGCGTGGCGAACGACAAGCCGTGCACACGGTGCAGACCGAGCGCTCGAGGGTGTTCGCCCTCTCCGGGGACGGTCGACGCTATGCCTACGCCAACTCGGGGTGGTACGGGATCTCGGTCCGTGAACGCCCCGTCTCCAATGGTGCACACGACGTGTCGGCCATGCTGCAGGACCTCGCCGTGCAGGAGGGCTCGCTTTGAACGCCCTCGCGCTGGAGGCCGTATCCGTGGATGACGACGCCCGGTTGTACCGGCGATGGGCGGAGGGGGAGCGCGTCGCGGGCGAGCAACTCATCGAGCGCAACCTCGACGTCGTCGGACGGTTCTTGGCCAACAAGTGCCCAGACCCCTCCCGCCTCGAGGACCTCGTCGCCACGGTCTTCGAGCGCTGCGCAAAGAGCCTGGGCGGGTTCCGCGGGGACTCGGCGTTCCGCACCTACCTCTTGGGCATCGCCTACAACGTCGCGCGGGACGAGCTCAAGCGCCACGTTCGCGCGCCCACCTTCGCCGAGGCGAGCACAAGCCTGGCGGCGGTGTCGTCTTCGCCCAGCGCGGTCGTTGCGGTGCGGCAGGAGCAGGCGCTGCTGCTGCAGGCGTTGCGAAGCCTGCCGTTTGCCTTGCAGGCGACGCTCGAGCTTCACGTGTTCGAGGAACTTTCCCGGTCCGAGATCTCAGCGGTTCTCGAGCTCCCCGAAGGCACCGTCGCCAGCCGTCTGCGTCGCGCCAAAGCGGAGCTGCGCGCCGCCCTCGAGCAGCTCGAGGACGACCCAAGCCTGATCGAGGCGACGTTGACCAACCTCGACGGGTGGATCGCCGATCTTCGTGGACGGCTGGGCCTCGGCGCGGACTGACGCGCGGTACCCTGCGTCTCGCGATGCACGAGTCCTATGCAGACCGGCCGGTGGCGCAGACGCATCCGAGCGTGCTCTTCGAGGTCGCTCGGCGGTGGGGCATCGAGCCCGGGCCATCGACCCGCGCGCGCGTGCTCGAGATTGGCTGTGCGCACGGTGTGAACGTGATCGCGATGGCGGCCCGCATGCCGGAGGCCACGTTCGTGGGGGTGGACGTGGATGCCGCGGCGGTCGGGGTCGGACGGCGGCGCATCGAGGAACTCGGGCTGCGCAACGTGCAGCTGCACGCGGTGGACCTGGCAGCGTTCGAGGCTGAGGCGTCGAGCTTCGACGCGATCGTTGCCCACGGCGTGTTCTCGTGGGTCGACGAGGACACGCGCGCAGCCCTTTGGCGGTTGCTCGCGCGCGCCCTGTCTCCTGCAGGCATTGCATACCTCAGCTACAACGTGCGACCAGGCGACGGCATTCGCGAGGTGCTGCGCATGGCGGTGGCCATCTCCGATGCGTCTCCTGCGTCTGCACTGGAAGCGCTGCGCGAGGCCCCGGGCTTGCAGGCGACGCATCGCGGAAAGGCCGTCCTGGCCGAGATCGACGCGGCGCTGAGCTACGGCGAGAACTACGTCGCGCACGAGTACGCGACTGCGCACCATCAGGCGTTCTCGGTCTCGGAAGTCTGGGAGACCGCCGAAGCGCACGGTCTGCACTACGTCGACGACGTTGCGCCGATGGGCATCCAGCCCGAAGCGTTCGCCATCGCAGCAGCCGAGGCGTGTGCGCGCCACGAGGATCGTCGGGCGGCGGAGCAGATGCTCGACCTCGCCGTGGTTCGGCAGTTCCGCGCCACGCTTCTGAGCAAGACGGCACCCGCACGAACCCGGCTCGCGGCTACGAAGGAGCATGCCGCCAAAGTCCCACCGATGCCCACGCATCCGCGTGTGCTTCCGCTGACCCGCCTCGAGTCCGTCGAGCTGGGCTTCGTGTCGACGCCGGGGAACAACTACCAGCCGCTGCACCCGCTCCACGCCGCGCTGCTCGAGGCCATGGACGGGACGCGCGACCGCGAAGCGCTGGTGGCTCTGGTGCGCGCGCGGGTCGACGCAGGCGAGGTGACGCTGCCGACGCAGCAGGGCACGCCGCCCACGACCGAAGAGCTCGACGCGGGCTTGGGTGACGTGGTGGACGCTGCGCTGCGGGATTGCCTCGGTGCGGGGCTGATCGTGGCCGAACCGGCCGCGCGCCCGCGATAGACTTCCGCCCGTGCGGATCCTGAAGAGCAAGCTCCCCGACGTCGTTCTCGAAGACAAGTCGATCACCGACTTCGTTCTCACGCACGCGGAGCGGCTCGCCGACAAGGCGGCCTTAATCGAAGGCGGCTCGGGCACGGCGACGAGCTACGCCACGCTCGCCGATCGCATCCGTCGATTTGCCGGCGGGCTCAAGGCGCGCGGGGTCGGGCCGGGCACCACCTGGGCGCTCATGGCCCCGAACATTCCGGACTACGCCGTCGCGTTCCACGGGCTCGCCTATGCCGGTGCGTGCGTCACGACGCTGAATCCAACCTACGGCGCCGAGGAGATCGCCTTTCAGCTCGGCGACTCCAAGGCCACCGCGATCATCACGGTCGGCATGTTCCTCGAGACCGCGCGCAAGGCCGCGGCGAAGTGCGGCATCGAGGAGATCTACGTGCTCGACGACGCCGACGCGCCCGCGCTTTCCACGTTGTTTGCCGAGCCGCTCTCCGCCCAGGTTGAGGTCGACCTCGCCGACCACGTCGTCGCGCTGCCGTACAGCTCGGGCACCACCGGCTTTCCCAAGGGCGTGATGCTGACCCACCAGAACCTGGTCGGAAACCTGTGTCAAGCCAAGGAGTTCATCGAGATGGGCGAGGGCGACGTGTGCTTCGCCGTGCTGCCGTTCTTCCACATCTACGGCATGCAAGTGCTGATGAACCTCGCGCTGGGCAGCGGTTCCACCGTGGTTACCGTGCCGCGCTTCGACCTCGTGCAGATGCTCGAGCTCGTGCAGACGCATCGCATCACGCGGCTGTATCTCGTGCCGCCCATCGTGCTCGCGCTCGCAAAGCACCCCGTCGTCGACGAGTATGACCTGTCCTCGGTCACCCAGATCTATTCGGGGGCCGCGCCCCTCTCCGGAGAGCTCGCGTCCGCAGCCGCCGAGCGGGTAGGGTGCACGATCGGCCAGGGCTACGGCATGACCGAGAGCTCCCCGGTCACCCACTCGATCCACCCCAGCGACTACAAACCGGCGTCGGTGGGCACCATCCTGCCGAACACCGAGGTTCGCGTGGTCGACCCGGACTCTGGCAACGACGCCGACCCGGGCGCGCGCGGTGAGATCTGGGTTCGGGGTCCGCAGGTGATGAAGGGCTACCTCGGCAACCCCGAAGCGACCGCGGCCACCCTCGACGCCGACGGCTGGCTGCACACCGGAGACATCGCGGTCGTCGATGACGACGGCCACTTCTTCATCGTCGACCGCCTCAAGGAGCTGATCAAAGTGAAGGGCTTCCAGGTCGCGCCCGCCGAGCTCGAAGCTAAGCTGCTCAGCCACGACCACATCGCCGACGCGGCGGTCATCGGCATCCCGGACGAAGAGGCCGGCGAGCGCCCCAAGGCCTTCGTGGTGAAGACCGGCGACGCAGCCCTCGACGAAGCTGGCGTCGTCGCCTTCGCGGCCGAGGGCTTCGCCTCGTACAAGCATCTGGCCGTCGTCGAGTTCATCGACGCCATTCCCAAGTCCGCCAGCGGCAAGATCCTCCGCCGCGAACTCCGGGCCCGAACGTAGGCCGCACCGATGCGCTCTGCATGGACAGCCTCTTGGGTCGTAGCGCTCGCGTGCTCGACGGCGTGCGCTTCGACGGCGCCCGCTCCCGCGTCTCCGCCAGAGCCCGTCACGGCCGCGCCTGCGGACGCAGCCGAAGCACAGCCACCGCCCACAGAGCCGGCCGAAGATGTCGACGAGCCGCCCTCCGAAACGACGGTGCCTGTGGCCGAGACCGACGAGCCAGACCCCGCCGCCGACGAAGCCGCTCCGGGTCCTCCGATGCCAAAGTGCGCACCCGAGCCGAACATCCTCCCGCGCAAGCCGGAAGACCAGTGCATGCTCGCCGAGGGAGGCCCCGTCTGCCTCCGCTTCAACAAGTCCGCCGGCGAACTCTGCGAGTTCCGCCCCGCGCCCGAGTAGGCCTCCACGGCTGACGCGAACCCTCGCGCGGCGACGCTCAAGAAGCCGAGTGGGGCAGGACGTGCCTCCAGCCGACGTCAGCCCTCGTCCTCGTCACATGAAGCGGAGGGCTCTTCCCCCTGGCACCAGTTCTTGTAGCGGACGACGCACCCCGACCCGACGCAGTCCTCGTCTTCTTCCCCTCGGCTCATGCAGACCTGACCAACATGGAGGTCATCGATCGCACCTTCCGATCCGTCGGCACCGTTCATCGGGTTCTGCTGCGCTGTGCAGCGGGCCCGTCCGGAGACCTGGGTGCCTACGAAGCCCGACCTCTGCCCTGACAAGCTCGAACGCTTCGCCCGCCGTCTGTACTGACGGTGGGCCCGCGCCGGAGTCTTCGCCCTCGAGTATTGCTCGAGGTCGGCCGAGGGTCTTCCCGTTCTCGCGCGCCCTCGCAAGTCCCAGCTTGGTGCGCTCGACGATGAGTTCGCGCTCGAAGTCGGCGACGGCACTGAGCATAGTGAGCATGAGACGGCTCATCGCCTCGCCGCCGGGATGGATGTCGATGCCGTGGGTGATCGAGACGAAGCGAACGCCGACGCCTGATCGACATCCGGATGAAGAACAGCCTCGCCGATCCACCAGGTCCAGACTGACAAGCCCGCGCTGCTGCTACCCGAGGCGCGCCGCCGCAAACTCCAAGAAGAGTCGCACGCGTAGCGGGGTGAAACGACCGCGGGTCCAGACCATCGCAGGAACGAGGGGGGCGAGTTGCCACCCCG